>NZ_JBIMBV010000024.1:0-65869 GCF_048551735.1 Acinetobacter legionensis
TCAGAAGTGAAACCTCTTAGCGCTGATGGTAGTGTGGGGTTACCCATGTGAGAGTAAGTCATCGCCAGCTTTTAAATCTAAAACACCCCGGTCTCTAGCGAGAACGGGGTGTTTTTTTATGTGCGCTGTTTAGTGGCATAATGAAATAGAAATGTTTGGAAGAAAATATAAAAGCTCTATTCTTCAAAATAGAGCTTCAGGTAAAAGCGTTATTTAAGTTGTCTTCGGGCATGTTTTAATGCTGTTCTTAAGCCTTCTTCCAAAGTTGGATGATAAAAAGGTTTTGCTAATACTTCATCAATTGTTAGTTCTTCGGAAATGATCCAAGAGAGTAAGTGAGTCATATGTTCAGCAGATTCAACAAAAAGTTCAGCACCTAAGAGTTTTCTGCTTTGCTGATCTACATAAACTTCAGCAGCACCTTTATTTTTACCTAAAACCAATGCACGACCTTGCTTTTCATAAGAAGCAAAACCTGTAATAAAATCTATGTTTGATTTTGATAGTGAGGCAAAGCTTTGACCAGCAATTCCCATTTCAGGACTACAGAACACGATACCTAAAGGTGATAGGTTATTTAAGTTGTATACATTGGGGAAATTTAAACAACTTGAAATGACATTTCTTCCTTCATTCGCAGCCTCATGTTGTAAAGGTGTTTGAGTGAAAGCATCACCAATAATAAATATTGGAAAATCAGCCAATTGTTTAGTGTTGTGATGAACCGGTAATTGTTTTAAATCTGAGAATGCCTGATCAATATTTTCGAGGGATAAGGTTGATAAGTTTGTAGCACGACCAGTCGCATTTAAAATATAGTCAACCTGTATGGATTTAGACTCATTATTTTCGATAAATGATATTTCAACACCATTTTCAAGATCTTGAATTGAATCAGGTAAAACTTCAAATTTTATATTAAGTTCTTTGGATAATTCCGTTTGTGCAATTTCTTGTAAATTAGGGCTACTCAATACCCCTACTTTTTTGCTTCTTGCAAAAATAGTCGTATTTACGCCTAAGCGATGCATTGCTTGAGCCATTTCAATTGCAATCACACCACTACCGATTACGGCAATAGATTTAGGCAAAGTCTCAAGTTCAAATACTTCATCCGATGTGATCAGTTTATTGCCTATTTTATTTTTCCAATCCTGGTTATAAGTCGGTGTTGAGCCTACAGCAAGAATAAATGATTTAGATTGATAATGTTTTCCATCGACCTCAACCGTATTTGCATTTACAAATTTAGCTTCGCCATCAATTTTATGTGCAGTTTCCCAACTTTCTACATCTTTAAGCGTCGCACGAGCAAAGCGGTCACGTAAATTTCTGACATGTTGCATAACTTGACGTGTATCGATCTCTGCTTTTACCTCTAAAGCGACTTCTTTAGCATTTTGAATGTCATACATTCGATTTGCAGTTGAAATGAGAACTTTACTTGGCATACAGCCAACACGGACACAGGTTGTATCCCATGGACCTTTATTGATAATCAGTATGTTAGATGTATATTTGATTGCTTCTTTATATGCACTAATACCTGCTGTACCTGCGCCGATGATGATGATGTCGTACATATCTTCTCCTCATTTAATTATATTACAAGAAATATTAATTAAAGATTTAATAGCAATTTATAAAAAATATTCATATAAAGAGTGTCGTCAAATTATATTTTTTCAATATATCACAAGTATTAGATTGAAAAGTTTTGTAGATTTGAGTACATTTCGTGTAAAAGCCATAAAAGTATTTTTAGGGCAAAACTTATACTAAATACAATGGATGAAATTATGATTTACTTAACAAAATTTAAAGAATTAGGGGTTAAAGCAACAGTTCTGGCGTCCTCGTTAGCTTTAGTGGCGTGTGGCGGCGGTGGAGGTGGTGGATATTATGGGGATGATAAGAATAATGGTGGAACAGGTACAGAAAATGGTGGTAATGGTTCAACCACGGATACTAAAAAAGTTGTAGAAAGTTTGGGGCTTTCGCTACAAGATGCTGAAGCTAAACCAATTGATGTTGCTTATGACAATTCTAAAGTATTAATTTCAGTTCAAGCCTTGAACAGTGATAAAGGTGGTGTTGCTGCTAAACTGGTAAATTTATCGATTACAGATAGTGAAAAATTAGGTGTAACAAGTAAGAGTTCTCAAGTAACGACTGGTGATGATGGTGTTGCGGTATTTGAATTAAATATTCCTACACTGAATGCGAATTCTGGAAAAGTACAGCTGACTGCAACTGTAGATGGAACAACAATTAAACAGGTTTATACCCTTAATATTAAAAAAACAAGCACGATTCAAAGTGAATATAATCTTAAAATCCAACAGGGAGTTGTGCTTAATTTACCAAAAGGTTCAGCTTCTATTACTGCCCAAGTCACAGATAAAAATGGTGGTGTAAAAGCGAATCAATCTGTATCTTTAGCTTTACCTGCTGAAATGCAAGGTAAATTTTCGATTACAAATGGTTCTACCTTAAAAACAGATGAGCTAGGCAAAGCAACCTTTAATATTACTGCGAATAGTGATTTAACGGCAGCTGACATTGCTCAACTTGTATTAACCTCGTCAAGTTTAGATTTTAAATTAGTGGATGAGTTTAAAGCTGAGAGCCAAGCAAAAGCATCAGTTACTTTTAAAGATGTTTCTCAAATTGTTCAAAAATTAGAAATAGTTACTCAAGATAGCCCTATCGTTGCACAAGGTGGAACGACGCAAGTTACTGTTGTTGCAAAAAATAGTGATGGTAATCTTTTAACCAATAAAAAAGTAAAATTATCTTTTACAGATAGTAGTGCTGTATATGGTGTCACGATTGATCAGGCAGAAGTGACAACTGATGCGAAAGGCTATGCAGTATTTACCCTTAAATCTGCATCATCGTATCCGATTGCCTTATCTCAACAAGGAATTAACTTAAAAGCGACTTATAGTGACTCCGCAGATATTTTTGCAACAGCAACAGTTAAAGTGACAACTGCTGATACTGGAGCATCAAACCAGCAGGCACTTCAACGTCTTGAAATTGCATCTTCGTATCAGATTAATGCAAAAAATGATTCGATTACCATTACTGTTAAAGGAATTAATAATAAAGGTGAAGCCGCGACTCAAGGTAAGGTCAAACTGAGCCTAAATGCTGAAGCGAATTCTAATGGTGTTACTTTTGATGGAAGTGCAGAACAGGAATTTAAAACAGGTTATGTCACTTACACCTTAAAAACCAATGCTAAAACGCCGGCAGCTGTTGAAGCTTTAGTTGCGGCAGGTATTACTGCAACATTTACCACCGATAATAATGTAACAAACAGCATTAAGATTACAGTAGAAGATGAAGCGAAGTCAGAGGAAGCATTAAGTTATCTTGCAATAGACCCGATTAATGTGGCCTATGATTACACTAAGGATCAAACCATTGTAGTCAAAGTGAAAGCTACAGGTGTAAAAGGTAGTGCATTAAAAGGAGAGACTGTTAATTTAGGATTTTCAAAGGCATATTCAGTTTCAGAGTTGCAAAGCCTAGGATTAAGTCTATCCAGTTCTGCGGATGCACTTACGGATGCAACAGGTTATGCAACCTTTACCTATCAGTATAAAGCAAGTGGAAGTCCAACCCAAAAAGCATTAGTTGAGAATGGTTTAGGCCTCATTGCTAAACCAACCAATGGAGTTGGCGCGGCAAGTACAGTCAATCTCAATTTCAAAGCACCAACAGCTCAAGGTGAAATTGATTTAGATCACTTGAATATTGATATGTTGGGTAGCCTCATTTTAACCGCAAATAACGAACAAACCTTCGATGTAACCGTTAATGCGTTGGGTACAGATGGTAAGGCGCTGCCGAATCAAAAAGTGTCTATCGGGCTAAATGATGCGGCGACAAGTAATGGAGCGAGCCTCGCTACGGCGGCAACACTTACAACGAATGACCAAGGTCAAGCAACGTTTAAGATTAAGGTGAAAGCCAATAATATAAGTGAGTTGGCAAACTTAGTTGCAAATGGCCTTACCGTGGCTGTAAAAGGAGTACGTACCGATGGCTCTGCTTATACCGTTACACGTAAAGTTGAGATCTCTCAACCTGTGGTTATCATTCCAGATTTGGCTGCGTTAAGTCTGAGCTATGATGTTCAAACCGTTTCTGTATTGGGTGGAGAAGTCCGTGTTAAAGTAATTGCTAAAGATGAGAATGGAACAATTATTCCAAATACATCTGTCGCGATTGCATTATCAAGTTTAGCGGGTTCTCGAGTTTCATTGTCAGACTCCAATTTAACAACAAATAGTAAGGGTGAAGCTGAATTTACCATTAGAGTTGCTGAAGGTGCTTATGATGCGAGCTTAATCAAGAATGGCATCACGTTTGCTGTCGTGGGTACAAATCGTAATAATGGTGATCGTATTCAGCAGACGGGTTCGATTCAGGTTGCTATCCCTCAAGATTCTGTAAACTTGCGTTTAACTGCTGATAAAAAAGAATTAGAGTTTGGCAAAAGTTATCAAGTTCAAGTTGCAGTTAAAGATGAATTAGGTGCTAATACAGGCTATCCTGTAAATTTAGCTTTAAATAAAGAAGCTTATGATGCAGGAATTCGTTTAAGTAATGATTCGCTAGTCACAGCAGCAAATGGTCAAACACAGATTACGATTACGATTCCAAAAGATATTCCAAGTGCTGCTAAACAAGCATTAATTGATTTAGGTTCTAAAGCAATTCAAATCAAAGGTACGATTAAAAATCCGAAGGGTGTTGATGTTGTATCTACCTTAGAATTTAGTGTTTTTGAGGCAGTGAATCCAAATCATTTAACTATAGATTCTTCTAAGGCAAGTTTAAGTGTTGCTGGTGATAAAACAATTGTTAAAGTGCAATTGCTTGATAACAATGGTCTTCCTGTTAGAGATGAAGATGTAACCTTAGCGGCGAATAATTCTGCGACATTGATTATTGGAACACCAGGAGATGGACACCCAACAAATACAAGTAAACCACAGACTGTAAAAACTGACTCAAATGGTAATGCTTTCTTCTCTGTGGAAGTGGATGGTAATACTGCTGATGGAGACTTGTTATTGGCAAGTGGTATTGAACTCACAGCAAGTAATACCAATACAAATGGTGCCTTAACAACACAGATTTATCGTTTAACGGCATTTAAACCTTCACCAACAGCACCTCAACCTGCGCGTTATAATTTACGAATCGAGTCGAATAAAGCAACACTAAATGTGCGTAATGATCTAGCAAATGTTACGGTGACTTTAGTCGATCAAAATGGTGGTGGTGTTGCGAATAAATATGTCAACTTGAATATCAAAGATTTTGTTCGAAATGGGGTACTTATTGTTGGTGCATCTGGTTTAACAACCGACCAAAATGGACAAGCAGTATTTAAAGTTAAGGTTGATGAAAGTGCACGTAATGCGACATATACTGCAGCAGCATTTGATGCTGATGATTTAAATTTAACAGCGACATTCAGTGAAGCTGGGTATTTAGACGCAACTCAAATTTCACGTATTGATGTTGTGCAGTCAGTTGTGCAGAATCCAGTTGCATCAATTGTTATCGGTGTTAATCCTACAGAAACGGGATCTTCAAATGACGGTGTGTACTACACGAAAAATTTATCAGTAAGTGTTGTCGATTTTGATGGTAAGCCGTTAGCGAATCAAAAAGTGGAAATGGATATTAATCCAACTAATTATGTTAAAGGTCGTTACATTTGGGCGTTAGCACCTGTGCCTGGCTCTGATCCAGTATTAAAATGGGTTGGACCTGGTAGTGGTTATTATAACTTGAACAATCCAAATATTTATTTAAGTAATGGTATTCCAATGAACAATAATGGAACGCCAGCAGATACGACTGATGACTTTCCTGCATTAACAACAATCAATTCAGCACATAGTTGTGCTGTAACCGCGCCATATAGTGCAATTACCAATAATGAAGTAAACAGCATTCCCGTTAAAGTACCAACATTCTTAGGACAAGGGGCTACGGCAACGTATACAACGGATGCTGAAGGGAAATTTGATTTTGTGATTCGTTATCCGAAGATTTATGCTCAATGGCTTAATGTACAAATTGGCGCATCATCACAAGTTGCGACATTACCATTTAGAACGACATATAATTTAGGGCTGGCTTCAGTTGCATCTGATTACAGTACTGATGGGACATTCGGACCAAATTTAAACAGTCCTTATGGTATCAATACGACTACATGCCCATAATTTTTATTGATAAAAAACAGCGCTTCGGCGCTGTTTTTTTATTTAATAGATGTTCCCATACTTACCCCAACCGTAGGTTTTACATTCATTGAACTACATGCAGATAAAATTAGGCATGAGATCAAGATAAGGCCAATGAACTTCATAGAAATATCCAAATTTTAAGTTGTTGTTATTCTAATCCCAATGATAAGACAGCGTGTGTAGTAAAATTATTGTCTTTCATTGATTGAGTTAAAATTTTTATTCAATTTCATTGTTGATATTGGATTCTATAATCTGAGGTGTTTAAAAGCCTAACGTTTTAAGCTTTTAAACTGTGTATATAAATAACTGCTTAGACGATGTTATGGCGTTGTAAATTGCAAAACACGATTCCCATATTGATCAACTAACTTTAACGTTTTGTCATAGACTTGATAACCTTTCACCTTATTGAGTGCTTCAGTATAGTCAGCCGCGAGTTTCATAGTGTCCTGACAATACATCCGAGTAGAGCCGAGTTGCCCTAAGGTTAAGTGCTGTCCTTTGATGGCGTATGCACCCATAATACGATTACAACCATCTGCACCACTTACCCGTAAATCCGAACCAAATTGAATACTTGGTACGTTGTGAGCATTTGGTGTTGCTTTATATTCTGTTGCACCAATATGCGTGAGTGTCCAATTTTTGTTTTGCAACAAACTTAAATTTTGGCTTTGTTGATCAGCACTTGGTGTAGATGCACATCCAGAAAATAAGAGCGTTGCTGTGATGAATGTGGTTGCGAGTATGGATTTAAACATGCGTATTCTCCTAATTTTAATGATTATATAAACAAAATTGAGTTAAACCATAAAGACGAGCTGACTAAAGCTATACATTATTGAGCATGTTCATCAGGTAAACCAAAACGAATCACTTTAGAAAAGTTATCGCTATTTTGATATTTAAACTGAGCATATTCAGCTGTTCTTGGATTGATATGTGCTTTTTTATACCATTCTTTGATTGACCATTGATGATTTAATGCACCCAAATCATAAAGATAATTGGGTAAATAACCTGAAGCCAATAAACGATAATCTGTTGGTAATTTTTCAGGGGAAATTGCCTGAACCATATCAAAAACCAAAGTTGTACAGTTACTGGTTAGGGTGTTGTACCACTTTGGATGTTCTGCCAAAGCGGAAGATTTCAAAAGATACTCTTCAAACAATGCTTTGGTTTCTGCTTTTGGTAGTTGAATCGGGAAAAAATAAACCTGCTCACCTCGAATATTACTCCGTGTATAAACAATATCTTTTTCATCTGCAGCGATTAGACTTAGCTCAAACTGTCTAAAAAAACCACCAATTGCAGAAAAGTTTTCATTTTTTTCTTTCCGAATTTCAATGGAAAAAACGAGTGGGCGCTGATTTAAAAAATCAAAGCTAACCAAGGTATGGGCAATCTGTGGTCCCATCCAATAAGAGGTGATGATATTGACGCCTGTAATCTCATCTAAGTTGTAGCTTCTGGTTTCCCAGCGTTCGTCATATTGATCAGGGGAGTGCCAATTAAAGTTACGGACATTATGAATCGTGACAAGATGACCTTGCTGCTCGTAAGTAAAAATTCTGGAAACTTCTGGACTCCATTGACGATCTTGTTGCGCAGGAATATTAAAGTACCAGACTAAGCTGACAATAAAGGCGATGATATAGATCAAACTGTCAGTTTTTCGGCTAAATATATTTTTAGTAAAATAGATTCCAAGAATACTCAGTGCAAAAATAATCCAAATAGGGATGATGATATAACTGAAAATCTTTCCTAAGGGATGTTGAATCCAAATTGCGAAACAAAACCACAGGCTGCTCAATACGACAAATAAGCTAAACAAGGAATGGATTATCCCCATTCCAAGTGTATGCAGTATTGATCTTGCTTTTAAGCTATCCATAAGCCACTATTTTTATTCATAAAGTTCAGTGCTATTTTCGGTATGTTGCAAACTCAAAAGCAATAGCTGTTTTGTCATCAACATGTGACTCGCTCGCAACTTTTTTAAATTCCGCTGGAATTTCTGGATAATACGCATCACCTTGTACATCGAGTTCAATGTGGGTGAGCTCTAAACGATCAGCAATGTGCATGGTTTGTTTAAAAATTTCACCACCACCAATGATAAAGATACTGGCAGGTTTTTCTGAGACCAATACATCAGGAATCGCTTGCTCCAAAGCAGCATCTATACTATGGGCCGTTTTAACTCCAGCAAAACTCCAATCCTGATCACGGGTAATCACCCAATTGACACGTTTAGGTAATGCACGTCCCATCGATTCAAGCGTTTTACGTCCCATCACCACAACACCACCTTGGGTGATTTCTTTGAAGTGCTTAAGGTCTGCTGAAATATGCCATGGAAGATCGTTCGCTTTACCAATGCAGCGTTGTTGATCCATTGCAACGACATGCACAATTTCAAAGTTTTTAAATGTCATAATGAATTCGCTTATTATCCATTGGAAAATTTTCCCTCCTATTGCAAGGAGGGAATAAGGAAAGACTGAATTAAAATATTTAAACAGCTACAGGTGCTTTAATTGCAGGATGTGACTCATAACCTGTAATTTCAATATCTTCAAATTTAAAGTCAAAAATATCCTTAATTTCAGGATTTAATTTGAGTTGGCACAGTGGTAAGGGCTCACGTGTTAACTGAAGTTTCGCTTGTTCAAAATGGTTAACATATAAATGTGTATCACCGCCAGTCCAGACAAAATCACCTACGCCTAAACCACAAACTTGAGCAACCATATGAGTCAGTAGAGCATAGCTGGCAATATTAAATGGCACCCCTAAGAAAACATCTGCACTACGTTGATAAAGTTGG
Source organism: Acinetobacter legionensis (assembly GCF_048551735.1). Taxonomy (NCBI): domain Bacteria; kingdom Pseudomonadati; phylum Pseudomonadota; class Gammaproteobacteria; order Moraxellales; family Moraxellaceae; genus Acinetobacter; species Acinetobacter legionensis. The sequence goes on from NZ_JBIMBV010000024.1 coordinate 9,121, forward strand.
CAAGACAACTTTCCATCTTGAACAAAAAATTGGAATAAAGTGTGGCATGGCGGTAAGGCAACTTTACCTGCTTCATTTGGATTCCAGCCAGACACAATCAAACGACGTGAGTTTGGATTGGTCTTGATTTCATTGACCAACCAACTGATTTGGTCAAAACCATCATTTTCAAACAAACCATTATCTTTTTGCGTAGCGCCAAAGTTACGCCATTGATGACCATAGACTGGGCCCAACTCCCCTTCAGGGCGTCCAAAACGGGCAGTCTGCTCAGCGGTAGACCATTCATCCCAAATCGAAACTTTATTGTCTTTAAGATATTGAACGTTGGTGTCGCCTTTTAGGAACCACAGCAATTCAATCACAATTGAGCGGAAATGAACCTTTTTAGTGGTTAGTAGCGGAAACCCTTTTGACAAGTCAAAACGCATTTGATGACCAAATACAGAACGAGTACCAGTACCAGTACGATCACCTTTGTCACCGCCATCGTCTAGGATATGTTGTAGAAGGTCTAAATACGCTTTCATATAGTGTCCAATTTGGGGCGTCCATACGACATAAATGACAGATTATGTCGCATGATTACCCATTCGTAATGTTTCTGAATAGCTTCAGAGTTTATACTAATCTGAGTTTCTTTTTAAGCTAGATTATTTTCTGTTTTGCATCCATCTAACAGCTAAAACTAAGAGTATTTGAAAATGAGTATAAATTTGAATGAGCTCCCAGCATGTTTACAGCCATATAAAACGCAAATTATTGCGACAAAAAAAGACAGTATAGAAATATCATTAGTGCCGACTGAAGATTTACAGATTTGGCAAAGCAAAGTGGGTGGAAATCCCTATTTACCTGTAGAGACGCAATATCCGCAGAGCGCGGAGGGGGATGACCTACAATTATTGGCGCAGATCAATTTTGCAGAAGTGCCAGAAAATCAACATTATCCAAAGTCTGGAATTTTACAGTTTTTTATCAATCCGCATGATGATTTATATGGTCTCAATTTTGATGATCAAAAAAAGCAAGATGGCTTTCGGGTGGTTTTTTATGACAAGATTGAGCAAGATCTTGCACTTTTACAAAGCGATTTTCCAAGTTTTGTTGAGGACGATATTTATAGTCCTATCGCAGGACAGTCTGCGATTCAGTTTGAGAAGGCTGAAAGCTATATTGATATGAATAATTTTGATTTTGCTCAAAAAGTCACAGACCCTTATGAAAAAGATAATGAAGAAGAGTTTTGTGATGAGTACAGTGAAGTTTTTTCCGCAAGCGGTCATCGTTTAGGTGGATATCCATTTTTTACTCAATCTGATCCGCGTGAATACAATGAATCTATTCAAGATTATATTTTACTGTTGCAGATCGATACAGGTGAAGCTGAAGGTATTGAGATCATGTGGGGCGACTCAGGTGTAGGGAACTTCTTTATTCATCCGGATGATCTTGAAAAAAGAGATTTCTCTAAAGTGGTGTATAACTGGGATTGTTATTAAGCACCGACGGCATAATTTCTAAAAAGCTGATGTTGATAACATCAGCTTTTTATTGAAAAAATCTTTCTTTGGCATACGATTTTGCTGAATTCATAAAACAAAAGTGTGACTGAATTGACAGTTTAATGTGTTGATTAGATTAAGAAAATATTTTAATGATACGGCCCAGTAAACCTCTATTGATTAATTTTTAAACAAACAAACCCAAGTGATGAATTGTGTAATGTCAGCAGTTTCAGTAGCTTGAGGCGTTACAAATGAGATTTATTAACACTTACATATTTTTTTACATGTTTTAAGTCTACATTTTAAGAATTGCTGATTACTATTCATGGCTTGTGAAAAGTTGTTATTGATTTAAACAAGGTAGTTTGAATCAATTCAAAAGGGCAGTTTGAGGACAATGCATGATTTACGACCACAATGTTAATATGAATGAATACGTGAATCCCACGGTTCATATTCAGATTCGATCGGAAAATCAAAATAATAATTTTCGACCAGATGAATACTTAAAAAATAAAGCATTTGAAACTTTTAAAAATCAAACTGAAGCATTTAAGAAAGAAAGCTTAATCGATATTAGTAAATTTACTGAAAAACTTGTCAGTATGTCACGTAGTACTACTGCACATCGTTGTGCAAGATATGTGCGTATAGCGCTTGAATCAGCTGGTGCACGTTTTTCTGATCATCCAGTTGCGGCTTCAGATTGGGGTTCGACTTTAACTGAGATTGGTTATAAGCAAATCCGTCCTGACTTTGATAATCCTCAAGAAGGTGATATTTATATCATCAACAGTACCAGTCGCCATCGTTATGGCCATATTGCTGGATTTACAGGTTCTCAATGGGTTTCTGACTTTAGACAGCGTAGTTACGATGTGTATAAAGACCCAAATGTAACCTATGAGTATTATCGTTTAGCTGCTTAGTTTCACAGTCAAAATCATTTAATCTATTACGGATTAAAAGATAAAAAAGGAAGCTTTTGGAATGAAAGGCTTCCTTTTTTATTGCAATGCTTTTTTTTACAACATCTTTAGTCAAAACGTTTTGCGCGATTTTGATAAATTGACATGATAAATAGACCTAAAGCAGCAAAGCCAAGGGCTTGAATTGATGTCAATATTTTATGTTGTGCAGGTAAAAAAGCCATTAAAAGCATAAGTGCAAGAAAAGGGTAGATGGAAAATAAAATTTTGAAACCTTGAGTATAGACATTATTTTTAGAGATTTTTAGCCCGAGCATTCTTAATAAATGTGTAGAGATTCCAATCGCTAAACACATCACGGTAAACGTTGGACTTAACTTCTCAATCGTGGTGCAATAATAAATTATTGCGCAGGTTAAGATTGAAATGACGACTTTAATTTCACGACTACAGCGCGCTGAATACCAAAAATCTAACATTATTTAGAGACTTGTTCAGACGAATTTTGATTGAGTAGGGATAGTGGTGAAAAAATACAAACTGCTAGAGCCATAAAACCAATACCTTGAGCGCCTGGGATCAAAATTTCACCATTGTTCATATTTTTAAAAACCAATGCCAAAACTAAAGCCAGTGGAATCCAGGTCAATAAACGATAAAGAAATCCTGTGGGGTTTTGGGCTGCAAAATGAACTTTACAGTAACGACAAATCAGAAAAATAATACCTGTACCTGCAAAAAGTAAAATATTATCAAGGGTTAAAGGCTGGTACCAATAGAGTCCAATAGTGACCAGTACCAATAAAATAAGAAAAATGAGCTTCTTTGCAACCGAGACTTTAGGATCAAACCAAAATTCAAGCATAGTGATTTCGTTTAAATTGGATAATGATAATTTAGCATAAAAAAGGTGAAGCTTAGCTTCACCTTTTTCAACTTAGCTCATAAGGCTTAATTATTTTTTTGTGGACCCCAGTCAAAAATTTTCTTTTGGTAAGCATACCAAATTAACCATAATCCAATCAGAATCATTGGGAATGAGAGGATTTGACCTTTGGTCATCCAACCAAACAAAATATAACCTTGATCCGCATCAGGTTCACGGAAGAATTCCATAAAGAATCGAGCACAGCCATAACCCATTAGAAAGATTGCAGATACGGCATAACGTGGGCGTGGTTTAGCACTATAGAACCATAGAATAAGGAACAGCAGCAGTCCTTCACACAGCGCTTGATAGAGCTGAGATGGATGACGAACCAAATGTAGTGGATCTGTCGGGAAGATCATACCTAGCGCAAAGTTAGGGTCAGAAACTTGACGACCATATAATTCACCACCTATGAAGTTACCAATTCGACCAAACATCAAGCCCGTCGGTACACAGGGTGCAATGAAATCTAGTGTTTCAAACCAAGTTTTCTTGTATTTATGGCACCACAAAAGCATGGCGATCATTACACCAAGGAAGCCTCCGTGGAAACTCATACCACCAGTCCAAACTTTAAATAGCCAGATAGGATCTGCTAAAAATTTGCTAAACTCGTAAAATAAAACATAGCCTACACGACCACCGAGCACAACTCCAAGTGCACCAAAGAACACCAGATCTGAAACCATTTCAGAGTTCCAGTCAGCACGTTGTTTAGCACGATAAGTAGCAAGTCCCCAAGCACATAAAAATGCCAAGAGATACATCAGCCCATACCAATGGACGTTGAGTGGACCCAGTGATATCGCAATTGGGTCAATATTCGGGTAGGTGAGCATTCCTAATCCTTGATTTTCTATTTTGCACAGATTTTAGCTGAAACATATTAAAAATGTTGTACATTCAATGTGTAAACTTCATGGAATGTATTTTATGTGTATTGTGGCATTGGCTTGGCAAGTTTTGGATGATTTACCTGTTTGTTTAATTTCAAATCGTGACGAATTCTACCATCGTCCAAGCACTCAATTACAGTCATGGGCGAACAGTCCGATTATTGCAGGGCAAGATTTGCAATCAGGCGGAACATGGATGGGGGTTACACCACAGGGACGTTGGGCAGTGATTACCAATTATCGTGATGGTGCTGATAAACAAACTTATCCCACTACGCGTGGCTATTTGATTCAAGCCTTTTTAGCGTCAGATCAAACACCAATTCGTTTTGCACAAGCATTGGAAAAGCAGCAAAGAGATTATGCGGGTTTTAACTTATTTGTGGGTGATCGACAGCAAGCTGTTTATATGAGTAATCGCGGTGAAGCCCCACAAGTGTTATCCCAAGGTGTATTTGTCGTTTCAAATGGCTTGATGTCAGATGATTGGGAAAAAACCAAGCATTTACGTAAACGCTTTACCCAAGAATTTTTACCCATGTTGCAAGTCCCTTCTATCTCTGAGCAAGATCTACAATTCGCTGTTTGGGATATTTTAGAAGATGAACGAAAAATTATTCCTGATTTACTGCCCAATACTGGAATTAATCCTGAGATGGAAGCGTTGTTGTCTTCAACATTTATTCAAAGCCCAATTTATGGGACACGCTGTTCCAACTTTTTAAGAATAAGCAGTACTCAGATTGATTGGGTTGAAAAAACGCAACAAGGTGAACATATGGGGGAGTTAGTCGAGATTCAGCGTGCTATCGAAAAATAAAAAGCCATAGCAACTTTTATCACTATGGCTTTAAAAAAATAAATTTAATTAACCCGCAATTACACCGCCATCTTTACGAGTAATGACGACCGTTGCCGAGCGTGGGCGAGCAGTCTTGTTGCTTGGATCTTTTTGTGATGCAGGCCAGTTACTTGATGGTTTATCAAAGCTAGGTGAGTCTTCACCTGGATGTTGAACATTGATAAAAATGGCTTTGTAGTCGGGTGTCATGGTGACACCCGTGATTTCACATTGTTTTGGACCTGTTAGGAAGCGACGCAGGTTTTCATCAGTGACTTGTTTACCCACGATCGTTTCTTGCCCAGCAGATGTTATTGCTTTTGCACCATCACCGACTTTACCAGGGAGTGCAGCAAGCATCATACAGTTGGTGGTATCTGTATAAGCACCATCATCCGTTTGAATCCAAAGTACACCACGTGGGTCGAACCACATACCATCTGGTGAAGATAAATCATTATTATCATTTAACCCAGACAAGTTGATGTTACTGGCCATTTTTGCTTCAGCACCAAAGAGGTAGATGTCCCAAGTAAAGCTTTCAGCTGTAGTTTTATTATCTTTTTCATGGAAACGGATAATGTGACCATTTACATTGCCTTTACCACCTTCTGGGTCGCTATAGTTTCGTGGATTTGCGGCATCTAATGCATGTGCTGTACCACGGTTCGAGTTATTGGTTAGTGTGACATAGACTTCACCATTCTCTGGGTTCACCGCAACCCATTCTGGACGATCCATTTTAGTGGCTTTGACTGAATCACCGGCTAAACGTGCAAAAGTAGTGACATCGGCTTGAGACTTGAAAGGATAGACGGTATTGCTATCATTTAAACCGTTTTTACCATACGCCAATTCAATCCATTTACCTGTACCATCATTATTGAACTGCGCAACATATAGCTTGCCACTGTTCATATATTTATCGCCAGCGCGATAGCCACCATTTACATCTTTTGCATCCCACTTCGCATCAGATACAAATTTGTAGATATATTCGCCACGTGAGTCATCGCCCATATAGAAGGCTAGATTTTCTCCTTCGATTAAACGGCTTGAGCGACAGTCTTCATGCGCAAAGCGACCTAAAGATGTTCGTTTAACGGGGTTTGAACGACTATCGAACGGATCGATTTCAACAATCCAACCAAAGGTATTTGCGCCGTTTCGATAATCTTTGTCTGCGGAGTCAGCAGTAATTGAAGAGTTCCAGCGGTCATATAAGTCTTGGCTTTCGATTGCCCCAATCGCGGTTTCCCAGCCATAACGTGAGCTGGCACCATCTTTTAAACCATAGCGATTCAGTGCGATGATCTCAGCCGCACTACGTTTTGCATCATCACCTTTATTACGCACAAAGTATCCAATAAAGTTTTCTTCTGTGGTGAGGTAAGTTCCCCAAGGGGTATAACCATTACCACAGTTATTATGTGTGCCGCGTGTTTGCTTTGCTGAGCTTGAGTATTTGGTTTTCACCAAGTCTGAACCTGCAACTGTGCCTGCAAAGTCCATGACCGTTGACGCTGTAATACGGCGATTAAATGGAGAGCTTTTAACAATCTCTACTTTTTGTGTAGTTGCATCTTTCTTTAATTCAATGACGGAAACACCATGCGCATTGACTTCACGAATCACTTCATCTTCTGGGCGACGACCATTTACTTTTGTTGCACCTTTAGGATGTAAGAAGGTTTGATTAATGTATTCATGATTCATGATTCATGACCAGTAAGCCACGGTTTGACGCTTTAGCATCATATTTAGAGCTATTGGAATTTAAGCCAAAATAGCTCATACCATCATGACAATCGCCTGAACGCGCTGTAAAGCTGACCCCTGAAGGAACATTGTTATCATCCCAGTCAGGGATCGTTTGCATTAATGGATCACCTAAAGCATAAAGCACATTTGCTTCATAACCAGCAGGAACAGTGACGATGTCATTGAGGTTTTTTGCAACAGGGTTAAAGGTGAATTTTTCTGGTTTTTTGACGATCGTTGTTGGGGTTGAGTTATTGTCATCGTCGTCATTACAGCCGACTAGGCTCGATGCTAAAGCGAGAGCAGCTGCACCACTTGCTGTTTTTGTAATTAAACTACGACGAGAAATCCGTTGTTCTAAAATGTCACGGAAATGTGTGTTATTCGAAGTATTGTTATCTAACTCTTGATTTTCATGATATGGCGTGAGGTCTGTCATACGATTCCCTTTGGCTTTAAGTCTTGATTAAATGTGATTTTGATTCAGCTTAAAAACATACAGAACAAATGTGTAAGATCTCTTACTCTTATATTTAATATTGGTTAAATTTAATCTTATTTTAAGAAAGTAATAGGATTGTCATATTTATATTTAGACCATTACTCCGTTGTTCAATTTCTATAAGAATGTAGGTTATGACTGATTAAGCATGATATCTGCTTAGTGAATTGAATAAACTGGATTAACTTTCAATTGTTTTAAAAAATAGAGATTTTTAACAAAGAGCTCTTAATAATAGGCTTCTTTTATAAACGCTTATCAAAAGCATAGATCAGCATAAAATCGCTCTCATCCTATCCGTCTCACGAGGGGAGAAGGAACTTTCGATCGCAATATAATTCACTCAACATGATCATTTTTCGACTTGTGAAATAGATCTAATGTATTTGAATAAAAGGGCAGAAGATTAAGCAATAGACTTGTTTTAATAATTGTTTCTAAAAAAGAATTTAACAAACTTAAAATAAAAATGACCTCAAAAGAAGTCATTTAAATATTAAAAAGTTTTTTATTTTGATAGTTAAGCATCTACAGTTTTACGTTTTTCAATCACTTTACCCAGCAATAAACCCAGCTCAAATAGCATCCACATTGGAATTGCGAGCATGATCATTGAAATTGCATCTGGTGGGGTAATAAACATAGACACGAAGAAACATCCCACCACGATAAAGCGACGCTTTTCAGCCAATGTTTTAGTGGTGACGAAGCCAACTAAAATTAAAACTAAAGTAATAATTGGGATTTCAAAGGTCACACCAAATACCAAAAATAATTTTAGACAGAAGCTTAAATAACTATTGATGTCAGTCATTGGCGCGACGGTTTCTGGTGAAACACTGATAAAGAAATGCAGGATGGATGGCAATGCAATAAAGTAAGCAAAAGCGATCCCTGAATAAAACAGCACAATACTGCCAAACAACAATGGAAATGCTAGATTTTTTTCTTTTTCGTATAATGCAGGTTTAATAAACGCCCAAAGTTGATAGATGATAAAGGGCATCGCCAACATCAGCGCAATAAAGAAGTTTAACTTAAACGGCGCCATGAAGGTTGCTGTAACATCAGTTGCAATCATGGTTGAGGTTGCAGGTAATTGTTTTCTGAGTGGTTCTGATAACGCAATATAGGTCTTATTGGCAAATGGCAATAAACAAAAAAATATAGCGATGAGCGCGCCAACAATTTTAAATAAATGCTTACGTAACACCATCAGGTGTTGAGTAATCGGCATCGCATCTAAAGGCGGCGTCTCGGTAGATGAGGCATCATGTACTTGTGGTGCTAATGAGTCGCTCATACAGCCACCTTCAATTGCGGTACTTCTTTAACAAGAACAATTTGTGGTCGAGTTACAGTACAGTTTTGTTTATCTAACCAAGTCTTTGACATATAAATAGCGGGAACCGTAATATCAAGTTTATGATAAGTCGTGTGAATTTTTCTATTGTCTGTTATTGCGAGATGACTTTCTTGTTCTACAGCAATTTTTTGTTGCTGTAACTCCTGCATCTGAGCCTGCATTTTTTGTTCAAGTTCTTGAATTTTTTGCATCTCTTGTTGCATTTGTTCTCTAAATTCAGAAAGACGTAATTCACGGTCGATGTCATTTTGGACACTACTAATTGCACGTTTAAATTTGCTATACCATTTGGCAGCAAAACGCGCAGCTTCAGGAAGTTTATCTGGTCCCAATACCAACAGAGCAATGATCCCAAACACTAACAGTTCTGAAAATCCAACATCTAACATGATCTACGCCTCACCGATTAGTGTTTTACTGTAGAGTTCACATCAGTATTGCTTGTTTGATGTTCTAGGGTACGCGTTTCAGTCAGTGAAGCAGTTGTTGTCTCTTCTTCTTTAATTGATTTCTTAAAATCTTTGACGGCACCACCAACATCTTTACCTAAGTTTTTCAGCTTTGATGTACCAAATAGTAGAATCACAACAATTGCAAAAATAAGTACATGCCAAATCGATAATCCAGCCATAGTTTTAACTCCTATTTAATAACAGCTATAACAACAGTTATCCATGACAAAAAAGTGACACTAATATTTCAATTTAAAGACAGACAATATTTATAAATTATTTTGATATGTTAAACATCATCTGTATTTGGAAAATGCTAGTATGTTCATGATTTGAGAATAAGGTGTTGTATTGTGGCTTTGTTATTTCCAGTTTTATCATTTATCTGTGGGCTGATACTGGCAAATAGCAAATTTTCAGTAAACTTAAAATCACTCATGTCTTTGCTGTTGGCTCGCTTATTTATCCCGATTGTGATTATTTACAATATGGTATTTTATAAATCGGGCAGTATTGCTTTAATTTTATTTGCTTTTTTCTCATGCTTTACGCTTTTCTTTATTTATCTCACGCTGTCTAAAGATCGTTTAGCTTCATTGTGTTTTAGCTATACCAATATGGCATGGCTCGGCTTTCCGATTGCCTTGGCTATATTTGGTCCAGACAATAGTATGCTGATGATACCACTCTATATCGGGGTTTCAATTTTTGGAAACTCTTGGGCTGTGACTTCGGTAAGTTCAGCCCCGCAATCCAAACAATTGCTTATCAAAAAAGTACTGCAATCGCCACCTGTGATTGCCTTGATCATTGCAGGGCTTTTACGTTGTTTTGATGTGCAACAGTTTCAGACAAATGATTGGATTAATTGGATTTATACTCTGGCTAAATGGAGTATGAGTTTTACTGGTATGTGTGTATTGGGGATGTGGTTAAGAAAAACCAAAGTCCATATCGAGGATTTACTGTCCAGTACTAAGCTCGCAATATTAAAGTTAGTTTGTGGTGTTGTATTGTGCAGTCTGGCTTATTTCTTTTTACCTGTTCCACAGATCCATCAATATATTGGGGTGATGTTTTTACTGTTTTGTTTACCGCCAGCTGCCAATATTGTCGCATTGGAAACCCACTATCAAGGCACTGGGGTTTCAGCAAAATATATTGCTTCGGGAACGATAGTCAGTTGTGTGGTATGCATCCTATATGGTGTGTTGATTCATTTTTTATAGTTTTATCGGTTGATTGGTTTATTTTGCTTCGTTTTAGATAAGTTTTAGCGATATCCATCATATTCCTCCTTTGCTCAAAGGCGAGGAGGAATCTAACAAAATCGTATGATTTTAAACGGCTGGTTTTAACTGCTTATTTCAAGCTTGCTTTAAACAATTGCATCGCCTGACCACGATGGCTAATTTTGTTCTTTTCTGCTTTACTCATTTCTGCGCTTGAAATATTTAGCTCGGGTAACCAGAACAGTGGGTCATAACCGAAGCCATTTTCACCTCGAGCTTGCTCTAGTACTTCACCTTGCCAGATCCCTTGGAAAATTTGTGGTAAAGGGTCATCTGCATGTTCAACCAATGCCAATACACACACGAACATTGCTTCAATCGCTTGATCGTCTTGGCGTAAAGGCTTAAGGTTTTCCAGCAATTTTGTATTATTGGCTGCATCATCGCCATGTTCACCTGCATAACGTGCAGAGTAAATTCCAGGTGCTCCACCTAATACGGGAACGCAAATCCCAGAATCATCAGCAATCGCAGGTTTACCTGAAATACGGCTCGCATGACGTGCTTTGATAATTGCATTTTCAATAAAGCTTAAGCCATCTTCAATCGCGTCTTCGATATTCAGTTGACCTTGAGGAATCACTTCAACGGGTAAAGCCAATTCAGCAAACAATTTTTCAAATTCAGCAATTTTGCCTTTGTTATTGCTTGCGAGTACCAGTGTTCCTTGTGATAACCAATCTTTTGATGACATGATGCAGACTCAAAATTTAAAATTGAGATATTTTAACTTAATCTGTGTCATAAAATGCGGCTAAATTCTCTCGTCCTTTACGCTTTACTGGATATGTTTTGCTTTTGCGCTAATGCGTTTGTCTAACTGTTGTTTTAAATCGAGAACATCCTCATTTTTCATAAAACCTAGTCCAACATTGAGTTTCTGTTTGCTGTTATCTTTCATGATAAAAAGTAAATAGTATTGTCGATCAAGTAAGGTATTTTTGAGCTCAACTTCATAGATCTCTGGTATTTTAATGTGTTTTTTAATGATCACTCTACCTTTAAAATCAATGCTTCTAATCATGTCTTGGGAGAGGGTTAAAATAGGACGTTGATTGCTAAATATCTGAAAAGCTTTATTACTGAAAAAATAAGCAATGAGACCCAATGGCGTAACAAGAAATAGCGAAAAGAGACTTTTTAAGCCATTCTTCCATTCAAATATTTCCAAGATTAAAAGCACGGTCGCAGCCCAAAAGGGGCAGGCCAAAATTCCAGCAAAAATCGCCAAAGGAATTATTTGTTTGCGTGAAGCATAATATTTTTTCTTTTGCATATTTTTCCATACATAGAAGAACTCGATTTACTTCTCAAATGCACAAGTGGTGCCTTGGTGGAAAATCATTTGCCATATACCGTGATCATTCATAACCCAAATTGAACTGCGTAAAGCCACATTGTATTGAGCTTGAGTTGCCACATTGATTTGATGGCTTTGATAGGTCAGTAAAACGCTATGATCAGATAACGACTGAACTTGAAAATCCTGTGCTTGAATGATGTCGGTATCTGTATCGTTTAAAAGTGCTTCAATCATTTGGGCTTTATGCACAACCCACCCTGATTTGGTAATTTCTTTAAAATCTGGATGTAACCGTTGATCAAGTATTTGAAAGTTTTGACGATCACGATGATGCAACCCGCATTCATATTGAATTAATTGTTTGAATAGGTCTTGCATTGTCAATAATCCCAGTTGAAATACTTAAATGGATAGCAGTAAAAAAAGCACCCGAAGGTGCTTTTATGATCGATGAAAATCAAATTATTGAGCTTGAATCCATTGATCTGCACGTTGTGTTGCAGTACGAATTTGGTCTTGAGTTAAGTTAGCAGCCAAAGCAGTTTTTTTGGTTTGCGACATGTTAATTACTTTATTGTCTAACATACCATCACGTGTAGAAAGCTCATACCACTGATAAGCGCCCATGTAGTTTTTCTTTTGCTCTTCCATCACCGCAAGATTAAAGCTTGCGCGGTTATCGCCGTGGCTTGCTGCTTTTTCAAAGTATTGACGCGCAGATGTTTCGCTTTTAGAAACGCCTAAACCATCAGCATACATACGACCAACATTCAACTGAGCCGCAGAAATACCTTGGTCAGCCGCAGCTTTAAACCATGTAAATGCTTGTTTAAGGTCTTTAGATACACCGCCAGTACCAGCCTGGAAATGTGTTGCTAAATAAAATTGTGCAGCAGGTTGACCAGCTTTGGCTGCTTTTTGCAAATCTGTCACATTCATATGTGCATATTGTGCTGCCATTGCTGATACAGATTGTTGTTGCTGCGGTACATAGTCCGCATGGGCTTGAATACTCACTAGCCCAAAAAATAACGTACTGCCTAATAATAATTTCTTCATAGAGCGCTCACTCGATAAATAGCGACTTCGCCGAACAAATTTGGTATGGCTTTACTTAAAAAGCTACCTTGTTGGTTCCCATTTACAGCGAGTCGATCAATAATTTGAATCTGATTTTCAGCACATAATGCTTCAAAATCACGAAAGGTGCATAAGTGGATATTAGGTGTATTGTACCACATATACGGTAAGGCATCAGAAACAGGCATCTTGCCTTTCAGTGCAAGGAAAGACCGTGTTTTCCAATACGCAAAGTTAGGAAACGTAATAATTGCTTGTTTCCCCACACGCACCATATCGCGCAGAAGCACATCAGGTGCATCTACAGCTTGCAAAGCTTGTGCCATAACCACATAGTCAAAAGACTGGTCGGCAAAGCGTCCCAAACCGAGGTTTAAGTCTTGTTGTATAATATTTAACCCTTTGCTGACGGCAATTGCAATCTTTTCTTGATCGATTTCTAGCCCGTAAGCATGAATTTGCTGTTTTTTGCTCATTTGTGACAATAATTCGCCATCACCACAACCTAAATCGAGCACACTTGCACCAGCATTGATCCATTTTTCTGCAAGCTGTTGGTCAATACGCATTACAAAGCCTCCTTAGGTGTTGAATTAAGGTGTTCAATACCACCTAAAAATGCACGTAAGGATTTGACGTACAAGGGGATAGGGAATAGGAATGAGTCATGGCCCTGCTCAGCATCAATATCCAAATAACTCACAGGTTTTTGATTGGTAATCAAGGCGTTGACAATCTCTTGCGAGCGTTCTGGGCTAAAACGCCAGTCTGTTGTAAATGACACTACTAAAAAGCGACATTTGGTATTTGATAGGGCTTTAGTGAGTGACTGTTCATATTCACGTGATGGATCGAAATAATCCAAGGCTTTGGTCATGATCAGATAAGTATTGGCATCAAAGTTTCGACTGAATTGTTCGCCTTGATAACGCAGATAGCTTTCAACTTGGAACTCAACATCGAAACCATACATAAACTTGCCTGATTTTAAATCACGACCAAATTTTTGTTTCATGGCTTCTTCAGAAAGATAGGTAATATGACCCACCATACGTGCCAAAATTAAGCCACGTTTTGGATAACTATCGAGTTCTAAATAACGGCCATTGTGAAAATCTGGATCAGACAAAATAGACTGACGTGCCACTTCGTTAAATGCAATATTTTGTGCGGAAAGCTTTGGTGCACTGGCAATGATGACACATTTTTGTAAACGGTCAGGATAGTCCACAGACCATTGTAAAGCCTGCATGCCACCTAAAGAACCACCAATGATTGAATACCAAACATCTATCCCTAAGCGGTCAGAGAGTAGGGCTTGGGTTTTAACCCAATCACGTACTGTCACTAATGGAAAGTCAGGACCATAAGGGCGATTTTCATTTTCAGGGTTAGGTGAAGTGGGTCCCGTTGAGCCACTACAACCTCCAATATTGTTGAGTGCGACCACGAAAAACTTCGAAGTATCAATGGCTTTACCTGGCCCAATACATGCATCCCACCAGCCTGTTTTTTTATCGTCTTCGTGGTGATAGCCAGCCGCATGATGATGTCCTGAAAGTGCATGGCAAATCAAAATTCCATTTGATTTATCTGCATTGAGCTCACCATAGGTTTCCACCATGATTTCATAGCGTGGCAATACTCGACCACACTCAAGCTCTAACGGTTCTTCAAATTCAAACTTTTGTGGAGTAACGAGCCCCACTGAATCAGCTGGAAAAGACACTGGAAATGTTCACCTTAAAGTTTTAGAAGGTCGATAAATTACGAATATTAGAGATATCTAAGACATCTATATAGCTAATAAATTAATGATATTCCATGGTTTTCACAATAGTGTTTTATCATTAAAGTTCACTTTCAGAATGAGTGATGATGTCTAGAGCGATAGTGAGTCGAAATGGAATGTCTTCACTTCACTGGCTTTAACTTATTTTCCATTTTGGAAAATGAAATGCAAAGCTTTGCAACAGAACGATCTTATGATCACTACGGAACTTACTCGCTACTCATTCACAGCTGTCTGATCTCAAACAATCATGGATGAAATTTCCACGTATTTTTTATCTTTGAGAGGCATAAAGCTATTCGAGAAAGTCACTTGCTAATATCCATGAATGAAAGAAAGGATACCACTAGGGGCATCCTTTCTAAAGTCTTTTAACTGATATGGCTTATACAGCAGCTGCGATGACTTGTTCAGTACTTAAAACACCTTGGTCAATCAAACGATTGGTTGCGGCAATGATTGCTTCAATTGAAGAGGTGACGATATTATCATGTACACCAGCGCCGAATGCAGATTTACCTGTGCCTTGGACTTGAAGTTCGATCAATGCCAACGCTTTTGCATGTGCGCCTGAACTGATACTGCGTTCTTCGTAGTTTAAGACATCAATTGGTAATTGAAGTGCATTTAAAATCGCAGAAATTGGACCATTCCCTTCACCACGTAAGTGCTGAGTTTCACCATTGATGACCACATCAAGTTCAATCACTTGACTACCATTTTCATCTGACAATCTATAGTTTTTTGCTGAATAATGTGCATCTTTTGCAGCAACGTAGGTATCTTTAAACAAGGTCCAAATTTGTTGAGCTGAAACTTCAACGCCTTCTTCATCTGCAACTTGCTGAACAATTTGTGAGAATTCAATCTGTAAGCGACGAGGTAAAACCACGTTATAGTTAGATTCTAGCAAGTAAGCAATACCGCCTTTACCCGACTGTGAGTTGACACGAATCACCGCATCATAATCACGACCTAAATCTTTAGGGTCGATTGGTAAGTAAGGCATATCCCAAATTTCTTCATCTTTTTGGAACTCAAAGCCTTTTTTAATTGCATCTTGGTGAGAACCCGAGAATGCAGTAAAGACTAAATCACCTGCATATGGATGACGCGGATGTACAGGCAAACCAGTACATTCTTCTATTGTGGCAATAATCTCGTTAATGTTTGAGAAATCTAACTCACATGCCACACCTTGTGTGTACATGTTTAATGCAATTGCAGCCACGTCAACGTTGCCAGTACGTTCACCATTCCCAAATACACAACCTTCAACACGATCAGCACCAGCCATGATCGCTAACTCAGATGCTGCAATACCACAACCACGGTCATTGTGACAATGCACTGAAATAATCACACCATCACGACGTTTCAAATTACGATGCATCCATTCGATTTGGTCGGCATAGACATGCGGACCTGAAACCTCAACAGTTGCAGGTAAATTTAAAATAACTTTATTGTCAGGCGATGCTTCCCAAATTTCAGTCACAGCATCACAAATATCTTTAGCAACCTCTAATTCTGTTGCTGTAAAACATTCTGGGCTGTACTGGAAAATAAATTCAGTTTCAGGCTGTTTGGTTGCATATTCTTTTACTTTGCTTGCCGCATTCATTGCCAATTGCTTTGCACCATTGACATCAACATTCAATACTTTTTTACGGAAAGTGGGTGAGTTTGAGTTATAGATATGCACAATGGCGCGTTTCGCACCTTGTAAGGCTTCAAAGGTGCGTGCAATTAAATGATCACGGGCTTGCACCAAGACTTCGATATAAACGTCATCTGGAATATGACCTTCTTCAATCAACTTACGGGTGAAATCAAAATCAATTTGTGAAGCTGAAGGAAAGCCAATTTCAATATGTTTAAAGCCAATTTTGACCAACATTTCAAACATTTTGAATTTTTGTTCGATGTTCATTGGTTCGAAAATCGCTTGGTTACCATCACGAAGGTCGGTACTCATCCAAATTGGCGCTTTATTGATTTCGTTATTTGGCCATTGACGGTCAGGCAAGTCTACACGTTGGTACATGCGACGATATTTTTTACTTGGATCAGCCAACATCATGAGGGAACTCCTTGTGTAGTTGTTGTTGCTCGTCTCTTGGGTAAAGGCAACTTACTACAAATATAGATTGTGTCTATCTGTTCAATTTACAAGTGTTTTTATGATGAAAACACTTATAAATTTTCATAAACTTATACGTGGGTAGCACGAGATAAATCTAAACACTGATAACTTACAAATGGTTTAACTTGAGATTAATTCTAAAACAATTATCTTGGAAATAATTTCCTTAATTTGCATAAAAAATATCAGTTGAGAGAAAAATTTTCTTTGAATGTCTTAATCTTGAAAAATATATTCTTGATTGATTTCTTTTACGGTAGCTGTTCCCATTAATGCCATGGTAATTTCAAATTCTTCCTTTAAAATTTTAATCACATGGGCGACACCTAAAGCACCAGCAACAGAGAGCCCGTAGATCGCAGGACGGCCAATCAGCACCGCAGATGCGCCTAATGCCAATGCTTTAAATATATCTGTACCACGACGGATTCCACCATCCAAAAGCAAAGGAAAATCATGAGGAACAACGGCCTTAATTTTTGCTAAGGCGATCAGTGGGGAAATACTCGTATTGAGTACCCGCCCACCATGATTGGAAACGATTAAGCCTTTTACTCCGATTTCGACTGCTTTTTTTGCATCGAGTGGATGTAGCACACCTTTTAAAATTACAGGCAAATGGCTATGGGCAATTATAAATTCGATATCTGCCCATTTGGGTGCAATTTGCATTAAGCCATTGAATACTGGATGTTGATGCTCAGAAATTTCGGGTAGAGGAATGTGGGTGGGGGTATGGGGGTGTTGCATGCCTTCTGGCAATTGGAAATTCACCCGACGTTCACGATCACGAATCCCTGTATGCGGTGAATCTACTGTAATCACAAGCGCTTTAAAATTTTGTTGTTCTGCGAGTCGAACTAAGGCCAATGATTTCTCACGATCACCTTGCCAATACAATTGAAACCATTTCAAAGGGTTTTCTTGTTTTAAACTTCGCATATCGGTATTGGTGAAAGTGCTCAGTACAATATTACTTCCTAAAACTTCGGCCGCTAGTGCAGCCGCAGCTTCGCCGTCAGGGTGGAACAATTGTTGATGTCCAATCGGTGCAAGAAAAATTGGATGAGAAAAATTTTGTCCTAAAATCTCACATTCGGTCGAGCCTTGAGTTAAGTCATTGAGCAGTCTTGGAATCAGTTGAATATTTTTAAATTGTTGTAAGTTTTCTTGAACACTTTGCTCATCCATCGCCCCACCTTGCAAATAGTGCCAAGTGTTTTCAGGCAGATGCTGTTCTGCTTGTTTCTCGTAATCCGCAATGGTCTGTAAATATGCTGGAATTTGAGTGAGTGGTGCTTGGATTTTTTTACTCATTTATTGATTGTCCAAATTTATACAAAACACTTTCATTACAATAATGACTTGCAAGCTAAAACTTATAAATCACTCCATTCACGTAGAAGGTTGTGATAGATCCCTGTAAGACTAATCACTTGCTCATGTGTAGCAGATAGCTCGATGGTCAGCTTTTGAATATTTTGATCTAAGTCAAAGAGAATTCGTCGTTGCGCATCGGATGATACAAAGCTTTGTACCCAAAAGAACGAGGCAATACGTGCACCTTCAGTGACTGGGTTGACCTGATGTAAACTGGTAGAAGGATAGACAATTGCATCGCCAGCTGGAAGTTTTACTTCTTGTGTACCAAAAGTATCTTCGATCACCAGTTCGCCGCCATCATATTCATCGGGATTGGTGAGAAAAACAGTGCAAGACACATCTGTCCTTAAGTACTGATTGAGTTGAGGATGGCGACGGATAGCATTATCAACATGCATCCCAAAATTTCCACCGTGTTGATAACAATTAAACAGCGGAGGTAAAAATGTTTTTGGAAGTGCGGCACTAAAGAACAAAGGATTTGCGTTGGCAGCATTTTGAATGATTTGTCCAAGTTCTAATGCTTGTTGAGAATCTTGAGCCAGTTGTAAATTATTTTTTAAATGTGCAGATTGATAGCCTGTTGTTACTTTTCCATCTGTCCACTCTGCTTGAGAAAGTGTCTGACGACAATGATTTAGTTCATCCAGACTAAGTAAATTTGGAATATGTAAAATCATGATTTTCTTCCCCAAAAAAGAAACAGCGCCTGATGAATCAGACGCTGAATTTTAACATAGATTGATTAAATCTTAGAACTTATAGTTGATGTTGAATACGCCTTTGCGACCCTCACCAGGCATTGCCCAACCATTGTTACGGATATGGGTGTAGTACTTCTCATCGCTTAAGTTTTGCCCCAATAATTGGAAACTTAAATCTTTGTTGTAGCTGTACGTTACAGAAGCATTGTGAATCACATAATCTTCAGACTTGACCTGTGGCACAAGATTATTCGTCGCTGAACGTGTACTTAAATACATTTCACCTTGATAGGTTAAGCCATAGCCAGCTTGCCACTGATCATTGAATTGATACGTTGTCCATAAGCTGCCTGAAACTTTAGGAACATTGACCAATTTGTCACCTTTTTGGAAGTCAATATTCGGTGAACCATTGACTTTAGTTTGGTCGTATTCTCCTTCCATATAAGCAGCACTAGCTGTGATGTTCCATTTTGGCGTAATTTCACCGGCTAAACCAAGTTCAACACCTTGTACATAGTTTTTACCATCTAATTTGGCATCTGGTTGTCCAGGTATATCATTGGTTACACGGACTTTATCTTGTTCATTACGAAATACTGCGGCAGACACTAAGAAGTTAGGATTTACTTGCCACTTTGCCCCCACTTCATAGGCAACTGCATTTTCTGGGTCTGTACTGCAAGAATTTGCTGTGATTGCATTGTTGGTAATAGTTTGAGAACAGCCACCACTTGCAGTATTTTGTACCGGCTTTTGAGCATTAGCATAAGACAAATAAAGACTAGTTGCTGGTGTTGGTTTAAATGTCAAACCTACATTATAGGAAATTAAATTATCAGACTGTTTATAGTTTTGACCACGAGTTACCGCTGCATTAGTTGTTGAAATAGTATCTGAACGATATTGACCGTCAGTATAATCATTACGCACACCAAGGTTAAGTAACCATTGTTCACCAAACTTTAAAGTATCAAACAAATACGCTGAATAAACATTTAAGTAGCCTTCAGCAACAGCTGTTTTACGGAAATTTGTTGGACCATACCAAAAGTTATCTGGATTGTACACATCCATGTAAAGCGGGTTAGTAATAGAACTGCCTGCTGATGAACCATTTGAATTATATAAAA
The DNA here is from genome assembly GCF_048551735.1 of Acinetobacter legionensis. NCBI lineage: Bacteria > Pseudomonadati > Pseudomonadota > Gammaproteobacteria > Moraxellales > Moraxellaceae > Acinetobacter > Acinetobacter legionensis. The sequence continues at coordinate 29,140 of NZ_JBIMBV010000024.1, forward strand.
AGCCAGCTGTGGTAATCTCATAGTCTTCACGGCTAAAGCCAACCCCAGCAACAAGAGCATGATCGATAACCCCAGTTTTGAATTGCACATTGATGTTGGTGTCATTGGCAAATTGCTTATTATGGGTATCACGATAATAACCACGTGGACCAGAAATATAATATGAACCCTTTGGAACAGTAATCGTGGTTGTACCAGAAGTTACATTACAATTTTTATATCCAGTTTGGTTGGTATTGGTCAGTGCTGTTGGTGATGTGCCATCTGCTAAACAAAATGTTCCTTGTGGTGCAGAAACAGTTGCTTTTTGTTGAATATCACTATAACGAGTAATGGAGTTCAGTTTTGCGTTGGGACTGATCTCGCTTTCTACTTTAAATGTGACAACCTGATTTTCAATATCTTGTTGATCTAAGTTGCTATAGCCATAGTTATTTTTATCTGAAATCCCTTTGACAGGTTTGCCATTATAATAAGGAACGCCGTACTGTGGATCATTTTCATCTTTTTGATATAAGTAAGATAAAGTTGCCTTGGTCGTATCGCTGATTCCAAAAGTAACCGATGGCGCAATTCCCCAACGTTTCATTTCTTCATCACGACCCGCATAGGTGTTTTGATGCCCCATTATATTTAAACGAAATGCTAAATCTTCATCTACAACTTTATTAAAATCACCGGTAAAGCGTTTATAGCTATCTGAACCAAAACCTAAAGTAACTTCATTGCTGTCACGATTCTTAGGTGTTTTAGAGACTAAATTGACACCCCCACTGATTTGTCCTACACCATTTTCAACAGAATTCGCACCTTTGATGATTTCAACAGCTTCATAGTTGAATAAATCAGAACGGTTGGTTAATGCTGCATCACGTAAGCCATCTACAGTTGTGTTATAGGTTGCATCATAACCCCGTAGGTTGATTTTATCGCCATAACCACCACCACCTTCGCCAGCACCAAAACTAATGCCTGGAGTTGTTGCAAGGGCTTGTTGTAGTGAAAGTAAGCCTTGATCTTTGAGTGCTTTTTCCGTGATGACCTGAACAGTTTTAGCGGTATCTAAAATGTTTTCTGTACGTTTAGTTGAAGATGTTTTTGCTGCTAAATATGCAGTATTTTGTTCTGCACGAGCTTGAATAGTAGGAAGTTGTACTGTTGTGTCTTCAGTTGCTGCAAAAGCTAGATTGGGTAAAGCAATTGCAAGTGCAACTGTTTTAACTTTTTTGTTTTTTACAGAGTATTTTTGAGCCATTTTTTGCGTCCATCGCAGGTTGTATCAAACTTACCCAATACTGCTCAGGAAACATCATGTCGCAATAATGGAGAAATTGTTAGGGTGTGTAACCAGTGTTGCGAATTCTAATGATAATTATTTTCATTAACAATAAATATAAATGATTATTCATACGGAAAAACTGTTTAATCTATTAAATATAATTAAAGAAAACTATAGGGGATATGATTGATGGAGTTTGATCATATTGCTGAAATTTAAAGTATTTTTACTTTTTGGTAAAAAGTAACTATTGGAAGTTATAGAATTATTTTTTAGTGAGGATTAACAACAATGAGATTTATCTTTAATAAAAGACACAACGAGCTAAATTATCGGTAAAAAATGGCCCCTATGAGCAGGAGCCATTTCACTTTAATTTTTAAAATATTAACTATTAATATTTAAAGTTAATTGATAAAACAGCATTACGACCTTCAGCTTCAGTTGCATAGTGAGATGCATAGGCTTTAGTAAAATAACGCTTGTCTGAAAGGTTGTTTACATTAAGCTGTAAATCAACATTTTTGTTAATGTTGTAACGAGCCATTGCATCATAACGTACATAGCCAGATACATACTTAGTATTTGCAGCATCACCATAGACTTTGTCCATACCTAATGCACCAGCACCAACAGTTAACTGTGGAAGCACTTGATACGTTGTCCAAAGTGTTGCAGAGTTTTTAGGTACGTTAGGAAGTTGTTTGCCTTTCGCAGGGTTAGGGTATGTACATGTCCCAGCACGATTACATGACGGGCCAGGGTTGGTCATTTCACTGTCTAGATAAGAGTATCCAGCTGTAATATCCCATTTGTCTGTAATTTTACCTGTAGCACTAAGCTCAATACCATCAACTTTACTTTCACCGCCGTTGGTGTAGGTACCAGCATCTAATTGGATACGAGTATTTTGTTTTTCTGTACGGAATACAGCAGCTGTTAAGTTTATGCGATCATTGAAAAGATCCCATTTAGTTCCAACTTCATACGTACGCGCTTCTTCTGGCTTTAAGTCCATATAAGCTTGTCCGATCGCTTCTGAACCATCACCACCATCAACACCCACTGGGTTGGCTGATGTTGCATAGCTTGCATAGATTGAACCATTTTTCATAGGTTTATATGTCAAACCAGCTTGGTAAGTAAAAAAGTCTTTATTATTTTCTAGTTTTGCGCCTGTTGCATTCGTCACTTGCTCAGTGTCAAATTTGTCCCAACGAACACCTAGATCAAGTAGCCATTGTGGATTAAATTCAATATTGTCAAGCAAATAAACTGATGTAACTTTTGTTGTAGTCGTGGTGGTATTACGATTAGCAACTGCAGAACCTAACCATTCTTCTTTCGAATTTGGATTTGTTAAAGACGTACACCACGCATCATTGATTTTACAATCGCTGTTGAAACCACCAGTTGTAGTACCTGTATAACCTGGATAAGTAGTTGTATAGCTGCCTTTATCTGATTTTTGATCACTATATTCTGCACCAACATTAAACTTATGCTTAATTGCACCAGTGTTAAATTTACCAGTCAATGCAAGTTGATCTGTGAAAATATCTGTGTCAGTAATACGTGAGTTAATACGACGCCAAACTTTATCATTTAGGACATTACCTTTTGAGTCATCTGGTTGAGTCCAAAGATAATCATTCGTTGACTTGTTATACACTGCAGTATTGGTAATGGTTAAATTGTCAGTTAAATCATGTTCTAATTTAATTGTACCAATTTGGTTTTCTTGTTTTTGAAAATCACGATCATGTAAACCATAGTAAATGCCTTGTTTAACATCTACAGGCTTACCAAAAGTTGCTTTTTTCGAAGCATCATAATTATATGGCACACCCGAATCTGGTGTATCGTCTGACTTTAAATAGTAATAACTTAACGTTGCACGAGTCGCTGTATCTAAGCCAAAAGTAATACTTGGTGCAATACCAGCACGTTTATATTCTGCGCCGTCATGTTGACCCGCTTTCTCATTTTGGTGTCCCATTACAGCAATACGAGCAGCAATCCCATTACCAAAATCTTTATTGCCATCTAGGGTAATACGTTGGTAGTTATCTGTACCACCCGCAACAGAACCCTCTAAAGCATCGCCTTTTTTAGCGACTTTAGAAATCATGTTTACACTACCACCAACCGAACCAGCACCACCAAGTGAAGATGCTGACCCTTTAATAACTTCTACTTGTTCTACTGCAAACATTTCACGGTTTTGCGAAGTGGAATTACGCACACCATCCACAAACATAGAACTTTCAGAGTTATAACCACGAATAAATGGACGGTCACCATTTGGGTTGCCACCTTCACCAGCGCCAAGAGTAATTCCTGGAACTGTACGAAGTGCATCTGCCAGTGTTGTTACTTGAGTATCTTGAATCAGTTGTTTTGAAATAACAGATACAGATTTAGGTGTATCCAAAAGTGGCGCAACAAATTTTGTATTGGCAGACTGATCTACTTTTAAACCTTGTTCAGTCGTTGCTTGTGCTTTAATTGTTGGTAGTTTTGCGATTTCGTCTTGAGCGATGGCTGACGTTGCAATAACTGAAAGAGATGAAGCGATTGCTGTAGTAACAATCTTTTTGCGTGATTTGATAAAAGACATACTTAAACTCACTAAGAGTAGTGCAAATTTGTATGCGAATAATAATGATTCTTATTGTTTATTTCATCTGTTTGAAATTGAATTTGTCGATAGTTTTAAAAGTTTATGATGAGAAAATGAATTGAAAATGTATTGAATTTTCACTTAACTTTTTGAATTTTATCTATTTAGCTTTATTTTTGGATATTTCAAAATGTAAATAAATTTATTCTATTGTCACTAAAGTATTTGAATTTGGTAAATTTCTCAAAATATGCGGATTTCTGCCTTTTGACTACAAAGAAGGGGATTTGTTTAAAAAAGCGACATAATGGGGAAATCCGTGACCGAAATAAAATGATTTACACAGGTGTTTTGTATATATTCAAATGTTGTCATATAATGTGGCACTTTTTGAAAAACTGTAATTATTAAATTCTATCGAGGAAGCCATGCAAGTAACTTCTGAAGCGGTTTCGGGCGTTGCCCGTCGTTTAAATGTATCTGTACCGACGAGCCGTATTAACGAGCAGTTTGAAGCTCGCTTGAAACGCACTGCCAAAACTGTGAAGATCAACGGCTTCCGTCAAGGTAAAGTGCCAGTAAACGTTGTACGTCGTGAATACGGCGCTGGTATTTACCAAGAAGTTGTAAACGACATCATTCGTGACACAGTATTTGAAGCAATTCAACAAGAAAAAATCAACGCTGTTGGTATGCCAAACATCGACAAAGTTGAAAACAAAGATGATGCTTTAGTTTATCAAGCTACAGTTGAAGTTTATCCTGAAGTTGAAGCTAAATTTGAAGGTCTTGAAGTATCACGTAAATCATCTGAAGTAACAGATAAAGACGTTGATGCAATGCTTGAAAACCTTCAAAAGCAACGCGCTGAATGGACTGAAACTAAAGGCATGGCTAAAAAAGACATGCAAGTAACTTTCGATTTTGAAGGTACTGTTGATGGTGAGAAGTTTGAAGGCGGTGCTGCTGAAGACTTTAAACTTGTTTTAGGTTCTGGTCGTATGATCCCTGGCTTCGAAGACGGTATCGTTGGTATGAAGAAAGGCGAAGAGAAAGTGATTGATGTAACTTTCCCTGAAGATTACCAAGCTGAAAACTTAGCAGGTAAAGCGGCTCAATTTAAAATCACAGTTAAACTTGTTGAAAAACAAAAACTTCCTGAAATTGATGCTGAATTCCTTAAAATCTTCGGTTTAACTGAAGAAGAAGGCGTAGAGAAATTAAAAGCTGACGTTCGCAAAAACATGGAACGTGAAGTAAAAAATGGCCTACGGAACCAAGTAAAAGGTGCAACTTTTGATGCACTTGTTGCTGCAAATGACGTAGAAGTTCCTGAATCTATGTTGGCTCAAGAAATTGATCGTCAACGTCAACAAATGATTCAACAATTTACTCAGCAGTTTGGTGCTCAAGGTGCTAAAGCATTTGACAGCAGCATGCTTCCTGATGAATTGTTCAAAGAACAAGCTGAAAAAGCAGTTAAACTTGGTGTATTGGTAAGCAAAGTATTGGCTGATGCTAAACTTGAAGTAGATCAATCACGTGTTGATGCTTATATCGAAGATATGGCTTCTTCTTATGAAGATCCAACTGAAGTGATCGAATATTTCAAAACTGATAAGCAACAACGTGCTCAAATCGAAGGCGTAGTGTTAGAAGATCAAGTTGTTGATCATATCTTAGCTGCTGCTAAAGTAACTGATGAAGTTGTTAGCTATCAAGATTTGTTAAAAGAGCAACAAGCGCGCCAACAAGGCTAAATTGTTTGATCTAAAAAAGGCGCTTTGGCGCCTTTTTTTATGAGCTTAAACATGGATTTAATCATTCCATTCACAATACTTATGCAAAAAATATCTGATATTAAGTTGGGAATATTTTGCATTTTCAGCAATTATCCCTCATATTGTGAACATGAGTGAAGTAACAAGAATTCAGGAATAAATAACGTATGTATGTTCCATCAATTGAAAGCGCTTTGGTGCCAGTAGTCGTAGAACAATCTTCACGTGGTGAGCGTTCTTTCGATATTTTTTCACGTCTTTTACGTGAACGTGTGATTTTTTTAACTGGTGAAGTTGAAGACAACATGGCGAATCTTATTGTCGCGCAAATGCTGTTTTTAGAAGCTGAAAATCCAGATAAAGATATCCATTTATATATCAATTCACCTGGTGGTTCAGTGACTGCGGGTATGGCAATTTACGATACGATGCAATTTATTAAGCCTGATGTAGTGACCTATTGTATGGGGCAAGCTGCATCTATGGGGGCTTTCTTATTAAATGCTGGTGCAAAAGGTAAGCGTTATTGCTTGGAAAATGCGCGTGTGATGATTCACCAACCATTGGGTGGTTTCCGTGGTCAAGCATCGGATATTGAAATTCATGCACGTGAAATTTTATTCATCAAAGAACGTTTAAATCGTTTAATGGCTGAACATAGTGGTCAAGATTACGAAACTGTCGCTAAAGATACAGATCGTGATAATTTTATGACTGCACAGCAAGCAAAAGAATATGGTTTAGTGGATCAGGTATTAAGTAAACGACCTCAAGACTAAACATTTATAGATAAGATTTAAGAATTTGGAGTGAAAATGTCCGATCTTCCTCAAGGACAAAAGCATTGTTCATTTTGCGGTAAAACGCAGTCTGAAGTCGGTAAGCTGATTGCAGGCGAGGACGCATATATTTGTAATGAATGCGTGGATGTGTGCTTAGACTTAGTGCAAACGAGTCAACAGGTGGAAACAGGCGATTGGGCAACACGTCCATTGCCAAAACCACATGAAATTCGTGCGGCTTTGGACCAGTATGTAATTGGTCAAGACACAGCAAAGAAAACACTTTCAGTTGCAGTGTATAACCATTACAAACGTTTAAAAGTATCTCAGACAGGGCATAAGCCTAAAGATGCAGTTGAAATTGCTAAAAGTAATATTTTGCTGATTGGACCGACAGGTTCAGGTAAAACATTGCTAGCACAAACACTTGCACGTTTGCTTGATGTACCTTTTGCAATGGCGGATGCAACAACTTTGACCGAAGCTGGTTATGTTGGTGAAGATGTTGAAAACATTATTCAGAAACTTTTGCAAAAAGCAGATTACGATGTAGAAAAAGCACAAAAGGGTATTATCTACATTGATGAAATTGACAAGATTACCCGTAAATCTGAAAACCCTTCGATTACACGTGATGTGTCTGGCGAGGGCGTGCAACAAGCATTGTTGAAAATGATTGAAGGTACGGTTGCGTCAATTCCGCCTCAAGGTGGACGAAAACATCCACAACAAGAGTTTATTCAAGTTGATACTGCAAATATCTTGTTTATCTGTGGTGGTGCGTTCTCTGGTCTTGAAAAAGTTGTGCAACAACGTCAAGAAAAAGGTGGCATTGGTTTCACGGCAGACGTAAAGAATAAAGACGATAGTAAGAAAGTATCTGAATTATTCCGTCAAGTTGAAGCCGCAGATTTGGTGAAATTTGGTTTAATTCCAGAATTCATTGGTCGTTTACCTGTGATTGCAACACTTGAAGAACTTGATCAAGACGCGTTGATGCAGATTTTAACTGAACCAAAAAATGCATTAACGCGTCAGTATCAATATCTCTTTGAGATGGAAAATGTAGACCTTCTTTTTGAAGATTCTGCTTTACGTGCGATCGCGAAAAAGGCGTTAGAACGTAATACAGGTGCGCGTGGTCTGCGTTCTATTTTGGAAAATGTATTGCTTGAAACGATGTATGACTTACCAAGCCGTTCAGACGTTGGTACTGTGATTATCAATGAAGCTGTTATCAACGATAAAGCTGAGCCAGAGTTTAAGCCTGAACGTCAACCCAAGCATGAAAATACTGAAGTTGAAAAAGTAGACTTGAAGGTGTTGGATACAAAGTCAGCTTAAAAGCTGGGTTTCGATTCATCCTCAGTGCAATTCATCTGAAACGTGCAAGTAGCTTGACTATTTGCACGTTTTTTATTTTTAAATGGTCATTGAAATGTTAAGCTGGCTGTAGACAATAGGGTTTATTAAAAACGAAAATAAAAAATACGCGGTGAGGGAAAATCATGCGTTACATCGGTCTAGTCGTTTTGATCAGTTGTGGGTTGGCAGCTTGTCAAAGTCATCAATCTGTTGAACAGCAACCAGCAAAAGTTGTCTCAACTTTAGAGCCAATCGATTTCAAAAAAGAAGATTCGTTGGTTCATGAAAAGCTGGAACAATATAAAGTTGCATCATTTTCTACAGGGTCTTGGGTCAATCAAAAACCGGGGCAATATTTTAAGCTGGTTAAACCTCAGAATCCTCAAGCTGCAATTGTGTATTTTTATCGACCTGATAGTCGTTGGAATAGACAAGAAATTATTCCAAACAATTTTTTTCTGAATGGTAAGAAAATTCCAAGCTTGATCAGTAATCATTACTACTGGATTGAACTGGCTGAGGGGGATTATAAGTTAAGTCTCAGTCGTCCATTAACTGTTTTTCATTTCCAGAAACCCAAAGTTGCTTACTTCTCAGTGGAAGCTGGCGGGCAGTATTTTGTCAAATATGAAGAAGAAAAGTTTCGCGGTGGACCAAATGGTGAAGCTGGGTTATTGCGTGTAGGGCCTTTAATGCAAATGCCTACCCGACAAGGACTAAAAGAAATTTCAATGACTCAATTGAAGACACCTGGTCTTAATTTTGTCGCAGAAATGACTGCGGATGGACGATTGATCAAACCTAAAGAAAAAATCAAAGGTGAGCCATACAAAGTGAGTGATGACGTACATTTGGGGCAGCAGTTTAAACTTTGGAATCCAATGACTTGGTAATCTATCGCTAGATGCTGCTTGATATAGAAAAGAGAGCGAAGCTCTCTTTTCTTATTTGTTTTATTGAGTATTTGCAGACTTTTTTAAAGCATCTAATTTTTTAGTTACTTCTTTAAAATCTTCAGATGCATTTTGTACACTTTTAATCAGTTGGCTGTTCATGACTTTCATGGTTTCTTGAGCAACTTGAGGTGTTTTTTTCAAAATTGACTGTCCAATAGCACTTGAATAAAAATCAATTTGAGCTTGAACTTCTTCAGCACTGTATATGTCTTTATAAATCTTAAGATAAACGGGTTTGATTTGATCCCAAGCAACAGTTTTTTTACTTTGCTCATACATTTTGTCAGCAAGTTCATTGGCGACAATTTGTTCTTGTGGATTGAGCTGATCTTTTTTGACCGTCATTTGAATGATTTGATAAGCCTGTTGATCTAGCTGAGGACGAATCTGTTGTAATGTTTCTTGCAGCAGTTCATCAATATTCATGACTTTCAATAATTGTTGAACTTGTTGATCTGAAGCGGGCGCTGCAAAAGCAAAATTTGTGGTGATACATGCGCTTGCAAGTAGTAAGTGTTGGAATAATTTCATAAAATACCTATAGGATCCTGCTGTAATTAACATCATAAAATGATTGAGTGAAAGCTTAATCAACCTGAAGAATTGGCTTTAAAATCGTTTCCATTTTTTCCTTCAATGCTTTTTGATTTTCTACTTTCATCATTTTTTCTTGAGAAAACGTTGTGGTTTCTTGCATGACTTCTGTCATCAGGGTGTTCATCTTTTTATTGATAGATTGTCCAATCGGTGTACTTAAAAAAGCGATATTGGCTTGAACTTCTTCTTCTGTAAAGGTCTTTTTAAATAATGATTTAAACATGTTGAGATATTCGGGGTCAGTTACCAGCTGTTGTTGAAGATCACTATACAGCGCACTAATTTGTAGTGCTGCATTTTGTTGATCGATATTCAATGTTTGAGCACCCGTCACTTGGCGGACAAGTGCTTCTGCTTGATCGTCAAAGTAAGGTTGCATATCGCGGGTACTTTGTTTGAAAATCTCTGAGATATTGGAAAGTTGCATCAACTTGTCGACACTTTTATCTGTTGCTGGAGATGCAAAACTTGACACTGTGATACAGCATAAACTTAAAGTTAAAACGAACTGCTTAATTTTCATAGGTTTTCCTTTATTTATTTTCATCTAAATGATGCAGTTGCTGAATAATTTCTCCAATTTTATTGCGATATTGTTGGATAAATTGAGGGTCATTGACTGCCTTATGAATAGCAGCATTGCTTTCTATGAATATTTCTGTGTCAATATTGGCAAGTTTTGTGTACAGCTCTTGGCTCAACCTTTTATCACGCTGATAGAGCATTTCAATTTCTTGAGAACTTAACGATTCTAAAAGAATTTGTTTGGTTTGAGCGATAAATTGTGGATCTCGGAGAATATTTTCTGGTATTGCCTGATAAATTTCTACAATTTGAGGGATGATTTGTTTTTCTTCATCAGTGAGTTCTATTGTACTTAATCCGTTTTTGATTAAATCTTCTGCTTGATTTTGATAAATCCTTTTTGCACTTTCATTGTATTGTAGGCGCCATATCTGATTGATAATAATACCTTGCGCTAGTCGGTCAACGACGTCACTATCTGTGTTTGAAGCAAAACTTTGAATAGAGATCAAGCATACAAATAACCCAGGAAAAAAAATATATTTTATAAAGTTCATGATCTGACTCAAAATAAAAAGCACTCTAATCATAGAGTGCTTTTTAAGTGATGCTCAAGCTTAATCTAAGCTTTAGATCAGATTATTGTGCAACAGCATCAACCACTGGGATTTTACCAATTTTGGCTTGCCAGATTTTAGGTGCAGTCGCATGAATAGAAGTACCATTGACATCAACTGCAACAGATACAGGCATGTCTTGTACTTTAAATTTGTAAATAGCTTCCATACCTAAGTCAGCAAATGCAACAACTTCTGCTTCACGAATGGCTTTAGATACTAAATAAGCAGCACCACCAACAGCCATCAAATAAGTCGCCTTATTATCTTTGATTGCTTCAACAGCAGCAGGACCACGATCCGCTTTACCAATCATACCGAACAAGCCAGTCGCTTCAAGCACTTGACGTGTGAACTTATCCATACGAGTTGCTGTTGTTGGGCCAGCAGGGCCTACCACTTCATCGCCTACAGGGTCTACAGGTCCTACGTAGTAAATGAATTTACCTTTAAGATCTACAGGTAACTGTTCGCCTTTATTCAACATATCAACCATGCGTTTATGCGCGGCATCACGACCTGTATAGATAGTACCGTTTAATAATAAAGTATCGCCCGGTTGCCATGAGTTCATTTCTTCCTGTGTGATATTGTCTAAGTCAACACGTTTAGATGTTGAGGTATCCCAAGTCACTTCAGGGTAATCAGAAAGTAAAGGCGCTTGAATATGTGCAATACCTGAACCGTCTAACTGGAAATGAGCGTGACGTGTTGCAGCACAGTTTGGAATCATACCCACTGGTTTACCAGCAGCATGACAAGGGTAGTCTTTGATCTTGATATCAAGCACTGTGGTTAAACCACCAAGGCCTTGTGCACCGATACCCAATGCATTTACTTTTTCAAAGATTTCAATACGCAGTTCTTCGATTTGGTTCTGTGGACCACGACGAAGTAACTCGTCCATATTGATTTCTTCCATGAGCGATTCTTTTGCAAGCATCATGGCTTTTTCAGCAGTACCACCAATACCAATACCGAGCATACCAGGAGGGCACCAACCCGCACCCATCGTTGGTACAGTTTTAAGTACCCAATCTACGATCGAATCAGAAGGGTTAAGCATTGCCAGTTTAGATTTATTCTCTGAACCACCACCTTTCGCTGCAACAGTAATATCGACTTTATTGCCTGGAACGAGTTTGTAGTGAATTACAGCAGGTGTATTGTCTTTGGTATTTTTACGACCAAAAGCAGGATCTGCTAAAACTGAAGCGCGGAGTACGTTGGAGTTTTCTAAGTAACCTTGGCGGACACCTTCATTGATTGCATCATCTAAGCTCATGGTTAAATCAAATTTAACATCTAAGCCCACGTCAACAAAGACGTTAACAATACCAGTATCTTGACAGATTGGACGATGACCTTCTGCACACATACGTGAATTAATTAAGATTTGTGCAATAGCATCCTTTGCAGCTTGGTTCTCTTCACGATCATAAGCACGGCTCATCGCTTGGATAAAGTCTTGTGGATGATAGTACGAAATGAACTGAAGCGCGTCCTTGACCGATGTGATCAAGTCATCTTGTTTGATAATAGTTGTCATATCAAAAATCTCTTGAGCGGGCTGTTAGCTAGCGGGCTAAATTATACGTGATATTGCTTGTTTTGTGGTGGCTTAGATCTAATTTCAGCCTAAAGTTTTATGATTTTATTTGAGAAACTCAGCTTATATTTTGGTTGATCAAGTCAACTTTTCTACTTTATATATATTCAACCTGTCAAAAAACTTAGATACATAAATATATTTCTCTTAATTAGTATTGTTAATTACATCAATTGAATGGAAAAATAAATTGTTTGATTATAAAAAAGCTTGCAATGCCACACCTTACATTCAACGTTTAAATGTCTTTGCGTAGGTGATGCCTCACTTGTCGTAGGGGATGTCAAACCTTGCGCTGCAAACAAAGCCGTGCTTTGTTTTTGCTCATGGGTGAGGGGTACGTCCTGTATTCCCGCCCACGGCGACATCCATGTCGTCCCACGCTAGGATAACTATCTAGAATTCAAAAATACAAAAACTTATTCATTGCCAAAACTTCTAAAATTCATACAAAAACAGGGTAATTCTCCCTTAAAATAATTGAACTTAAAAGGAGACAATCGAATAATCTTATTGAAATAAATTTCAGATTTTACAGGGTAAAAAGCTCAATACTTTTTGAAGTCGGAAGCTTGGGCTGAATAACAACAATATGGAAAACTATACACATCTTGCGGAAAATATTATTGAAATTTTAAAAAAAATGCCCGTGCATGGACTGATTTACGTGGGGAATTTCTTTATGAAAAAGCGTGGTTGGATCGCTTTTTAACTTTTAATTCCAGCTCACTCTCATATTCTGGATTTGGGCTGTGGTTCAGCAAAGCCCATTACTGCTTATTTGATTGAGCAAGCGAATACAGTGACAGGTGTTGATAGTTCTGATGTGATGATTGAAATGGCGAAACAGAATTTTCCTGAGCACACTTGGATTTTAGCTGATATGCGAACAGTAAATTTAGATCGCAAGTTTGATGCAATACTTGCTTGGGATAGTTTTTTCATCTTACACCACAAGATCAGAGAAATATGTTTGAAATTTTTAATCCATATACAAAAGCTGGTGCTACTTCAATGTTTAGCAGTGGACCATCCCAAGGGGAGGCGATTGGAGAGATGTTTGGTGATGCTCTGTATCATGCGAGCTTATCATCGGCTGAGTACCACGAACTATTTAAAAAGTATAATTTTGCAGTGATAGCGATGATTGCAGAAGACCGTAATTGTACAGGACATACTGTTTGGTTAGCCAAGCGAATATAAAATACCTAGATGAAAATAAATTAAGCAATAAATTAAAAATATCTAAAAATTTTAAGATTCTCAAATTAAGAGACTCATCTATTTTAATTGTGAGTATTAAAGTTATTTTTTAGTTAAATTTCTAAATAAGAAAAAAAAGCCTATCTCCTTTAATGTACTTTTCACGTTTATTTTATTTACCTATGATTATTTTGTAGTTAAATTAGCATGTTATTGTAAATTTTGGTGAGAAATTGTATTATAATGATAACTATTCTCATTATGTTTTCGGTGTAATCATGCCTTTTGTTAAAAAAAGCTTAACTTTAATGATGCTGTCGACGGGAGGACTTTTCGTTTCCTCTCTAACATTTGCAAATACAGATAGCAGTGAAGAACAGAAAAAAAGTACAGCAACGCTTCCCACGATTGTAATTGAAGCAATGAATGATGGTGACCCAATAAAAACATATGTGGACTATAAACAAGCCAATGTTACGAGAAATGGTTTAGATAAAAAAGATATACCACAAACGATTGATACAATTGATGTTTCTAAATATAAGCTATATGGTGCAAATGATTTGAGTGTCATGCTACAAGGCACACCAGGCGTTTCAACCAGTTACGATATGCGTGGTGATGGTATTATGCTGCGTGGGTTTAGTGCGGATTCTGGGGATATCTATCGTGATGGTGTGCGTGAAAGTGGACAAATACGTCGCAGTACCGCCAATGTTGAACGAATTGAAATTTTAAAAGGTCCTGCATCTGTATTATATGGCCGTAGTGGCGGCGGTGGTGTGATCAATATGGTCACCAAATATGCAAATTTTGACTCGGGAAGCTCAGTTGGGGCATACGTGGGTTCTTATGACAATGTTGGCGGAACGCTTGATATTAATAAAGTACTTAATGATAACTGGGCTGTACGTTTGGTTGGTGAAAAGTCCGATACCAATAGTTTCCGTTCAGAAATTGGCGCCAATGAGGAAATGATTTCTCCAAGTGTGACTTATCGTAGTGATGATGAAAAGCTACTTTGGACAACGGAATTTACTTACGACAATATAAATCGAGTTCCTGATCGTGGGCCTGCTTATGATAATTTGCCTGCAGGAACTTCAATTAAGATGGGGTTTGCTCAACCTGGTGATTATGTAGAAGATATTCTTCAAACAATGCGTACAGATGTTAAATATGAATTTGCACCAAATTGGAAATTTCATTGGGGCTTAAGCCATCGTGAGTCGGAACAAAATTTTGATCATTTTTATTTAGGCTCTATGTGTACTGCTGACGTGAAGCCAACGAATACAAATAAAGGGTGTTATAAAGGTTATATCAATCAAATTTATTATTGGCAACAGACAACCAATAAAACCACAACCAATACTTGGGATATAACTGGTGAGTTTAATACTGGGACAATTAAACATAATATTCTAGTCGGTACAGACTGGTCTTATGAGCAGAGAGAACCCTTACTATCAAATAAAAACAAGGATGGCTCATTGATTTATGGGTTTGTTAATCCATTAACAGGTGATCGTTTTAGTAACCGTGGTACAGGGCATATTACTACCTCGCATAATTATAATGAAGGAACAAATTATGCGCTTTTCCTTCAAGATCTTATTAGCTTCAATGATCAGTTTAAAATGATGTTAGGCGGGCGATATGATTACTATGAATCAAAAACCACAAATAAATTAGAGAGTTCAACCTCATATCGACAATCACGCGAAGTTAAAGACGAGACATTTAGTCCAAATGTAGGTTTTGTATGGCAACCCGTCCCTGAGCAAAGTCTATATGCATCTTATAGTCGAAGTTTTTCACCCTTTGGTGGTAATATGGGCGTCAATGTTATAAATGCAACTGATGACCTAAGCGCATTTAATTATGAGCCACAATATCTTGATCAATATGAAGTGGGTATCAAAAGTGATTGGCTAGATTCTAAGCTAAACACCCAACTATCTGTATTCAATATTAAAAAACATAATATTCGAGCGCGTAAAGATCCAGATGATAATAACTCGCCTTATGTTGTTATTGGTGAAAATGAATCTAAAGGATTAGAGTTTAGTTTTATTGGTCAGGCACTGAATAATATTTATGTTCGAGGTGGCTATGGTTATACAGATGCCAAAATTACTAAACATGATGTAAGACCTGAATTAGTTGATAATAATTTACGCAATGTGTCCAAGCATACAGGCAATTTATTTGTACGTTATCTTCCTACCGAAAAAATTTATGGCGAGGTTGGTGCAACCTATATGGGGGATTATTATACTTCTGATGAAAATACCATCAAAATGCCAGATTGGACTCGTGTAGATGCTGCAATTGGTTATAAAGACGATAAATGGGGCGCGACGATTGCTGTAAATAATTTAACGGATAAAGAATATTGGCGTTCAAATGCAATGCCAGGGACTCCTCGAAATTATTTATTCCGTTTAAACTATTTCTTCTAAACTTTAATCTCATCGGAAAAGAGGTTGCCTGATTACCATGATAGCAATCTAATCGTTTGGTCAGATGAAAGCATGATGCATGCGTTTATAGTAAGTCGATAATAAAAACCACCCAATTGATTTGGGTGGTTTTTATTATTAGTAGAGAATTAATGTGTAGTTTGTTGTTCTGACTGAATCGCTGTCAATGCAATGGTAAACACAATATCATCCACCAATGCTCCACGAGACAAATCATTTACAGGTTTATTTAAACCTTGCAGCATTGGACCAACACTGACGACATTGGCAGAGCGTTGAACCGCCTTATAAGTCGTATTGCCCGTATTGAGATCAGGGAAGATAAAGACATTGGCACGACCTGCAACTTGAGAGTCAGGGGCTTTAGAACGGCCAACACTTTCAACGGATGCAGCATCGTATTGCAAAGGGCCATCAATCAATAAATCTGGACGACGTTGTTTGGCAATTTCAGTGGCTTTAGCTACTTTTTCGACTTCTGCACCTGCACCTGAGGTTCCTGTTGAATAAGAAATCATGGCAATACGTGGGTCAATACCAAATGCTTTTGCTGAGTCTGCGGATTGAATTGCAATCTCTGCCAATTGCTCAGCATCTGGATCGGGGTTGATTGCACAATCACCGTATACATAAACCTCATCTGGCAACAGCATAAAGAAGATTGAAGAAACCAATGAGTACTCTGGTGCGGTTTTGATCAGCTGGAATGCTGGGCGCACCGTATTGGCGGTAGTATGTACAGCACCAGAAACCAGTCCATCGACTTGATCAAGTGCCAGCATCATCGTACCAAGGACCACAGTATCTTGCAGTTGCTCACGTGCTTGTAATTCGTTGAGTTTGCCTTTACGTAATTCAACCATTTGCGTCACGTAGTTTTCACGGATCAGATCTGGATCAATAATCTCTAAATCCACAGGAAGTTCGATATTACGTGCTTTGGCGACTTCAAGTACCGCTTCAGGTTTTGCTAACAATACACATTGCGCAATACCGCGTGATTGACAGATCGCTGCGGCTTGAATAGTACGAGGTTCATCGCCTTCGGGCAGTACAATACGTTTTTTTGCAGCAATTGATTTTTGTACCAATTCATGACGGAATGCGGAAGGGGATAAACGAGGTTTATAGTCACCGTTCAACATCTGGGTCAGCCATGCTGGATCAATATGGCTTGAAACGAAACGGGTCACTTGATCTGCGCGTTCGGTATCATCCACAGGAATTTCATTGCTTAAATTGGCAAGCTGCTGTGCTGTTTCAAAGGTACTGAGTGGTGTATGTAAAATAGGTAGACCATTTTTAATTGCAGACTGGCAGAATTCTAAAACCAATGGATTTGGCTCATGATGTTCAGTTAAAACTAAACCTGCGAGTGGAATGCCATTGCTGGTGGCTAAACTGCTCGCCAATAGCACATCAATACGATCAGAAGCACTGATAATCAGTTCGCCTGCAACGAATTTTTGTAGCTCATGTTCAATATTTGAAGCAATTAAGCTACTGTGCAATACACGACGTGTGTTAGCTTTGCCCTGATTAATCCATGTGGCTTGAATTTGTTTAGCTAGGTCTGAAATACGTGGCACACTTAAGGTATCACTGAATGGAACTAAGCCAATAATTGGGAATGCTGCTGAACCAATGTGTGCATAAGTTTTTTGAATTTCAGTTTTAAATTTTTCAGTATCTGCAACTAAACGTAAACTTGGATCAATGGTTACTGGAATTTGTGCAGATTCAGCAGGTAGACCACGAGTACGCATAAACAATACGCCCGCATTACGCGATGATGATGCTCCACCAAAATTACGTACTTGTGCTTCAACTTTTTCAGCAGTTTGTTCTGGTTTTTCGATATTGGCATTGCTGACGAAGATGACTTTGGCATCTAAAGCTTGCGCTAAAGAGGCATTTAAATCACTGGCAAAAGCATCACGAGCAGTTGGTACTAAGCCCTCTACAATCACAATGTCATGGGACTTTGCAATTTGGCGTTGTAAGCTGACCGCTTCTTCAAGGAGTTCATCTGTTTCACCATCATTGAGCTGTTGTGTGATTTTTACATAAGCTATTGGTTCAACTGTATCTAATTTTGAAATATGACGGTAAAGCGCAGTTGTGCGATCTGGTTCAGTGATTAATTCTTGTGAAAATGGTTTTAAAAAACCGGCTTTAACACCGTGGCATTCCAATGCATAGACCAAACCTAAACACGCCGACGTTAAGCCAACGCCTTCCCCAGTCGGAACCAATAAAATTGTTTTCATAGACGATTCTTTAATCAGTAAATAGTGTGAATTCATGGATAAATTGAAGATGAATATCTCCAATCATCTACAAGACTGGTTTATATATTTATGCCAGCTTAAACGATTACAAAATAGCTTTATATCAAAAATCTGATTAAGATCATTATAGATAATGATCTTGAGTATGCTGCTATTTCAACATGTACACGCAAAGCTCGTACAAGACTTACGACAGCTTAAGCTGTCGCAATATCAGATTCAGGCTTTTTTGCAGCCTGTTGTACCTCGTGTTCTACAACATGAACCGTTTCTTTAGCGATTCGACCTTCTTCATCGGTTGGAATTACCCAAATTTGAGGGCCTGTTCCTGCATCAATTCGACCTTCTGTTCCACGTTTTAAACCATCATTCTGTTCTTTGCTAAGGTTGAAACCGAAGTGAGGTAAGTAAGCAACAGTTTTTTCACGAATGTAGGCAGAGTTTTCGCCAATACCACCAGTAAAGAACAAACCATCGATACGTGGTAAGCCACAGCTTAATGCAGCCAGAGATTTGGCTAAACGATAACAGAATACTTCAATCGCTAAAGTTGCATCTTCATTGCCTTGTTCTGAGGCATCAATCAAGGTACGCATATCATTTGAAAGATCAGATAGGCCTAGTAAACCTGATTCGCTGTTTAGCATTTTATCAATTTTATAGATATCCCAACCTAAGTTTGAAGCAAGGAAGCTATGAATGCTAGGATCAACATCACCACTACGTGTGCCCATCACCACGCCTTCGAGCGGGGTAAGTCCCATGGATGTATCGACACTTTGACCGTTCCAGATTGCGCAAGTTGAGCTACCGTTGCCTAAGTGTGCTGTTAACCAACCGCCATGTTTGTAGCTACCCGCAAGTTCAGAACCACGTTCAGAAACATACGCATGACTGGTACCATGGAAACCATAACGACGAACATTGTGTTGTGTATAAAGAAACTTTGGTAAAGCATAACGATATGCATGTGCAGGCATGGTTTGATGGAATGCTGTATCAAATACTGCAACCTGTGGTAATTCAGGGAATAGGCGCATTGTCGCATCAATACCGACTAAATGAGCAGGATTATGCAGCGGTGCAAGCGGTGTTGCTTCACGAATTTTTTCTACAATTTCAGGTGTCAATAATTCCGCTTTGGTTAAGGTACCCCCGTGAACGACACGGTGTCCAATGGCTTGAGGCTTATATTGTGATAAGCGACCTAAGATAGTTTCTAAAGCTTTTTCATGGTCTGCATAAGGAATTGACAGTTCAAGAGGCTGATTACCCGCCGTGATTCCTTTAATACGTGCATCAGCAGAACCTAGGTTTTCTGCTAAACCAAAGATTCGATCTTCACGACGTTCAGAAACAAGCGCATATTTGATTGATGAAGATCCGCAGTTAATTACTAATACTGATGTAGACACGTTTGAATACCCGAAATTATAATTTAAAAAAGTCATCCTGATTGATCTGATTATGCTTGTTTATATAGGGCAAATTAGATCGGCAGTCATGTTGTACCATGTGTAGTTTTTTTGTCCTAGATAGACTTTAGGTGATTAGACTTTTGGACTATCGACCTGATATTGATTAATAATTAATATTTATCAATTGATTGTTAAAAATTATCACTCATTGCCGTTTTTATCTATCTGCATTATATAGTTTCTTGTAAATAATCTTGTCCTATAAAAATGATGTTGTTTTGGTGTTTTAAAATTTAATTAATTGTTTTTTTATAAAAAAAATTGAATTTAGTTATATTTTAACGATGTATTAAAAGTAAAAAACTCAGCATTTATTGTTAAGATAAATGCTGAGTCGAGTTATTCATGCTTGGAATTAATGACGAATCTGACCATCTCCCAAAACAATCCATTTTTGAGAGGTTAATCCTTCAAGACCAACTGGACCACGGGCATGAATTTTATCTGTAGAAATCCCAATTTCAGCACCTAAGCCATATTCAAAACCATCAGCAAAACGAGTCGAAGCATTGACCATGACCGAACTTGAATCTACGCGTGTCAAAAATTGACGCGCTAAGCTAAAGTTCTCGGTGATGATTGCATCAGTATGATGTGAACCATACTTGTTAATATGTTGAATGGCTTCCTCAATCCCTGTCACAATTTTCACTGCTAAGATTGGGCCTAGATATTCTTCATACCAATCCTCTTCACTTGCTGGTTTTACAGCGTTGCCTAAGATTTTTTGAACATTTCTACAACCACGTAATTCAACGTTTTTTTCTGCATAAAGCTCGGCGATACGTGGTAAAAACTCCTCAGCGATTTTTTCATCAACCAAGAGAGTTTCCATTGCATTACATACACCATAACGATGTGTTTTGGAGTTTAATGCGATAGGAAGTGCTTTATGTAGATCAGCTTGAGCTTCAACAAAAACATGGCAATTTCCATCAAGGTGTTTAATCACTGGGATGGTTGCCTCATTGGTGATGCGTTCAATCAAGCTTTTACCACCACGAGGTACAATCACATCAACATATTCAGACATGGTAATTAATTGGCCCACTGCAGCACGGTCAGTGGTGTTTATCACTTGTACACAAGTTTCAGGTAAGCCCGCTGCTTTTAAACCATGTTGGATGGCTTCAGCAATTGCTTGATTTGAATTCAATGCTTCAGAGCCACCACGTAAAATGATGGCATTGCCAGATTTTAACGCAAGTGAGGCAGCTTCAAGGGTAACGTTTGGGCGTGATTCATAAATCATGCCGACCACACCTAAAGGCACGCGCATTTTACCAATCTGAATACCTGTTGGGCGGAAAGCAAGATCCGTGATTTCACCAATCGGATCGACAAGACCAATGACATCTTTTAAGCCTTGTAACATTCCTTTAAAGCGTGTGGGGTTGAGTTCTAAACGATCAAGTAAAGCACTATCCAATTGATTGTCACGACCTTTGCTCATGTCAATTTGGTTGGCGGCCAAGATTTGCGGTTGACTATTTTCCAAAGCAGTATAAATCGCAGATAAGGCATTATTTTTTGCAAGTGTAGTTGCGCCTGCCAAAACACTAGCGGCTTGGCGTGCTTGCTTCCCTACAGTTTGCATATACTGTTCAATTGAGTCTTGCATAGCAGTTTATTTGATCATTAAAAATTTCCCTTTGATAGTAGCAGTCTAAGTAAAGCCAAGGAAGTATTTCACTGAAATAAACTTATTTTGTGTTGCCAGAACTCAGAATATTTTGCAAAGTCTTTTGCCATTTAAACTGGATAAACGGTCAATTTAGCGATTGCGTATAAATCACACATCTGTAAGAATGAAACAATAAGGACATTGAAGTGATACAGAATTTATACGTA
This sequence comes from Acinetobacter legionensis, assembly GCF_048551735.1. Classification (NCBI taxonomy): domain Bacteria; kingdom Pseudomonadati; phylum Pseudomonadota; class Gammaproteobacteria; order Moraxellales; family Moraxellaceae; genus Acinetobacter; species Acinetobacter legionensis. The sequence continues at coordinate 50,583 of NZ_JBIMBV010000024.1, forward strand.
TCACGAATTTGAAAGAATAATGCGGGTCAAAATCTTGCATATTAAAAGAATAAAGCAAGGATGGAGGAAGGATATGAATTCCATTATCCAAATGGACACAGAATCACACCAATCTTTATCAAGCTTTGGTTTTTTCGACATATACCACAAAAATAGTTTTAAGCAGGAACCAAGAACAACTTGGATTGATGGCTGGAAAATTGAGTATATGGCGATCGCAGATCCACGAACAATTCACAATACCCCTATTGTGATTGTGGGTGGAGCATTCCAAAACTTTAACTCATATAAATATTGTGTCGAGCAGTTTTTTGAAAGTGGCCCAGTCATTCTGATTGATTTGCCCTCAATGGGCGCCAATCAACAAATCACCAATATCGATTCTGGCTTATCAGCAGGTACATTAGAGTTACCAGATCTTTCTCGTATGTTGGGACAGTGGCTTGATATTGTCGCGATTGAAAAGGTTGCCGTGGTGGGGATATCTTTAGGTTCTGTGATTGCTTCATTTTTTGTTGATCAACGTCCAGAATTGGTCGAGAAAATGATCCTGATGGGCGTCATGCAAGAAACGCGTAAAAGCTGGCGGATGCTGTTAGAAGAATCATTGATGCTGATGAAAGAACAACGTATGGGGGAGTTTGGTCAAGCGGTCATTTTGTATTTAGTCAATCATGCTAAATTAGACAAAACCCGAATGTCGCCTACAGCAAAAAGATTGTTCTTTAAGCAAATGGCTGAGTTTTCTCATACAGAACAAGAACGTTATGAAATCAATTGTAATCGCTTATTGCGGTTAAACCATGTGCCGGTCCCTCAAGTCAATACGCTGGTGGCATGTGGTCAATACGACAGTTTTACCTTACCCCATGAAAATGCAAACTTTGCTTTGCAATGTCCAGACATGCAGTTTGCAATGATTGCCAATGCAGATCATGTTCCACAATTACAGCGTCGTAAAGAAACCATGACCTTATTCACTACTTATTTAAAAGGTGATTCTATTCAAGGGCTAGATGGCATTGTTAATTTCACACGGGAACAAATGCAACATATCGAGCGCCGTGGAGAACAACGTATTCAAGTGCTTGATCCGCATCGCCAGTTGAGCCACCGCCATTCAAATAGAGTGATACAGGTAGATGTGATTGATTTAAATTATTTTGGTCTATTGATAAGCCTTGATCATCAACAGGATTTAGCTTTTGTCAATGAACATACCCGTGATTTGGCTTTAAACTTAAGTGATGATGAAGGTGAGTTTGCGATTGAATGTTTGATTTTTGAAACATCTGAATTTGGTGTTCGGGCTCTATTTAAGCATGGTAGCTTTGAAAATGCAGATCGCTTATTACGCTTTATCGCGCGCCAAACTCAAACAGTACCGGTGTGTATTGAACAAGAAAATGCTGTAGCTTTAAGGTAGTCAGGGTTTATTCTGTTAAAAAACCAGTCTTTTTCACTGGTTTTTTATAGTTAGGAGTTCAAGTCTCGATCATAGCAACAAATGATTGCTTTATCGTTGTGCATCAATCATCCACACCAAATCACCTAGATGTTCTTCAGCATCGTGTTCAATTGAATTTTTATTAAAATAGGAATTAGGCTGGATTACTTCAACTTTTTGAAAACCAGCTTGATAGATAAAATTTTTCACTTGTTCTGGATTGATAAAGTGAAAGGTAAAAGCACTTCGAGACATGATTTTTAATAGCTTGCTACTATTCCAAATCACTTTAGCCAGTTTGTTTTTTACAGGTTCAGGATAGAGGTCTGTGAGATAATGTAAGCTCTTGAAGTCTTGTCCGTACTGGGAAATCGATTGAATCAATTGTTGTAAAAGTGCTTTGGTAAAGTAGTTAATTAAACCTTCACTGATCACAACGAGCGGTCGTTGGGGATCAAATACGTCAAAGGCTTTTTTAAAATCGTCTGTAAATAAATCTACAGACAATACATCTGGGCTCGCGTTATCAATTTGCTTAAGCGCTGCTTGCTTAGTTTTTGCCATATCGGGCAAATCTAATTCACGATAATCAATCGTGGGATAATGTTGCCTAAACCACCAACCTCTTGGTGATAGTCCTGCGGCTATTTCTAATACTTGTAAGTCAGGAGACTGTTCGATCAGTTTAGCTAAGCGCTCATCTAACATAGTATGACGTTGTTTGAGTGTGGTACGCATACTGCCGCCTACATATTTTTCTCCCCAACTTTCTATTGGATGGGCAATCATCGCTAAAGTTTTACCCTTTGATGTAGCAAATAATGGATGAGAAATTCCCATTTTATACCAAATATAGCCTGTGTAATGGGCTGTAAATGAGATATGGCGGTGCTTTGAAAGTTGTTGGTCTGACATAGTTATCCTTAACTTATATTTTTTCTAATTCGATGATTACGAAAACAATTAAAAAGAAGACTAAAATTTAATTTTACTCAGTTCTTCTTTTTTATCCTTCCCAATGCACTATTTAGAGATATGCATTTTAAGCTTTTTAAACTGTTAAAAAGCTTAAAATTTTCTCTTTCTTTTTATAAAAAGAAAGAGATGTTAATTTTTCTAGATCAACATCATATAGATGTGTTTCTATTCTTTTTAAAGTGAATTTTTAAATTCTTCAATGACTTTTTTGACAGTTTGCCATTCATTTCCAAGCTCAAATTTTTCACCAATGGTGATATCTGGAATTTTGCCACGCATACGTTGTAAACGTGCTTGATTTGGTAATGGTAGATTGTTAATTCCAGCCAATGCAATACATGCTGATTCACGATTATTACACACCAAGCCCATATCGCAACCAGCTTCGAGAGCAGCTCGGATACGTGCGTCTGCTCCGCCTGCGACACAAGCAGCTTGCATACTTAAATCATCTGAGAATAACACACCATCAAATTGAAGTTCTTGACGTAAAATCGTTTCAATCCAATAGGGTGAAAAGCCCGCAGGATTTGGATCTACATTTTCATAAATAACATGTGCAGGCATAAGTGCATCCAGCTGGGTTTGTAGCTGAATAAAACTTTGCATATCATTATTATAAATATCTTGGTATTCACGTGGATCAATTGCTGCAGCAACATGAGAATCTGCTTTAACTGAACCATGTCCAGGGAAGTGTTTGCCTGTAGTTGCCATACCAGCACGTTGCATCCCTTTCATAAATGCACTAGCTAGTGGCACAATATCTTGTACATTTTTTGCAAAGGCGCGATCGCCAATCACATCACTTATATCATTGAGATCTAAAACAGGGGCAAAACTAAAATCAATCCCGACAGCAAGCACTTCAATTGCCATGAGCCAACCACATTGTTCAACCAGTGTTAATGCTTTTTCAGGTTGAGTTAAGTAAAGCTCACCAAAATGCCCCATAGCTGGTAGTAGAGTAAACCCTTGTTTTAAGCGTTGTACTCGCCCCCCTTCTTGATCAACTGCAATAAGAATGTCTGGGCGAATTTGGCGCATATGATCGGTTAATGCGCGAACTTGTGCAGGTGATTCTATATTTCTTGAAAATAAAATCATGCCACCGACTTGCGGAGTTTGTAATAGTTCAATATCTTCTTGAGTAAGTTCTGTGCCTGCAATATCAAGCATCAATGCGCCGATCATAGGAATCCACGGTTGTATTTATTTAAACTGGGAAACAATACCCGATTTCTGCAATGATTTGCTACACTTAGTCAGTACAGATTATGCTAAAACTACACAACATAAACAGATAAAGTCGTTTAAGATATTGAAACTGTTGAGTTCAGATTGAAAAACGATATAGAAATTGGAAAACCCAAGGAAGTATTAAGAATTTATGAAAATTCAAACTCTCGCTTGCGCTATAGCACTTGCAACAGGTGGTTTATTCTTTACCCATACCATCAATCAGGCAATGGCGGAAACCAATGCTACAAACGTGTCTCAATCGATTCATCCTTCACAAGATCAAGCTTTAGTGACACGTCAACTTGCAACATTGATTGACCGTCAGCATTATTTGAATATGCGTTTAGATGCAACCACATCAAATCGTATTTTAGACATGTATATTGATAGCCTCGATCCAGAGCACACATTATTTTTAGCTTCAGAAATTGAACAATATAAAAAACAGTATGGTGCAACACTTGGCGCAAAACTAAAAGCAGGTGATTTGTCTGGACCATTTGCGATTCATGCGCATTATCGAGCGCGTTTAAAAGAATTTTATGAATTTGAATTGGCTGAACTTAAAAAGACACAGAACTTAAATCAACCGAATGAGTTTATTGATGCCGATCGTGAAAAAGCTGCGTTTTTTGCAAGCAAAGCCGAGTTGCAAAACTATTGGCGTAAAATGCTGGTGTCGCAATTAATCAATCTCACTATTGCTAAGCAAGAAGATCAAGCCAAACAAAAAGCATTAAAAGATGATCCAACATTGGCCAATGGTCAGGATTTAGCCGCATCAGAAGATCTTACACCGGTTCAAACGCTTACCAAGCGGTATACCCGCCAACTAGAGCGTATTGGACGAACCAAGAGTGATGATGTGCTGGAACGTATCCTCAATGCAATGACCTTGACCTACGATCCGCACAGCAATTATTTTCCACCTGTTGATGCCATGGAGTTGAATCGTCAAACCACCTTACAACTTGAAGGTATTGGTGTTTCGATTCGTCCTGAGCGTGGTAATGAAGACTACACCAAGATTGAAACTATTGTAGATGGTGGGCCGGCAAGTAAGACTGGACAGGTTAAATCGGGTGATCGCATTATTGGTGTTGCACAAGATGGCAATAAGATGGTCGATGTGATTGGCTGGCCAAGTTCCGAAATTGTTGGATTGATACGTGGGAAACGTGGAACCAAAGTTTCAGTGAAATTGTTAGCTGCTGGTGCCTCTATGAGCCAAGCGCGAGTTGTCACAATTACTCGTGATGTGATTCAAGAAGAAGATGCTGGTGTCCGTTCACGGACTGTGGAACTTACACGTGATGGTAAAAAGCATAAGTTTGGTGTTTTAGAAATACCATCTTTCTATTTGAACTATCGTGCACGTCGTGCAGGGACTGAATATCGCTCTGTTTCAGAAGATACCAATAAAGCATTGAAGTCACTTGCAGCACAAAATGTTGAAGGCATTATTATTGATTTGCGTAATAATCCAGGTGGTTCTTTAGAAGAAGTTGCCAAAATGATTGGGCAGGTAATTAAAGAGGGCCCAGTGGTTCAAATCCGTGACGGTAACGGGAATGTGAGTGTGTTTGAAGACACCGACGGTGGTGCTCAAACTTATTCAGGACCTTTGGCTGTTTTGGTTAACTTAGCATCAGCTTCTGCCAGTGAGATTTACTCTGCTGCACTCCAAGATTACGATCGTGCAGTTATTTTAGGGAGCACAACAACAGGTAAGGGAACTGCACAAGTTCAATTAGATAGTCTTGCTTATGGTCAAGCGACCTTAACTCAGCGTAAATTTTATCGTGTTACAGGTGGAAGCACACAAAACAAAGGTGTGATACCAGATATCAAATTGGTTGATATTTACGATGAAGAGTTTGGTGAGCGTAAAGCGAAAAATGCCCTGAAATGGGATACGATTCCGACTGCGCCATTTAAACGTGAAGGTTCAATTCAACCTTATGTGGCACAGCTTGGTGAAAAATCAAAAGTTCGTACGGCAGGCGATTCTCAGTTCCAATATTTAGAGACGCGTAAAGCGATTGCTCAAGAAGCTAAAGATCAGAAACGAATCTCTCTAGATATTGATAAACGTAAAGCGGAGTTAATAGCGCTTGAAGCAAGAACATTGGCTGCAGAGAACAAACGCCGTACTGAAACAGGACTAAAACCATATTCAAATTGGGAAAGCTACCAAGCAAGTTTGGATGCTTTGGCTGAGTCGAGAGCAAAAATGAAAGTAAACCAGCGCCCAGCTTTGCCAGAAGAAGAGACTTTTGTGAATGAAGCTGCCAACGTTCTGTTAGATTTGGCACATCTAACAAGTAAATAACTAAAAATTCTATTTAGGTAAAATAAAAAAGCATATCTCGGGTATGCTTTTTTATTTCGATTTAAAAAATAACTTGACGTTCAATAGGATAGTGATATTTTAAGTAAAACGAACGCTCTTTAAAAAAGGTGAACCTTCTCGCAATTTTAGGTTGTATATATAAAGGTTGCTTATAACAAAAATAGGTTCATTACTGGAAGTAAATTTTTATGAGTTATATGAGTTATGATAGTAATCTCGTAATAGGCTCTGCATGTATTGCAGTTATCATCTGTTACGTAGCTATTTCATTAGAACAACTCATATTTACGCAACATTCGCCTCGCCAACAAAAAATTATATTATGCTTGAGTGGCATGGTTTTTGGGTTTGCAATTTGGGCAATGCATTTTATCGGAATGTTGGCTTGTGATCTACCACAAGGTTATTCCTTTGATCTAACATTCACAGTGATTTCATATATTATTGCTGCATTGGCGTCGACTTTTGCGATTTGGCTGACAACTCAAGAAACTTTGCCTATTGTACGGCTGATTTTGGGTGGATTGTTGATGGGGTTGGGAATTTCTGGGATGCACTATATCGGCATGCTGGGTTTAAATATTCCAAATCAACAAGTTGATTATGATGTTATTTTAGTGATGCTCTCAGTCATCATGGCTATAAGTGGTTCAGGATTGTCTTTCTGGCTCGCCTTTAAATATAAGAATTCTTTTAATCATAAGATGCTCTATAAAATTGCTGTATCGATCATGATCGCGCTCAGCATTGTGGGAATGCATTATATTGGTATGGCTGCGGCGACGATCTCATCGGTGCATGAAAAACATTTTGGAAGTCAACTACACGAAGGACAAGGTATTTTATTGTTTACCATTATTTTTGTAGCGAGTTTGATCCTTGTTTCTGCTTTTTGTGTAGCGATTTTAGAACGAAGATTAGAAGAACGTAGTTTACAGTTATTACAAGCCAATAAAGAGCTTGAAGACTTAGCACTTCAAGACAATCTGACTAAACTTCCAAATCGATTATTTCTAGTTGAATACACAGATGCTTTATTTTTAGGTTATAAAGAAATACAGACTAAAATTGCGTTTATTTATATTGACTTAGATCGCTTTAAATCAGTCAATGATGCGTTTGGTCATCATATAGGTGACGAACTTCTGGTTAAACTCGCACAGCGTTTATATCCTTTGCTCAAGGACGGACAAAGACTTATTCGTATTGGTGGAGATGAGTTCATTCTGATTCTTGAAGATTCTAATCGTAATGAAGCTGAAGAAATTGCTGAATTATTCTTACAAAAAATACAAGATGGGTTTCAAATTTCAGGTAAAGAAATCAATATTTCTGCCAGCATTGGAATTGTATTTTTTCCAGATCATGGGCAGAACTTACAAGATTTATTGATTAATGCTGATTCAGCCATGATGCAATCGAAAGAGCAGGGTCGTAATACTTTTAGTGTTTATAGCAGTTCTTTAGACCAACAACACCAAAGCCGAAGTCAATCTAAACTCATCAATGATTTATATAAAGCAGTAGAAGAACAACAATTTATTCTATTTTATCAACCTAAATTCACAGCCGACTACCAAATTTGTGGCGTAGAAGCTTTAATCCGTTGGAAGCATCCAACCCTAGGCTTACTTGCACCGAGCATGTTTATTGATGGTGCTGAGCAAACGGGTCTGATTATTCGTATGGGTTATTGGGCTTTAGAAAAAGCATGTAAGCAAATTCAAGAGTGGGAAGATAAAAAATATGCTTTTGGTCCCATCGCCGTAAATCTTTCAGCTGTGCAATTTGAACATAAGCATTTGATTGAAACTTTAGAAAAATTGATTCAAAAATACCATGTCAAGAATGGTAATTTAATTATTGAGATTACTGAATCTACAGCGATGCATCATATTGATGACAGTATTCAAACCTTTGAGAAATTAAGAAATTTAGGTATCCGACTGGCAATTGATGATTTTGGAACGGGCCATTCGAGTTTCTTGTATTTAAAAGATTTACCAGTAGATGAATTAAAAATAGATCGAGAATTTATCCGTAATTTGTGTGAAGGTTCAAAAGAACAAATCATTTTAGAAAGTATTATTCATTTGGCGATTCGTTTGGGTTTGGTGGTGACGGCAGAAGGTGTTGAAACTGAACAACAGGCGCAGATTCTTAAACGCTTAGGTTGTCAGCAATTACAAGGTTATTTGTTAGGCATGCCGCTACCGGTAGATCGTTTAGAAACTAATTATAGTATGGTTAAAGCTGTACCTTAAATATAAAAATATTGAATCATGTGACGAATTTAAACTGTCATTAAAACTAAATTTAAGATGATTATAATCTGATTTTACTTGAAATTTAAAATAATATAGTAGTTTTTTTCTCAGCAATATTAGTCGATTTATCGATTTTCTAAGTCCTAAGTCAGCTTTTCATTAAATATAATAAAATTTTTTAAATATTTTTATAGTAGTGTTTATTAGTTTCTTCGCTTTAAAAAGATACTAGTTTTATCTTGTTAGTTTAGGATTTTTTTAAACCGTACTTACTGTTTTTGCTAATATTGAATAAAAATCAAATAGATGTTGATTTTGAATTAAGTTTTATAAGGAGCCGGATGATAATAGTTAATCTTTTTTTAATAATCTGAAGTAATAAAAATTAATTTATATATTGAGCCTCTTGTAAAAATTTTTTTAGCTATATTAATTTAGAGTTAGAAGTTATTTTTTATCTTTAATATTAATTGGTTTATATGTTTTATTCTGAATGTGAAATATTTTAAGTCTTAAGTAGATGCTTTTTGTTTAAATTAAATGACAGCTTTTTAGTATTAATATGTATTATCTTATCATGATAATTCTATTTAGTTTGTTTTTTAGGCATCATTCACAAGCGATTGTTAAAATTATAAATCAACGTGAAATCCTTTCTCATTCTAGCTTTATCTCAAAGGGAGAAGAAACTTTCAATAAAAATATTATTCACTCAATATGATCATTTTTTGATTTATGAAATATATCTGTTTTAAATGTGCATTAAAGCTTCTGGTGTATTAAACACCTTTTAATCAACTAAATTTTATATAAAATAACAAGTTGTGTTGGTGTTAGTTACTTTTTTTTGAAGCATATGTTTTTTTGTTCTTAGTTTAAATTATTCTCTAAAAAATTTCATAAAAGAAGTAAGGTTTTAAAATTCATGGATATAAGCTGGCTATTTTCTTGTTTTTTAATATTTTAAAAGATGAGAAGTTCAATGAGGAATACGTTTTTTCACCAAAATCAGTTTCTATTTATAATTAGCTTAACGAGTAATTTTTTTATAATTTTCTATATTATTTTTATTGCATCGACTGTGAAGGCTGAAATGATATTAGCCAAACCAGAGAAAAATTTAAAGAATAAAATTTCTCAACTTTTTGCTCCTGAAACTGATCAAAGTTATAAATTTGTTGAGTTGCAAAAACTAAGCAATTTGCAAGTAGATCAAAGTCAATTTCAAAAAATTGGAAATGAAGGTTTTTTTCCTACTGTACCTAATATTTTAACACATGATTCTATTAATTTAATTGATGCTATCCATTATTCAATTCAACAGAATCCTGATATTTCACAGGCGATTGCTAATTTAGCAGCAGAAAATGCAGGCGTTGATTTTGCAAAAGCTGGTTATTATCCGCAATTATCAGGAGGAGTCAGTACTGGAGATTTAACAACAGGAGAGCGTGGCCGCCAGTTACTCAGTTTAAATGCAACCCAGATGGTTTATGATTTCGGGAAAATAAAGTCTGGAGTTTCAGTAGCGCAAGCTAAGGTACAACTTGAACAAGCAAATGTCTTAGTCAGTATTGATGATATCGCTTTAGATGCATCCCAAACTATTATTAATATTCAGCGCTATTTACGATTAAATAAAATTGCTGAGCAACAAATAACGGGTATTCAACGAATTAAGGATATCGCAAATTTACGCGCAAATGCTGGAATCAGTAGTCAAGCTGACCCAATTCAAGCTCAATCTTATCTAGAGTCAGCGCAATCAAGTTTAATTGCTCAACAATCTTTGTTACGCCAATATCAGCAACATTTACGCATTCTTCTTGGTGTAGATATTTTTAATAAGGTTTGGCTGATTCCTGACGATCTTGTTATGCAATCTGATTTATATGGTGAACCTCAATTTAATATCATTCCTAAAATGATTGTAGCTCTAGCTAAGGTAGAAGTTGCAAAAGCCCAAAAAGAACAAACCCGATTAACTCGTTATCCAACGCTTGCGGTTAAAGGTTCGCTAAATCAGGCCTTAAATGGTCGTAATCCGAATAATGGTAGAGATGATGGGTTTTATAGTTCCATTATGCTTGAAGCGACCAGTCAGTTTTACCAAGGGGGGGCTAATTCTTCGCAAGTTAAAATGGCGAGTTATGCGGAAGAAGCTGCCAAATCAGAAGTGAACTCAGTATACCGAGATGTTCTAAATCAGATTAGAACGAGTCGTGAACAAATTGAAAACAAACAGCGCCAAATACAAGTTTTAGCAAATAGACAAGAAACAACCGTTCGGACCCGAGAGCTATATCAGGAACAATATAAGCTGGGAACACGTTCATTGGTTGATTTACTTAATGCTGAACAAGCAATCCATAGTGCAAATACAGAGCTCGAGACAGCACGTTATGACATCTATAACAGTATTGTTCAGTATATTGCCGCAACAGGTCGTTCGCGACAAGTTTATGGCTTAAACAATATTTCAATTCAGGGGTTCGAAGTTCAGCCATGACGACAAAAAAAAATTATCAACCCTGGTTACAAGCAATACTCACGGTTGCAAAGTATTATCGGATTGAGCCATCAGAAGAAAGAATTCGCTTACAATTGGAATGGAATCAAAACCAAAAGCTGGATGACATTTTACTATTGATCGCCCGTCAGGTTGGATTAAATCTACGTAAATCTAATTTTTCTGTAGAGCTTTTAAACCCATGGCTTTTACCTGTCATTTTTGAACTAAATGATGGACAAGTTGGGGTCGTTGATAAAGCAGATAAGCAAGGAAATGTTAATATTCAATTTAGTGGTGATCAAGGTTTATCACAAAGTATTCATATAGATTTATTAAAAGATAAAATCAAGTATGTATACACTTTGCGGCCAGAGACTTCAATTCCTGATGCTCGCATTGATGAATATATTAAGCCATATCAAGAAAATTGGTTCTGGTCGATTGCCTTACGCGATTGGAAGCGATATATAGATATAATGTTTGCCTCTTTGATTGCAAACATATTGGCATTGGCAACCATTATATTTTCTATGCAGGTTTATGACCGTGTCGTACCTTCACAATCTATTTCAACATTATGGGTATTAGCTGGTGGGGTATTAATTGCGGCGATCTTTGAATTCGTATTACGTGTATCTCGTGTCTATCTGTCTGATATTATTGGTAAAAGAGCTGATTTACGTATTTCAGATCGCGTTTTGGGACATGCACTAAGAATTAAAAATAAAGATCGCTCAAAATCGACGGGTAGTTTTATTTCTCAAATCCGTGAACTGGAAGGTGTTAGAGAACTTATTACTTCAACTACAATTGGTGCAATTGCTGACTTACCCTTCTTTTTTCTTTTTCTGTTCATTTTTGCTTTCATTGGTGGAAATCTATTTTGGGTGATGTTGTTGGTTATCCCGCTTATGATTTTACCCGCAATTTTGGTACAGAAAAAATTGGCGCAGTTAGCACAAGAGGGGATGCGTGAGTCGGCTATTCGAAATGCAATATTAGTAGAGGTGGTTCAGGGTATAGAAGATATCAAGTTATTGCGGGCAGAATCTCGTTTCCAAAATCAATGGAACCATATGAATGAGATTTCCGCTGATATCGGGATGAAACAACGTAAAATTGTCGGCACTTTGATGGCCTGGACGCAAAAACTTCAGGGTTTAACATACGCTATGGTTGTTTTAGTGGGTTGTTTTGCTGTCATTGATGGTGAAATGACAACGGGTGCTTTGGTTGCATGCTCAATTTTGTCATCACGAATGCTCGCTCCAATTGCCCAGATTACAGGAATTTTGGGACGTTTACAGCAGACCAAAATAGCGAAACAAAGTTTAGATGAGCTGATGAAGCGACCTATTGATCAAGCTGAGCGTTCTCATTTAGTTCACAAGCCGGTTTTGAATGGGGACTATGAGTTAAAGAATGTTTTGTTTCAATATGGAGATGAGGATCCTAAACCGAGTCTTATGATTCGTCATTTAAAAATTCGAGCAGGCGAAAAAGTCGCCATATTAGGTCGTAATGGCGCAGGTAAGTCTACTTTGTTGCAATTGCTATCAGGTATGCAGGAACCCAATCAAGGTGCAGTTCATCTCGATGGTCTAGATTTATCTTTAATAGATCCATCTGATGTACGACGTGATATGGGCTTACTCAATCAGAATGCATATTTGTTCTACGGCACGATTCGAGAAAATTTGACCCTAGGTGCGCCTTTAGCAACAGACGATGACATATTAAATGCTTTGACTGTTACAGGAGCTCTTGCTTTTATTCAAGAAAAGAAGGAAGGACTTGACCATCTGATTTTGGAGGGAGGTATTGGTTTTTCTGGAGGGCAAAAACAAGCATTTCTTTTGGCTCGGTTACTCATTCGTCAACCAAATATCCTCTTGCTGGATGAACCTACAGCTTCCATTGATGATGTCTCAGAAAAACAACTAATTGATCACTTAAAAGATTGGTTAGCTCATCGAACGCTTATTGTTGCAACTCACCGCCGGGCTGTCTTAGAACTAGTTGATCGCATTGTTGTCGTTAATGATGGAAAAATTGTCATGGATGGGCCAAGAGACGAGATATTAAGTCAATCAACTATTCAACACAATAATGTTAAACAAGGAGATGATTCATGAGCGAGCAACAAGAAAAAGATCGTTCAATGAATGTTTCCTATACTGAACCATCTTTACCCCGTGTGAGCTTAATCATTTGGATTGTAGGTATTGGCTTTCTGATTTTTTGTATTTGGGCTTGGATATTTAAACTTGAGGAAGTATCTACAGGAGTAGGAAAGGTTATCCCTTCTTCTAAAGAGCAGGTAATACAATCTTTGGAAGGGGGAATTCTCACCAAATTAAATGTACAAGAAGGTGATATTGTTGAAAAAGGTGAAATACTGGCACAGTTAGATCCTACTCGTTTTGCATCAAATGTTGGTGAATCCCAATCTTTACTGGTGGCAGCTCAGGCAACAGCAGCTCGTTTACGTGCAGAAGTGAATGGAACACCATTAGTTTTCCCTAAGATTGTTACAACAGATTCAATGTTGGTAAGTGAAGAAACGGCGCTGTATCAGTCTAGACGAGAGGATGTGGAGCAAACCCTGAAAGGGTACAAAGAGGCTTTACAGTTGGTACAGCAAGAGTTAACTATGACTGAGCCATTGGTTGCTAAAGGAGCTGCGAGTGAAGTTGAAGTTTTACGCTTGCGTCGTTCGGCAAATGATTTACAAAATAAAATGAATGATGTTCGAAATCAATATTATGTGAAAGCACGGGAAGAATTAGCTAAAGCCAATATGGATATCCAAACTCAACAACAAGTGGTTGTGGGGAGGACCGATAGTTTGGATCGGGCTATTTTTAGAGCCCCCGTGCGCGGTGTTGTGAAAGAAATTTCGGTGACAACACATGGCGGTGTTATACCGCAAAATGGGAAGTTTATGACGATAGTTCCAATTGATGAAAAGCTTTTGATTGAGGCTCGAATTTTGCCACGTGATATCGCTTTTATTCATCCCGGACAAGAAGCACTAGTAAAAATTACAGCATATGACTATTCAATTTATGGAGGATTGAAAGGTAAAGTGACAGTGATATCTCCTGATACTATTCGAGATGAAGTAAAGCAAGATCAGTTTTACTATAGAGTATATATTCGTACGGATTCTGACAAACTTTATAATAAAGAAAAAAAATCATTTGCAATTACACCAGGTATGGTGGCGACTGTAGATATTCGTACAGGTGAGAAAACAATATTGGATTATTTATTAAAACCATTTAATAAAGTAAAAGAAGCATTGCGCGAAAGATAAATTTTAAAATATAAGTATGAATTTTTAATATAAAAATTCATACTTATTTCAAAATGTTTTTATTATTTTAAAATATGAATTTTATTATTTGGATTTTAAAACATAATAGTCTAATAAATGTATTTTATACATTAAAACAAAATAAACTATTGAAAATTAATAAATATCTCTAATTTAATAATTGAGATTAAAAAATATACTGCATTTTTATTTTTTTTGTGTGATGAAATTCATGTATATAATTTATTTCTGTGTTGAGGTTTGCCTTTATTTTATCTAATTTATTCCATAGTTTGGGCTCTTTTTATTTAAGAGCTTTAAATTGGATTCATTTAAATAAAATCCTTTAAGGGGCAGAAAATATGTCAGAAATACAAGTTGTTTCTAAGGAAAGCCATAAGGTCTTAGAAACCACAACAAAAGATAATGTTTCACTTTCAGAAGCATCCGTAGTTTTAATAAAGGTCAATAAAGATGATGTTTCTGAAATAAAACAAGATGGTAGGAATGCAATTATCACTTTAAAAAATGGTGATAAAATTGTAATAGTTGATTTTTTTAATGGCGGTAATTATTCAACTGATAATAGTTTAGTTTTTGAAGATGGCAACCATAAATTAGTTTGGGTGCAATTTACAGATAGTAATGGCGCATTATTAGAAAATATCACATATAGTTATATAGATGATATAGAACCACTACTTTATCATGATGGTGCAGGCTCGCCATGGGCATGGTTATCAGTACCATTAACTGCTGCAGGAATTTTGTGGTGGGCGAATGATAATGATAGTAATAATGGTAAATCTTCAGTAAAACCTGACACTACTCCACCAACAGCTCCTGTAGTAGATCCAATTAATGGAAAAGATCCTATTACAGGTACAGCTGAGCCAGGCTCAACAGTCACAGTCACTTACCCAGATGGTACCAAAACCACAGTTGTTACGAGTCCAGATGGAACTTGGACAGTGCCAAATCCTGGTTTAAAAGATGGTGATGAAGTTAAGGTAATCGCGACAGACCCAGCAGGGAATAATTCATTACCAACGGTCGTCGTTGTAGATGCTATTCCACCAACAGCTCCTGTAGTAGATCCAATTAATGGAAAAGATCCTATTACAGGTACAGCTGAGCCAGGCTCAACAGTCACAGTCACTTACCCAGAT
>NZ_JBIMBV010000025.1:0-59610 GCF_048551735.1 Acinetobacter legionensis
CACCAACAGCTCCTGTAGTAGATCCAATTAATGGAAAAGATCCTATTACAGGTACAGCTGAGCCAGGCTCAACAGTCACAGTCACTTACCCAGATGGCAGCAAAACCACAGTTGTTACGAGTCCAGATGGAACTTGGACAGTGCCAAATCCTGGTTTAAAAGATGGCGACGAAGTTAAGGCAATCGCGACAGACCCAGCAGGAAATAATTCATTACCAACGGTCGTCGTTGTAGATGCTATTCCACCAACAGCTCCTGTAATAGATCCAATTGATGGAACAGATCCTATTACAGGTACAGCTGAGCCAGGTTCAACAGTCACAGTTACTTACCCAGATGGCAGCAAAACCACAGTTGTTGCTGGTCCAGATGGAACTTGGACAGTGCCAAATCCTGGTTTAGATGATGGTGATGAAGTTAAGGCAATCGCGACAGACCCAGCAGGGAATAATTCATTACCAACAGTAGTCATTGTAGATATTGGATCTGACTCTGACAGCGATTCGGACTCTGACAGCGACTCGGACTCTGACAGCGATTCTGATTCTGACAGCGATTCTGACTCTGACAGTGACTCGGATTCTGACAGCGACTCGGACTCTGACAGCGACTCGGATTCTGACAGCGACTCGGACTCTGACAGCGATTCTGACTCTGACAGCGATTCTGACTCTGACAGCGATTCTGACTCTGACAGCGATTCTGACTCTGACAGCGATTCTGACTCTGACAGCGACTCGGATTCTGACAGCGACTCGGACTCTGACAGCGACTCGGACTCTGACAGCGACTCGGATTCTGACAGCGACTCGGACTCTGACAGCGACTCGGATTCTGACAGCGATTCTGACTCAGACAGCGACTCGGACTCTGACAGCGATTCTGACTCTGACAGCGACTCGGATTCTGACAGCGACTCGGATTCTGACAGCGACTCGGACTCTGACAGCGATTCTGACTCTGACAGCGACTCGGACTCTGACAGCGATTCGGATTCTGACAGCGATTCTGACTCTGACAGCGACTCGGACTCTGACAGCGATTCTGATTCTGACAGCGATTCGGACTCTGACAGCGATTCTGACTCTGACAGCGACTCGGATTCTGATAGCGATTCTGACTCAGACAGCGACTCGGACTCTGACAGCGACTCGGATTCTGACAGCGACTCGGATTCTGACAGCGACTCGGATTCTGACAGCGACTCGGACTCTGACAGCGATTCTGATTCTGACAGCGACTCGGACTCTGACAGCGACTCGGATTCTGACAGCGATTCGGACTCTGACAGCGACTCGGACTCTGACAGCGATTCTGACTCTGACAGCGACTCGGACTCGGATTCTGACAGCGACTCGGACTCTGACAGCGATTCGGATTCTGACAGCGACTCGGACTCTGACAGTGATTCTGACTCTGACAGCGACTCGGACTCGGATTCTGACAGCGACTCGGACTCTGACAGCGATTCGGATTCTGACAGCGATTCTGACTCTGACAGCGACTCGGATTCTGACAGCGATTCTGACTCTGACAGCGACTCGGATTCTGACAGCGACTCTGACTCTGACAGCGACTCGGACTCTGACAGTGATTCTGACTCTGACAGCGACTCGGACTCTGACAGCGACTCGGATTCTGACAGCGATTCGGACTCTGACAGTGACTCGGATTCTGATAGCGATTCTGACTCTGACAGCGACTCGGATTCTGACAGTGATTCTGACTCTGACAGCGACTCTGACAGCGATTCTGACTCTGACAGCGATTCTGACTCTGACAGCGACTCGGATTCTGACAGCGACTCTGACTCTGACAGCGATTCTGACTCTGATAGCGACTCGGACTCTGACAGCGACTCGGACTCTGACAGTGATTCTGACTCTGACAGCGACTCGGACTCTGACAGCGACTCGGACTCTGACAGCGATTCGGACTCTGACAGCGACTCGGATTCTGATAGCGATTCTGACTCTGACAGCGACTCGGATTCTGACAGCGATTCTGACTCTGACAGCGACTCGGATTCTGACAGCGACTCGGACTCTGACAGCGACTCAGACAGCGACTCGGATTCTGACAGCGATTCGGACTCAGACAGCGACTCGGACTCTGACAGCGACTCGGATTCTGACAGCGACTCGGACTCTGACAGCGACTCGGACTCTGACAGTGACTCGGACTCTGACAGTGATTCTGATTCTGACAGCGACTCGGACTCAGACAGCGACTCGGATTCTGACAGCGACTCGGATTCTGACAGCGATTCTGACTCTGACAGCGACTCGGACTCTGACAGCGACTCGGACTCTGACAGTGACTCGGATTCTGACAGTGACTCTGACTCTGACAGCGATTCTGACTCAGACAGCGACTCTGACAGTGATTCTGACAGCGACTCTGACAGTGATTCTGACTCTGACAGCGACTCGGACTCTGACAGCGACTCTGACTCTGACAGTGATTCTGACTCTGACAGTGACTCGGATTCTGACAGCGACTCGGATTCTGACAGCGACTCGGATTCTGACAGCGACTCGGACTCTGACAGCGACTCGGACTCTGACAGCGACTCGGATTCTGACAGCGACTCGGATTCTGACAGCGACTCTGACAGCGACTCGGATTCTGACAGTGACTCGGATTCTGACAGTGACTCGGACTCTGACAGTGATTCTGACTCTGACAGCGATTCTGATGACACGACTGCACCTGATGCGCCAACTGCAGATGTTGTTAATAATGGAACGCAAGTAACAGGTACAGCAGAACCAAGTTCAACAGTGACAGTTAAAGACCAAGGCGGTAACGTATTGGGTACAGCCGTTACTGATGAAAATGGCAACTACACAGTGGATCTAACCACGCCATTAACCAATGGTGAAGTGGTCGATGTGACTGCAACAGATGTTGCTGGCAATGAATCTGAACATACTCAAGCAACAGCTGATGATACGACTGCGCCAACTGCTCCAACAGTTGATGTTGTTAATGATGGAACGCAAGTAACAGGTACAGCAGAACCAGGTTCAACAGTGACAGTTAAAGACCAAGGCGGCAACGTATTGGGTACAGCGGTTACCGATGAAAATGGCAACTACACAGTGGATTTAACTACGCCATTAACCAATGGTGAAGTAGTAGATGTGACTGCAACAGATGTTGCTGGAAATGAATCAGATCCAACACAAGCAACAGCTGATGACACGACTGCGCCAACTGCTCCGACAGCAGATGTTGTTAATAATGGAACGCAAGTAACAGGTACAGCAGAACCAGGTTCAACAGTGACAGTTAAAGGCCAAGGCGGTAACGTATTGGGTACAGCGGTTACCGATGAAAATGGCAACTATACAGTAGATCTAACCACACCATTAACCAATGGTGAAGTGGTCGATGTGACTGCAAAAGATGTTGCTGGCAATGAATCTGAACCTACTCAAGCAACAGCTGATGATACGACTGCGCCAACTGCTCCGACAGCAGATGTTGTTAATGATGGAACGCAAGTTACGGGTACAGCAGAACCAGGTTCAACAGTGACGGTTAAAGACCAAGGCGGTAACGTATTAGGTACAGCGGTTACTGATGAAAATGGCAACTACACAGTGGATCTAACCACGCCATTAACCAATGGTGAAGTGGTCGATGTGACTGCAAAAGATGTTGCTGGCAATGAATCTGAACCTACTCAAGCAACAGCTGATGATACAACGGCACCAGATGCACCAACTGCTGAATTTAATCATGATGGCTCGGATTTAAGTGGAACGGCAGAACCAGGTTCAACAGTGACGGTTAAAGACCAAGGCGGCAACGTATTGGGTACAGCGGTTACCGATGAAAATGGTAATTATACTGTCGTGTTTACGGATTCGTTAAATGATGGAGAAGTTGTAGATGTGACTGCAAAAGATGTTGCTGGCAATGAATCTACTCCAACAGAAGTTACAGCACCAAATATTCCAGTTGATGCAGTAGACAATCTCGTAGAAGCAGGGGTTGATTTTGAGTATCCTGTTACAGAAACGACCTTAGACAACGCAATCTCTTATAATTGGCTCATTGGTTTCCTTGGAATAGTCATTGGTACAACGAGTGGTTCAACCCAATTTAGTGTTCAAGAAAATCAGATAGCTGATGTTACATTAGAAATCAAGTCAGGATCATGGGCATCATTCTTCGATAGTGTTGCAGTTAAAGTGTCTAAATTTGAGAATGGTTCATGGGTTGAAATTGGTAACAGTTCATCAGGCGGAATCTTTGACTTTATTGGAGTTTTTGGTCAAGTCGCTAAACTTGAATTACCTGGATTAGCAAGTGGACAATATAAAATAGATATGAGTAGCTTTAATGCTATCACTCTACCTGGTTTTATTGAGACTGATATTATTATCAAGTCTTATGACACTGCTCAGGATCCTATCATAACCAATGTAACTTCAGTTGGTGGTAATGTGATTACTGATACTGATGGTATTCATGGTCAGGATAATGTGCCTGCTGGTGCAATTATATCTGAAGTAGCTGGTCAAGCTATAACAGGTGAAACAACCATTGTTGGTAATTATGGCACACTAGTGATTAAACCAGATGGTAGTTACACGTATACACCAAACAGTGATGTTACAGTAATTGGTAAGACAGAAATGTTTGAATATACTGTGATAGATCCAGTAACGGGTAAATCTGATAATGCTAATTTAACTATTCAAATTGGTACAAATAGTAATGATGAAGCTATCTCAAAATTAGCTATTAATGCTGATGAATATTATGAGACAAGTGCCGGTGATGATATCTCTACAGCGAGTATTGGTGATGAAAACATTACGAGTACTGCTAGCCATGATGTTATTACGACTGGAGCTGGAGCAGATACCGTTATCTATAACTTACTGAACGTTGCAGATGCAACGGGTGGTAATGGTAAGGATGAGTGGACTGACTTCAATCTGGCACAAGGAGATAAAGTGGATGTTAGTGCACTATTAGATGGCGCTAATGCAGACAATATCGCTAATTATGTGTCTGTTACTTCTGATGGCGAGGGTAATACTTTGATTAGTATTGATCGTGATGGCACTGGAAATAACTATAACTCAACTGACCTTATTGTATTGAAAAATACAGATACAACACTGGATGAGTTATTAAATAATAATCAGCTTCTGTTCTAATTGATTGTTATTGATATAAGTATACAAATTGGAGAGAAGGCATAAGTGCCTTCTCTTTTTTGTTTTCTAAAAATGGTTGTCTTGTTTTGAAATGGATTAATCGTTATTTCACACAAAAGCCAATAAGTTTTATCTGTCTTTTAATATTGTATTCTATAGAAGTACTCGATTTACGAATATCATAAAGTTCTATAGATTCTGCAACTATTGGTCTAATAGCTTTAAGATATTTGGCTTTATAAAGTAAATTTTTACTTTTAGTATGCTATTTACCTGTTGGACTAAAGCATGTCTAAATTATTATATGAAAATCCATTATTTTATAGGTTGGATTTGACTTAATCGAAAAAAATAATACGAAAAACTAATCAGTTATCTCAGTGGATTATTATAACTAGGCATACTATCCAAGTTTAATTTAGAAGGTGTCAACTTAATTCTGTGCGGCATTGATTTAAATAATTATCACAATGAAAATAAGTCTTTTAATTAAGGTTCTTATCTTTAATTACTTTTCTTAACAAGATCTGAAATTCTTTTTTTTCTGCATTACTTTTATTTGATTTTTCTAGCGTTTCTAACAAAGTTTCTAATACCTGTGGGTCAAAATGAGAAGATCTTTGCTGACTTTCCTTCCAGCGGTACAGTTTCCAATTATTTAGATTAGAAATTCGTCGATCACTATTGCCAAGGTTCTCAAGAAAAGTACGCATAAAAAGTGTACCTTTTAGAAATTGATCATGAAAAACAAATTGACCGTCAGTATACTTTGTTTGTAGCAGCATAGGTGGTAGATCAAGTTGCCCATTAGATATATCAATAAGTGTAGTGAGTCGGCTCCATAATTGAGAAGTTTTATAGGTACGATTCAATATAAATTTGTCAAAGTTTTCTGGATTTTTAGGTAAACTTCTCTCTCCATAAGCGCCAACTTTTCCTTTTCTAATCAATCCTTCTGACCATGCCGCTAGGCTTTCTGTAAGCCAAGGCTGCTTAAACATTGTATATCCATAGCTGTAAAGATGAAATAGTTCATGGGCAACTGTAGAAGAGTTTGTAGTTAGATTCGGAATATTATTGCTAATTAATATAACTAATGCACATGCATTCTGCTTTAATGGATTATTGATATGTTGATGTGGCTCGTCATAAGCTAGACCGAGACCATTTAATTTTTGTATTTGTATATCAATATATCGGACTCTTTCTTTATAACGCGGGCTTTTTAACGGATCTTGATAACCTAGCAACGTCCAAGCATTACGTATTGAATTTGCTTGAATCGCAATATTTTCAATATAATCGGGTACATTATTTTTGTTTTGATCTTCAGGAAATTCAAGGGCGTTTTCTCCAGATATTGTATAAAAAATGCGGAGATTTTTATTGCCATAATAGACATTGTCAAGTTGACTTACTGCAGAAGGACGACTAGCGCCGCAATCGGCTTTTGCACTGATGCAAAAGCCTAAATGAAGCATAGAGAATAATAAAATCAGACCTTTATTTGATGAAAGTTGCTTTATCATCGAATTGCTTCAAAAAGAGCTTGCCATTTTTGAGCAAATTGTTCTTGGTCTGTTAGCTGAGTACATGCATATGCAGCTTCACTAAAGTTTTGTCTCATTTGTTCATCTTTAAGTAAAGAAATAATTTTTTGAGCAAATAATGTTTCATTTTCAAATGGAATTAAGAAACCATTGATACCATCATTAATCATATCTGATGGGCCATAATCAATATTGTAACTAACAACTGGGCAGCCATGACATAAAGCTTCTAAAACTGCCATGCCAAAACCTTCTGACCGGCTTGAAAAAAGAAATAAACTTGCTTGATCGTATAAACTATCTGTATTTTCGTTATAGCCCATTAATTTAACATGATTATTTAACTGATAACTATCTATTTCATTTTGCAGAAAGGTCTGTTCGCCACCAAAACCATAAATATTTAAATACGCATTCGGTATTTCCTTTATAACCTCTTTAAATACTCGAATAAGGCTATCCAAGTTTTTTGCTTTGTCATAACGTGCTATGGTTAAACAGGATAGGGGATTGCGATCAGTAAATTTTACGTGCTTGATAGACTTCTCATAAATATGTGGAATAACGAATAATTTTTCATGTATCTCAAATCGTTGTTGAATATGTTCTTTTTGCCGTTCAGTTAAAATAACCAATGCATCCAGTTCATCGCTATGTTCAAAATAGCTACGGTAATGACGATTAATACTGGCTCGATAAATATCTGCCCCATTTAAATGAGTCGCATGGATTGTGCCAATAAAACGCATATTTTTTTGCTTGATGTGCCTCAGGGGTTCATAAAAATGAATGGCACGATCAATTAGAATATACATGAGATCATTTATATAGTTTTTCGATATTTTTGAAAACCAGTATTGAATGAGTTGGGACTCTAGATCAAATACCTCAGTGATAACACCATTTTCATCTAATAAAAAAATGTTTAAAAGGATATTCTTCTTTTTCTCATTTAATTGGTAATTCTTAATAATTACTGGATAGCCTTTAATATGAAAATATGTTTCGGTTATAACTGTTTGAGTTTCTAAACTTATAGTTTGAATACAACTAAGATGGCCATAGCTATCATAAATGAGCCGACCATTTTTTATACCTTGTTGAAATGTATTTACATAACGTAAAGTAGGTGAGTCCTTTTGTCTTATTTCATAAAGATAATTTTTATTATTTTTGTCATGAAGTCTTTGATTAAAAGTATCAAAAATCTGTGTGTTTGATATATTTTCATTGAACATTTTTTTATCATTTTTATGATATTTTTTTTCAGCTAGTCGTAAGGGGGTTCCTTGTAAATCTCCATATAAATTAAGGTAACCAATAGAGGATGGGGCAAGGTTGCTGGAAACTAAGTTCCAATAGTTTTGTGCCAAAGAACGATCATAATCAGTTGTAATAATGATTGGATCAATACCAAGTTTTTCATGAAGTATTTTTGCACGTTTTAATAGGGCAAAAACCAATCCATTTTTTTTTTCATCAATTTTAGGAAATAAAAAGAAATAATGATTTTTCATAATAGAATATTCTGTAATTTTTTGATTAATATCATATGTTTTCAATGTGGGTCGATTTTAATAAATCATTTTTTGTGAAAATTGGAGGAGTGTATTCCTTTAGCCCTACTAATTCGATTTTTTCTCTAAGAGAATCTATAAAAAAGTAAGGATGGTCAAACATTAATTCTTTTAAATCCTTTTTATGGAATCTCCACCATTTTAAAGTTTTTAATTTTTCAACAATATCATCACTAAATCTGGGTCTAATTATTCTTGCTGGATTTCCACCGACTATCATATAAGGTGCAACATCCTTAGTTACTACACTGTTAGATGCAATAATAGCACCATCACCGATGCTAATATTGCTCTTCAAAACGACATCAGCACCTATCCATACATCATTTCCAATAGTAACATTTCGTTTGGTTCGTTGAAGATGGGTTACCTTTAGAGGATCAGTACTATGATAATCTTCAGCATAAAAGTGAGGTGAAGTAGATATCCATTCGGGGAAATGGTGTGCTCCCATAATTTTAATATTGGTAGCTAGACTTGAGTAACGTCCAATAGAAACACCATAACCTAAATTTGAAGAAGAATAAGAAAATGCACCAATAGTACATAAATTTAAGATATTGCTGTAAAAATTATTATGCCCTTCAATTCTTAAATCATTGTTTAAGTTAATAAGCCTATTTGGATTTCTTTTTAAGAAGAGCATATTAATATTTAATGTCTGAAGTAATTTTTCTACTTTAAAAAATTCAATTTGAGTGGTTTCATTTGATAAAGCATCTTTATAATTTTTCATAGTTAATCCTTAAAGTGTAAGTAATAAGCAATATAACCAGACAAGTTATGTTCGTTGTCATCAATCCTTGTGCGAAAATTTTCTTGTCTAACAAAAAAACTATTTAAAATAATATTTGGCTTTTTGAAATACATCGCAATTTCTGGATAGAAATAACCAATTACCCGTTGATATTCTAATCTCGTATTTATAACATCACATAATTCAGAGAATTTTGATTTCTCGAATAGCTCATTACCTTCCTGATGAGGGAGTCGAGAAACCATTTTGTAAGAGGCCATAAGCATTTCGAGAAAAGTTCCTCTAGCCGTTCTTCGATTTTTATATCTTTTTAAATATGGTAAATAGTTTTGAATTCCAAATTCAAAATATTTTTTTTCAGGACATAATAGACTAAGCTCATTTGTACAATAGCTAAGCCAATGGTCATTATATTTCCAATAATCATTATCAATAAAATGCTCATACATAATTTTAACTGTTTTTAGTAATTCTTGATCATTATTTAATTGATATAGTCTCAAAAGGGCTAAAGCAGCTTCACCATCATAGTAAATTACTCTATATTCTTCTTTTACTTCTAATGAAGGATAATCTAAAATATGTATGGTCTTACCATTTGGCTTTATCATTTTTTTTATGCCATTGGCTAGCTTTTCGGTAAGTAATAAAAATTCAGTACTTCCTGTAACTTCCTGGTATTTAGTGAACATTAAAATTGCAGCTGCATTTGCACCTAATTTAATTTCAATGTTAGATTTATTTTGCTCGATAATAAATGCTGAAGATTGGTCCGTGGGGTATTTAATAAGATTTTTAATAGTATAGTTAATTCCTTTTTTGATTTTATCATAATTTATAAATTTTTCTGAAACTTCAAATGCTTCTAGTAAAGAGTATAAGGAAGTACAATGTCGAATACTATTATAACTGGTTAATCTTTCATTATTAGCAGGGATATATCCATAAATAAATTTTCCTGTTTCTTGATCAATTTGCGAATTTAAATATATACAATTATCTTTAATTATCTCCAATATACTTTGTCTTTTTTCACTATCATCAATAGTTCTAATACCATTATTTATATAGTCATAGTTTAATTCATAAAAATCTAAATTTTTAAAAAAAATACCTTTACTTCTAAATGTATAAATTAAATCTTGGTCTTTGATTTTTCTTCTAGAACTTATATTATATTTGTGCTTTAAATATTTATTTAAATTAATCTCATTAAATGAACTTGCTTTATCCCAAGTTTTCCCTTGAATAATTGCATTTCCATAAATTTCTTGTTCTAATAAAGCAATACTGAAATTTTCATCAAATGCAATGCCTTTTCTAAAGTAATTATTTAATTTTTCTTCACTGATGATTTGTAAAAGATCTTTGAATTTTATTTTTTTTAAGTCGTGAACAATATCAATTTTTAAGTAATTGGATATTTTGTTATTTTTTTCATAGATATTTTTTATATAATTTAGAGTTTTCTTAATTGCAATATCTGCATTTAATGGTGCAGTATTCCATACCTTAGCTCTGATATCATTTGATCCATAAGAAATAAAAACAATAATTTTATTATCCCTCTCTTCTTCCGTTAAGATTGTATCATTGTTATTAATTGTTTTTTTTAAAAAATAAGAAATTTTAGCACTAATTTGGTTTAGGTTATCTAGATGTGTGCTCATTTTAATCCTATATAAATTGTTTTCTAATTTGATGACTTTGTGAAATACAAATAATTATTGTATGCTTTATTTTTTTTTTCAATATGTTGTAAATTATAAATTTTTTATATTTCATATTGGTTTTAAAATTTATTTAAATCAATGTTTTAGTTTTAAAGTTGTATGTTGCTGATGATTGTTATTAAATTTTTTATGGTATGTTTTTAACCTATATATGATTAAAAGCATAGTTTTTATATTCTTAATTAAATATGGTTTTTAAGTTGGTATTAAGGTTCTCTTAATTAAGCTTATTTCTCTACACTTATATTGGATTATTTTAAAGAGGCTTTGTTACAAAAACTGATCTTCAAAGCATATTCATTAATATAATTATTCAGATGGATAAGCCTATACCTAAATCTATCGAATGATCAATTTTCTTTCTTATAGCTAAACTTTGCTAAAGAGATGAAATTTCTCGATCTGATTTGTTCGCAAAATTAGTGGTGTGCGCAACCAAAAGGCAGCAAGAACAAATTAAATCTACTCAAATATTGCTACTCTGTGCTGTCTTAATGATTAAATTATTATTCAAGTTATCTTGAGAAATGACCACGGGATTAGATAAAAGTATCATTCATTTTTTGTGGATTAAATTGGTTAGTCAGAAATTATTTTATCATCATGAAAATGATAAAGTAATATTGATATTGGTCACCCCAAAAGCATTGATTGACTTCATTAAAACTCATAGGTGATGGCGAAAGAAGACTAAGAAATAATAACCAGAATATCATCGGTAATGGCATAAAATCCATATGGGTATTGATGCTGAAAACCTGCAAATACTTATTGCTTAGCTTTGGACAAATAATCTTAGTGATTAACAGGCGCTCGGTAATCAACTTGATCCAATTCCATGAGATGATCGAATTGATTCAGACTATATAGATGGAGTTCATGATACATAACACTGTAGACAAGCAATTTTAGATGGCATGCTTCTGCTGTAATTTCACCCAAAAAAATGCCAAGCCTTAGGAAGACTTACATTAAGTGCAATGATCTACTCAAAACAGTCAAATACTTGAATCGAATAATATGGAATATTGTTGGGTACTATTATTTAAATTGGTCGAAACCAAGATGCAATGTATTAAATTATTTCAGCGATAAATTGTCAGCAAAGCATTTTTAAAGTTAGGTCAACGAAGTACATGCTCCTATAACCATACTGAATAAATCTTCTGAATTAAGAATCTCATACCAAATTTTCAATTTATGTCTCAGGGCAACTTTAACTTTTAATTTTTTAATAATAGGGTGATAATTAGTGGTGTTTACTTCTTTTTCTATATTTTGCAAAGTTTTAAGTTACTTTAAACTGTTTTAATTTTCTGTTAAGTAATTTTTAATGTTGTTTTTAGTATACTTTATTAAAGTATTTTAAAATTATATTTTAAATAATCGAGTATTTTTGTTCGAGTGTTTAAATAAATCTAATTAAACATTGTGTATTTAAAGATTTTTTTAATTTTGGCGTTGATTTTTAGTCAGTGTTAAAGTGTTTTTTTATTTAAATTATTTATTTTTAATGTGATTTATTTTTATCTTTGCAGTTTTTTTATATTGCTCTGATATTATATTTTTTAAGTTTTACAGTATCTGAGCGTATTTTTGGGTAAAGGTAAAGACATTTCTTTTGTTTTATTTATATGTTTTAAAAAACATTAGATTTAATTCATATATTTAATATATTGCATCTTTAGAGAACTTTAGAATGTCCTTTCTTACGCCTCGTAAATTTTAATTATTCATCATGGTTAAAAATAAGCTAATAATATTATTGACTTATATGTTGTTTTTGTTTTTTTCTTAAGGGTTTTTTTGGTTTTTTTTGGTTTTTTTTTGATTGCTTTTGAAAATAATTTCGTCAGTTTTATACATTGTTTAAAAGAATAGTGTGATTTGTATCATGTTTTTTAAAAAACTTATATGCTAGTTTTATTGCGTTTATTTTTGTTACTTTTTGGTGTATTAATATGCGTACGTATGCCTATGTTAGAATTGAACCCAATGCAGAGTTTGAATCAGGTAAATTTCTTTCATTTTTTAACGAATATGGTTATAAAATCCAAAAAAATCGATTGGTTTTTGAGGAAGTTTCAGTTAATAAGTCAATAATTTTTAGAGATAAATTATTAAATTTGATTGATTATTCCTTAGAGGATGATGATTTGTTGGTAATAAAAAGTATTGATTGTTTAGGTAGCAGCTTTGAAGAAATCTTATCTATAACAGATAAAATTCATCAAAAAAAAATAAGATTAATTTGTTTAGACTACTCAAAAAGTGAGATCAATGGAGACATGAAAATTTTTTTTCTTCATTTCTTAAGGTTATGTTTTGAATTCGAAAAATTATTTAATTTTAATACTGAAAAACAAAATAAAATCGTTAAAAAAGTTGGAAGACCAGAAATTTTGACAAATGATCAAAAAAAACAAGTGCTTGAGCTATTTAAAAGAGGTGAGAGCGTTTATTCCCTTGCTAAACGGTTTACAGTGACTCGCACAGTTATACAAAGGATTTTAGATAAAGCAGCAAAAAAATAAATTTATTAAAAATATAGCCTTAATTATACCCGGTTTAAAAATAACGGGCTAATTAAATTTATGTTATTTAAAAATTTAAGCTCGTTATTCTATAATTTATAAACTTAATTTAAAAAGTATTTTCAGTAAAATAATATGATTTACAAAAAAGCAGAGTGATGGAGAGGAACTTATAATGATACAAACTAAAATGGATTCAGTGAACAAAGATTTTTTTTGGGAAAAATTCAAATTTTTGATTCACTATTGGCGCTTTACTTATTAGGAATGAGATGATGTGACATGTAACTAAAAAGTAGCTATAAATTATTGCTCTACTATTTTGTAGTGGGTTAGCTTATGCAAATGATAATAATAGCGTTAAGAATCACTTTGATTTTGGTATCTATTCCTATGAGGAAAACTTTAAAATTCTGGATATAAACGATTGTAAAAAAGTATTGTGGCCAATTATTTTGGTCGCAATATTGGAAAATAATATTTTTCTGCAGATCTTATTGGATAAATTCAAGAGAGTGAAAACGAGTCGCAGATTTTTGTCTGCTTGCCTATAGGTTGGGCTTATGTCATTGACTTTGCGCTGTTACATGTTACTTAGTTAGATCGCTTAAAGGGCTAATCCGAAAAGTAAGATGCTAACTGATTTAAATCAATTCCCATCTGAGATTTTTGCTAAAGAATATAGTCTTAATTGATTTATAAGGGTACTTTGTTTTATCTTCAGACTAATCACGAAATAGTTAGTATAAATGACGTGCTGTATTGCTTTTAGGTCTGTATGTCTAATTCCATTTCAGAATTTTTTTCAGAAATATGCTCCATCAAAGTGCTTAATGATATAGCAACAACCGTTAAAAACGACGCTAAATCTGATACAATATCGCCAATTTTTGAATTCCCATTTTCCAGTTCAAGTACATATTTATAAATGTGTACATAACTGTGTACATATTGTAGATTTTTTATGTTTAAAGATGAATTAGCAGCGCAAGTCGCTCAGCGACGTACCTTCGCTATTATTTCCCACCCCGATGCTGGTAAAACCACAATGACAGAAAAACTGTTGTTGTGGGGTAAAGCAATCCAAGTTGCAGGTATGGTTAAAAGTCGAAAGTCTGACCGTTCTGCGACATCTGACTGGATGGAAATGGAAAAAGAGCGTGGTATTTCGATTACCACCTCAGTCATGCAGTTCCCTTATAAAAATCATGTCATCAATTTACTTGATACTCCAGGGCATGAAGATTTCTCTGAAGATACCTATCGTACTTTAACTGCCGTTGACTCAGCGTTGATGGTGATTGATGGTGCAAAAGGGGTCGAGGAAAGGACCATCAAATTGATGGAAGTGTGTCGTATGCGCGATACCCCGATCATTTCTTTCGTCAACAAAATGGACCGTGAAATCCGTGAGCCATTAGAATTGCTTGATGAAATTGAAAGCGTGCTTAAAATCCGTTGTGTGCCGATTACTTGGCCATTGGGTATGGGGCGTGACTTCGCTGGTGTATATAACATCATTGAAAATAAGCTTTATGTATATAAAGCAGGTTTTGGTTCGACTATTACAGATATTGAAATCCGTGATGGATATGACTATCCAGACATTCGTGAAAAAGTCGGTGATCTGGCCTTTGCTTCATTTGAAGAGTCTTTAGAACTGGTGCAAATGGCGAATGATCCACTTGATCCAGCGGAGTTTTTAGCAGGGCGTCAAACCCCAGTACTGTTCGGTACCGCTTTGGGTAACTTTGCGGTTGACCATGTATTAAATGCATTTATTCAGTGGGCACCACAACCGAAAGCGCATCCAACACATGAACGTACTGTTGAAGCAACGGAAGAAGGCTTCAGTGGATTTGTATTTAAAATCCAAGCCAATATGGACCCAAAACACCGTGACCGTATTGCCTTCATGCGTATCTGTTCAGGTAAGTATGAGAAAGGTTTAAAGATGAATCATGTACGCCTTGGTAAAGATGTACGTATCAGTGATGCATTGACATTCCTTGCGGGTGAACGTGAGCAACTTGAAGAAGCTTGGCCTGGTGATATCATTGGTTTACATAACCACGGTACGATTCAGATTGGTGATACATTCACTTCTGGTGAAAAACTTCATTTTACGGGGATTCCACACTTTGCACCTGAAATGTTCCGCCGTGTACGCTTAAAAGATCCATTGAAATCTAAACAATTGCAAAAGGGTTTAAAAGAGCTTTCAGAAGAAGGTGCAACGCAGGTGTTTATGCCGCAAATCAACAATGACTTGATTGTTGGGGCTGTAGGTGTACTTCAGTTTGATGTAGTGGCATACCGTTTGAAAGAAGAATACAAAGTAGATTGTATTTATGAGCCAGTGAACATCAACACAGTGCGTTGGGTTTCTTGTGATGATGAAAAGAAATTTAATGAATTTAAGAAAAAGGCACATGACCAACTTTCTGTCGATGGTGGTGGGCATTTAACTTATCTCGCACCAAGCCGAGTAAATCTACAATTAATGCAAGAGCGTTATCCAGATATTCAATTCCGTTCTACACGTGAGCATTAAGTTCAGCTAACTTATTGCAAAATGTAAAAACAGCTTCCTTGTGAAGCTGTTTTTGTATCAAAATACAATGCTTTTTGTCCAAAGGGATTTATGCAGTGCAATTTTCAAAAAAAATAATTTCAGTGCTTTGCTTAAGTACAATGGTTTTGGTTGCATGTGATTCTAAAAAAGATCAGGACAAAGATGGTTCTGTATTCCAACCGAAACAAGAAGCCGCTGAAGTCTTACCTTATTTAAATATTCAAGAAACCAAAGCTGATTATGCCTTACCGTTTTGTGAAAAAAATAATTGCATTGAAATCGATATTCAAACCATTAAGACTCAAGACAATTGGTTAAATCAGTGGATTGCAAATAGTCAGTCCAACGTGATTCAGGCACAGATTGATTTAAAACAGAACATGACCTTACAACAGGCCATTAATGCTTTTGTCAAAAAATCAGATACTTGGCAAGAAGAATTCCCGAAAAATAAAGCGTTTGAACTGCATATGCAAACGCGTATGGCTTCACAACGTAATCAGTATGTTTTGTTGCAAGTTTCAGTCAATAGTTTACAAGCAGATGTCAGTATCAAAGAACGACAATACTTTTTTGTTGCTGACCGGAAATTGAAGAAAAGCTTAAGTATTTTAGATGTGATTGATGCCAAACATCAGAACCAACTGAATACTTGGGTCCAAGAAAAATATGCAGAATGGTTGGAAAAGCAAAATAGCGATGTGAAAAAGAATGCGCCTAAAAAGTTATATTGGGGACAAGCCGATTGGTTCTTTGATGGTGAAGGTGTTGGATTGCATTATCGCGCCAATGAAATTGTCGAAGATGGTACCCAGCTGGATATTTATTTGAGCAAAGAACAGACGCAAAAAATACTTAAGCCTGAAGTGTATCAACATATGTTCTAAGGTGTATCTTGATCATTCTGCCAATTTTAGCGGGATTTTAAAGCAGAGCGGTTAAGATTAGTTGGTCCTTGTTGAATTGACTCAGCGATCAATAAACTTGAGCCACTTATTGCATAACGCTTCAATTTTCATACAAATTTTGATTGAGGATTTGTATAGAGAAGAATAGGCTAATGAATATAGAGATTAAAAAATCTTGGCTTGATTCATTGGATAGGTTTGTGAAATGTTAAATCAAAAAAGTACTTTAGCGCTTTCAATTCTGGTGATCACTTTAGGGTTAACTGCATGTCAAAAATCTGACTCGAAAAAAGCAGAGCCAAAAGTTGATCAAAGTGCTGCATCTCAAGTGCCTGATACTTCAATGTTATTACAGGGCGATACAGAAAAAGTAAAATTGACATTACCTGAGTGTAATGGCAATACATGCCCTGAGTTTTCTATAGAAAGACTAAAAAGTAATCAGGCTTTTGTTGATGAAACGATTGATCAAGCGATTTTAGATAATCTGGATAAAATGCTGGATATCGCGCAATTGAGTAAAGCGAAAAAAGACGCAGATCAGCAACAAACGGCTTCACAAGCTTCAGCAAGTGAAGTGCAAGTCAATAAAACCCCTGTTCAGCAATTGCAAGAGCGTGTACAACCTTATGCAAATTCATTCCTTGAGATGGATAAAGAGCTTAAAACATTAGGGGCAAGTGGCCAGATCACGATTAGTTTAAGTCCTAAAATTTTAAACTCAGATAAACCTTTAGCGACGGTGGTATTAAATACCAGTAGTTATTTAGGCGGCGCACATGGGGCATCTGCGCAAACCTATTTTAACTTTGATTTGGTGAGTAAAAAACAAGTTGGCTTGGATCAAATCATTGAAGCCAATCAAAAAGCTAAATTTGAAAAATTGGCACATGATGCATTTAAAACTTGGGTTATCGATTCAAAACTTGCTGAAAGCGTCAATGAATATGAACAGGCGTGGAAGTTTACATTATCAGACAATTTCTATTTGGGTAAACAAGGTCTGATTTTACAATATGGTGAATATGATATCGGGCCTTATGTTGTTGGCTTACCGCGTTTGATGATTCCTTACGATCAGTTAAAAGGCGTGTTGAAAAGTCAATATTTCCCAGCGGAGATGCAAGTTGATCAGCCAAGCAGTTCTGCACCTGTTGCAAGTGGGAAAGCGAAATCCTAATGCCTTGGCCTTTGTTTGATACACATACACATTTTGATGTTCCTGATTTTGATCTGGATCGAGAACAATTGGCCTATCAAGCAAAAAAGGTAGGTGTAGAACATTTGATTTTGATTGGGTTTTTATATGAACGCTTTCAAGATTTGATTGACACTCAACAATTTTTAAATCAGTTAAATAATGCACCCCGAAGCCATCTTGCACCGGGGTTGCATCCCTTTTATATCGAACAACACCGCCTAGAGCATTTAAATGCTTTGGAAAATATACTGAAAACTGAAGCTTGTATTGCGGTTGGTGAAATAGGCTTGGACACGTTTCTTAAACAGCATAAACAAGCTGAAATTTTTCAAAAACAACAAGATTTTTTTTCAGCCCAAATTGAACTCGCCCAGCAATACGATAAGCCAATTCTTCTACATATTCGTAAGTCACATGCTGAAGTTCTTGCAATGTTGAAACAGCACCAGTTTAAACATGGTGGTATTGCACATGCTTTTAGTGGGGGGGTAGAAGAGGCGAAAGCCTTTATTAAATTAGGCTTTAAACTCGGTATCACAGGGCAAATTACCAATCCAAATGCGAAAAAACTGCATACAGTTGTACAAGCGGTTGGTGCGGAACATTTAGTACTAGAAACCGATTGTCCAGATATGACACCGTTGTGTTGCCAGACATCTGACCAGCAGCATACCCGTAATACGCCGGTGAATTTGCCTTTTGTCTTGACGGGTTTAGCTGAAAGCTTGGCAATTGAACGAACAACACTTGCAGGTGTATTGTGGAAAAACTCACATGAATGCTTACATTTACCGATGTAAATTTGAATAAAAATAACCAATCAACAACACCTAAAATAATTATTTGTCTTAGATTTAAAGAAGTACTCCAAGTAGCCAATAAGAAAGTCAACGCCAAGCTGGAGGTTTAACCAATGGCAAAATATGGTCATATCAATAGTTTAAATTCTTTGCAAAACTTAACTGTAGGGAATACAAATTATAAAATTTTTAGTTTAAATCAGGTTCAAGCGAGTTTAGGTGATATTTCAAAATTGCCTAAATCACTCAAAGTACTGCTGGAAAACTTACTCAGATTTGAAGATGATGTAACAGTGAGGCAAAGCGATATTCAAGCGATTGTCGATTGGCAGAACAATAAAACTTCAGATCAAGAAATCCAGTATCGCCCTGCACGAGTATTGATGCAAGATTTTACTGGTGTACCTGCTGTTGTAGATTTGGCTGCGATGCGTGCAGCTGTACAAAAAGCCAATAAAGATCCCAATTTAATTAATCCTTTATCTCCAGTAGATTTGGTCATTGATCACTCTGTGATGGTGGATCATTTTGGGACAGATCATGCGTTCGAAGAAAATGTTGAAATTGAGATGCAACGCAATGGAGAACGTTATCAATTCCTCCGTTGGGGGCAGTCTTCATTTAATAATTTTAGTGTGGTACCACCTGGAACAGGGATTTGTCACCAAGTCAATTTAGAATACCTAGCTCAAGCAGTGTGGCTGGGTGAAAGTGAGGGTGAGGTATTTGCATTTCCCGATACCTTAGTTGGTACAGATTCACACACCACGATGATTAATGGCTTAGGTGTATTGGGTTGGGGCGTGGGGGGGATTGAAGCCGAAGCGGCCATGCTTGGACAGCCGATTTCAATGCTGATTCCTGAAGTGATTGGTTTTAAATTGACAGGAAAATTGCGTGAAGGAATTACCGCAACGGATTTAGTTTTAACTATTACTCAGATGCTACGTAAAAAAGGCGTGGTGGGTAAATTTGTTGAATTTTATGGTGATGGGCTCGCATTTCTACCGCTTGCAGACCGTGCAACCATTGCCAATATGGCGCCCGAATATGGTGCAACATGTGGCTTTTTTCCGATTGATGAAATCACTCTAGGGTATATGCGTTTAACGGGTCGTAAAGAAGATCGTATTGCATTGGTTGAGGCTTATTGTAAAGAACAAGGCTTATGGCGTCATACTGGGGATGAACCTGTATTTACCGATGTGCTTGCATTGGATATGGGAACCGTTGTAGCAAGTGTTGCTGGCCCGAAACGTCCGCAAGATCGAGTGGCATTGCCTGATATCCCACAAACTTTTAGTGACTTAATGGCGCTGGATCTTAAGCCAGCTAAAGGTGAGGAAAAAGAACGTTTAGCCAATGAGGGTGGGGCCGGTAACGCCATTGATTCAAAACAATCTGCATTACAAAATGAAGAACCACATTGTGTGATTGACGGTAAACGCTACCCATTGACGGATGGGGATGTGGTGATTTCTGCGATTACCTCATGTACCAATACTTCTAATCCAAGTGTGATGTTGGCTGCGGGTTTGTTGGCAAAAAAAGCCATCGAAAAAGGCATTCAACGTAAGCCATGGGTGAAAAGCTCTCTAGCACCAGGCTCTAAAGTCGTAACCGATTATTTAGAAGCGGCAGGTTTGATGTCTTATTTAGACCAGTTGGGCTATAACCTGGTTGGTTATGGTTGTACCACATGTATTGGTAATTCAGGGCCATTACCCCAACCGATTGAAGATGCTATTCAGTGCCACGACCTGAATGTTGCATCGGTACTTTCAGGCAACCGAAACTTTGAAGGGCGGGTACATCCTTTGGTAAAAACCAATTGGCTAGCATCACCGCCTTTAGTGGTTGCATTTGGCTTATTGGGCACCATTCGTAGTGACATTACCAGCACAGCATTGGGGCATGATCAGCAAGGACAACCAGTATATTTAAAAGATATTTGGCCGAGTCAAATCGAGATTGATGAGGTGCTGCAAAAAGTCAATACAGCGATGTTCCATAAAGAATATGCGGCAGTTTTTGATGGTGATGAAAAATGGCAAGCAATTCAAATCCCTGACTCTGAAACCTATGAATGGGATGAAAACTCAACGTATATTCGTCATCCTCCATTCTTTGAAGGCATTGATCAACCCGCGAAACCAATTAAAAATATTCTCAATGCAAATATCTTGGCCGTTCTTGGCGACTCAGTCACAACAGATCATATTTCTCCTGCGGGGAATATCAAGAAAGACAGTCCAGCAGGTCGTTATCTAGAAGCGCAGGGTGTCGATCAAAAGGACTTTAACTCTTATGGATCTCGTCGTGGCAATCATGAAGTGATGATGCGAGGAACCTTTGCCAACATTCGTATCAAGAATGAAATGCTCAATGGTGAAGAGGGCGGCAATACCCTCTATATCCCGACAGATGAGAAGTTAGCCATTTACGATGCTGCGATGAAGTATCAGCAAGATGGTACGCCGTTGGTCATCATTGCAGGTAAGGAATATGGTACAGGCTCATCACGTGACTGGGCGGCGAAAGGCACCAATCTTTTAGGAGTAAAAGCGGTAATTACTGAAAGTTTTGAACGAATCCATCGTTCAAATCTTGTTGGTATGGGGGTTTTACCGTTGCAATTTGTGGATGGTCAAACTCGTCAATCACTCAACTTAACTGGGCGTGAGCAACTGTCGATTTATGGACTTTCTGATGACATACAACCACATGAAAGTTTAGATGTGGAGGTTAAACGTGTTGATGGTTCAATAGATCGTTTCAAAGTGTTATGCCGTATTGATACTTTGAATGAAGTGGAATATTTTAAAGCAGGTGGTATCTTGCATTATGTGCTGCGTAATTTAATCGCTTCATAGCCTAATCAATAAATCACGATTTATTTCAGTTCTCCAAGCCCTGTATAGAATGCAGGGCTTTTTTTATTTGTTTAAAAGAGAACTTGATGTTGATTTTTAAGGAAGTAGTGAATTTAATTGCCATATACCGAAGGAGTTAAAATAAAGTGAATCTGCTTCAAAAAACTCAGATGAGGAGCGTTTAGAGAGTTTGAATTTTTCCATATCCTCTTCAGCCCTGAATGTATCACCTTTTTTAAAATCAGGATCTTCGGCTAAAATATAAAGTAGAAATTGATTTAAGGTGAAACTGGCTTCATTGACACTAGACGAAATACAGCCATCTAGTTTTCCAAACTGATGCATGCCGCACGAATAAAGATATTCTTGATCAGAAACAACTGGTATAAATGCCTTAAAAATATCCAATAAATTCGTTGCAGAAAATTCGAGCCATTGTTTTTTGCTATGTGTAAGCCCTGCTGTTTCTATTTTTATACCTAATCCACCTGCCTTTAATAACGCTTGTCCAAGCTTAAAGGCATCTTGTACACTTTGAAAATGACCACCTTTGCATATGAGGTAGAGCACCATATTGTGCTGATCGATTTGATCGAGCTCATGGTCTGAAAAGCGTTGCATACTGAATAATCTGAATATACGACTTACTTCAGGATCATGATTATGTTCTTCAACTTCAACAAAATGATCAGAATACTGTGATGTCATGATCATCCCCGCATAAATATACCCAGTGTCGCATTCAAGCATGGCATGAACTAATTCCTGATGATTTTTCCATACCCCAGGAATGCATAAAATAATCTGTTGTGAATTTTGCATTGTTCGAACTTTTATATTTGTAAAGTTTGATCTTAGCATTGCAAATTTAATTTTTCATTTTCACTGCTTATTTTTGATAAAATGAGCTTGATTTTTTGAGCCTAGATTTGAACCATGACTGAACTTTTCCAAAATGATGAATATGAGCGCCGTTTTGCAGGTGTAGCCAAAATTTATGGAGAAGAGACATTCAATCACTATGAAAAAAGTCATGTCATGGTGATCGGTATTGGTGGGGTCGGCTCATGGGCGGTCGAAGCCTTAGCACGTACAGGGGTTGGCGAGTTAACACTGGTCGATATGGATTCAGTGGCTGCTTCAAATATCAACCGACAGCTGCCTGCAATGACTTCTACATTAGGTCATGAGAAAATTCAAGTGATGGCTGAACGTTGCCGTTCAATTAATCCTCGGATCAAGATCAATTTGATTGATGATTATCTCAGCCCTGAAAATGTGAAAGAAATTTTAGAAAATATTCCCGATATTATTTTAGATTGCATCGATGACGTTAAAGCAAAATTTGCACTCATGCTACATTGTCGTTTTAATAAAATTCCTTTGATTGTTTCGGGTGGGGCAGGTGGTAAGCTTGATCCTCTAAAAATTCGTGTTGCTGATTTATCTAAAACAGAACAAGATCCGATGCTTGCTAAATTGCGGAGTCAGTTGCGCGCCAAAGGCATTTGTAAGAAACCAAAAGAAAAATTTGGCATTACTTGTGTGTATTCAATTGATAATCCTTTTTCTAGTGCTGATGTGTGTGCAAGTGCAGGCTTGCGTTGTGGTGGATATGGCTCGGCTGTAGTGGTGACTTCTAGTTTTGCGATGGTCGCCGTTGCAGAAGTGTTGAAAAAGTTAGATCGGATCAAATTAAGTGCTTAGTATTTTTAAGTAAAAGTTTAGGTTCATTTAAAAATCATAAAAATTCAGTTAAATTAATCTGAAATAAACGCAATAACAGAGAACAATCAAAATGAGTTTTTTCAAAAAGTTATTTGGAAAGAAACAACAACAAATACAAATCAATCGAAACCGCTATGCTGAATTTTGGCAATGGTTTGAACAGCATCAAGAGGATTTTCACCGTATTGTGGATGAGTTAAATCAAGATACGATTCAGGCGGATTTCTTTGATAAATTATCGCCTGAATTGGCCAAAGTTCATGGTGGAATTTTTTTCCTTACCGGGATGCTTGATTCACAAACAGCTGAATTAATTTTAACGCCAGATGGTGTTGTGGCAAACATTGTATTTGTAGAGGAATTGGTGGCAGCAGCCCCTGAAATTCCCGGCTGGAAATTTACCGCACTTAAACCCGCAAGTGATATTCAGCAAACCAGTATTGGTATGCATGGTCATGAGTTTAGTCAAAAAACGCTATCGTTTTATTTAAAAGACCATGAAGAATATCCAGATGAAATTGATCTCGTGGTTGTGCATGATCAATATAATGAAGCTCAAAAAGCTGAATTCTTACAAGCAGTTTATATCTTTTTGGATAATTATTTGGGCGAATATGATTCGATTACAAAACTAGATCAAGTTTCGCTGCAATTCAGACAAGATGCTGAAAAAGAATTAATGCCTATCGATCGTTTAAAGAATATTTTAATTTTAAAGAACGGTGAAATTTCTCGCTTAGACAAAATAACTCGTTCAAGTACTGATGAAGATGAATATATCAGTTTGGAGGGGGAGACCAATGAAAGTTTGCCTTTGGTGGCGATCTTAAATAGTACCCTTTTAACATGGGATCAAAAGGCTTCTCACCCTTGGATGATGCTGGTTGAAATACCTTATGCTGGTCAGAACTCCAGTGGTATGCCATCTGCTACAGATTATGAGTTGCTTAACACGATTGAAGAAGAATTATTAAATGAGCTAAAAGATTTTGAAGGGTATTTAAATATTGGACGCGAAACGGGTAATAACTTAAGAACTATGTATTTTGCTTGTAAAGAGTTTAGAAAACCCGCCAAAGTTATAGATCAGGTGGTTGAAAAATATCAGAACAATTTTGAAATCGATGTCAGCCTATTTAAAGATAAATATTGGCGTTGTTTAAATAAGTTTGGTTGTTAACTATGCTGAAAAGTCGCTTGAAATGCTCTATAGCATTCAGACCATAAACATGGACAGCTTAGAGAATGAAGAGGCTTTTTAATCGACCTATCCTCGATCTTAAAATAACCCTATTGGCGATCCTACTGATTGGCGGGATTGCATATTACCTTTATTCAACGGTTCGTCATTTTCAGGCGGCCAACCAATTGGATGAAGCTAAAACAATAATGCGTGATATACAGAACTTGCTGGGCTGGTCAATCCTTCAACCTCAAGCAAATGCAATTCAAGTCTGTAATTTGCAAAATATCCAACAGATCAGCAAACAGGAAGAGTTTCAAAAGATCAAGCAACTGTTGGGCTGGGAGGTCAATATTCAACAACACAGCAAATATGTTGAAAGTATAAAC
This sequence comes from Acinetobacter legionensis, assembly GCF_048551735.1. NCBI lineage: Bacteria > Pseudomonadati > Pseudomonadota > Gammaproteobacteria > Moraxellales > Moraxellaceae > Acinetobacter > Acinetobacter legionensis. The sequence continues at coordinate 24,989 of NZ_JBIMBV010000025.1, forward strand.
GTGTATGCAGCACCTGATTTACACGGCTGTATTATACGTGCTCATTTTCGAAAAGACGCCTTTGTGAGTGATGATCTTGCTGGCAAGTATATTACTTACCAATATGATTTTAAAAAAAGCACCACAATATGCGTCACAAATATAAAAAAGTATGCTTTAGTGAAATCTTGCACGCGTTTGTAAAAAACATACTTTATCTGTTCCGCTCAATCAGTCCTGTAAATAAATAAACTCAGGCTGTTGGGGCACTTTGCCTGTTTGTTTTGCGATAAAACCATCATAAAGATTGAGTAAAACAACAGCGCAAATAATACAAATAAAAACCAGTAATTGTTTGGATGTCCTCATACTATTTCTCTCTGATGTAAGTCGCTTTAAGTAAAGTCTAGTGAAATCAAACAATCTAATCTAATATAGAAAAAAGCAGAATTGATCTAATTTTGAGATGGATATGGCGACATTCAAACAATTTAATTATTTGATTAGAATTGTGGAAGAAGGTGGTTTTATTGCGGCTTCTGAAAAGTTGTTTATTGCCCAATCTGCTTTAAGTCGCCAGATTAAGCTTTTGGAGGACGAAGTAGGATTTGAAATTTTTGACCGCAGTGATAAAAAAATAAAACTCACCCAAGCCGGACAGTTCTTTTATGCTCAAATTAAAAATAATTTGCTTAACTTAGATCATATTATTGAAAATGCTAAAGATATTGCAGATGGACAAAATCGGCTCATCAAAATTGCACACTCAAGCACTATTACCATGAGCTTAGAAAAAGTTAAAGTATTTGATCAAACCTCAAAGTATCTCAATGTTAATTTCGAGATCAACACCTTGTCATCTGAAGACCAAATTCTTGCACTGATGAAAGGAAATATTGATGTTGGTTTTATTCGCCCACCTGTCTTAAATCGCTTAGATGAGTTATATGCAACCACGCTCTACCCTGAGCCCTTATACGTTGCACTTCATCAAAATCATATTTTAGTTTCAGAACGCAGTATTAAAATCCAACAGTTAAAGCATGAAAATTTTGTTTCTACACCACATGCGGAACGGGGCGGATTAAGTTACTTGGTTGCAAACCTTTGCCTAAGTGCTGGTTTTTCTCCAAAGAAAGCGGCGGTTCAGTCCCGTAAAGTTTCACAATTGCAATTGGTGGCTGCTGAAATTGGAATTTGTATTGTTCCTGAAGAATTTAGACATATTCTGCCTAAACAGGTAAGACTGATTGCTTTGGATGCAGAAAATGCATGGTCTGATGTTGTGATGGTCTGGAGTAAAAATGCAGATGGTGTCATTCAGCGATGTACTGAATACATGATCAAACAGTTTCAACGATTTTAAAGACCATCGTTTGATTGAAAAGATAGCTGTGGATTAAGACTGTATTGAATCGTAGAAATTTTCAGTCGTGATCAGACAGACTGTTCTCGAATATAATCTTCTGTTCGCTTCATGGCTTCTTTAATATTGATAATGGCATTTTCAACATCTGCAAATGTTTTGGCATTACCGCCACTTAAAGCTTGACGCCATTTACGCGCACCGGGAAGGTTTTGAAATAAGCCTAAAATATGGCGCGTAATAATCGATAGAGGTGCGCCTTCTTGCATACGTTTGGCAATATAAGGCAGCATTTGATCGATAATTTCAAAGCGATCAGGTAAGTCTAAGTTCCAGAGTTGACCTAATTCTGCCAAGAGGTAAGGGTTGTGATAAGCCTCACGCCCAATCATGACCCCATCAACATGCTTTAAATGTGCTTGAGTTTCAGCAAAAGTCTTAACCCCACCATTGATCTCAATCAGCAACTCAGGACGCTCTTGTTTTAAACGATAAACATCTTCGTAGCGTAGTGGTGGAACATCGCGGTTTTCTTTTGGTGATAAACCTTGAAGCAAGGCAATACGGGCATGTACGATAAAATTATCACATCCAGTTTTCGCAACTGTATCGACAAAATGTAGCATCTCTTCATAAGATTGCATGTCATCAATACCGATGCGGTGTTTTACAGTAACTGGAATATCAACTGCATTACGCATTTCAGCAATACATTCTGCAACCAAATCAGGCTCTGCCATTAAGCAGGCACCAATCTTATTGTTTTGCACGCGGTCACTTGGACAGCCCACATTTAAATTGATTTCGTCATAACCCCAGTCTTGAGCCATTTTGCTACACGTTGCAAGATCTTTAGGATTTGAACCACCGAGCTGTAGAACAATTGGATGTTCTTCATGGTTATAGTCCAAATGACGATTTGCTCCGCCATAGATGATGGCACCTGTGGTGACCATTTCTGTATAGAGGATAATATTGGGGTTAAACAAACGTGCAAAGAAACGATAGTCACGAGTTGTCCAATCCATCATCGGGGCGACCGAAATACGAGGCGTTAAAGATTGGAGCTCAGACATACAGTCAACCTGAAAAAGATAGAAAAAAAGCAAGTGCGGATTATACGTGCTTTATTTTAAAATCAATAGCCATACTCAAAAGATAGAATTTGTAAATCGAATTAAAATTTTGATTATGATGGTGATTTTTAAATGTGAGAAAGTAAGATTTATGGGGCTTGATTAAAGCGTTATCAACTTGGTGAAACCGCTTAAAAATAAAATTAGTGTGTTGGTAGAGCATATTGGTTGAACAAAATACGGTGTGGCTTAGCACTACAAGTACGCAATAACATGAGCTATAAATGCCCTAAATCTCTTGAACTCTCTATCACTTTATACAAAATACTGACGGAATAAAGCTGCTGCCAATATTCCTGCTGCAATCGCCAACAGCGGTTTTTTAAGCAGTAGCATAACGATCAATGTTGTCAGTAACGCCAAACGAGCGCCATGATCACCTTCAACCGCAATGGGGGCCAAAAGTGCAACCAGTACAGACCCCGACATTGCATTAATGAATCGTTGCACACGATCACTAATAGGAACATAAGACATAATTAAAACACCACCCCAGCGAGTGGCTAATGTCACAACGGCCATAATAAAAATAATAATCAAGGGATAAGTAGTGCTAATTTCTAGGTTCATACCCGTTTCTCTTTCCAGAAAATTCCGACAATTCCGCCAAATAAGGCACCCACAACGACATGACTATTTTCTGGTAAGTACCAATAGGCTAGTAATGAACTACAGGCAGCGATTGCCCAGATGATGAGTATTCTGAGATTTTTTTGTCCACCCACAACCATCGCCAGTAGAAAACAAGCCATGACCATATCTAATCCCAGTAGTGCAGGATGATGAATGACATTACCAAAATAGAAACCCAGTCCTGTGCCTAAAACCCACGCGAGCCAAAGCGCAATGCCCCCTCCAAACAATAAGCCCATCCCTGATTCACCACGATTAAATGCTTGTAGTGAGAGTGCCCAATTGGCATCAGAAATAACCAGCAAGATACTGTATCGTTTGATGGGAGGCAGGTGACGTAACCAAGGATAAAGAGATGCGCCCATTAAAAGATGCCGAGCATTGATAAAGAAAACTGTGACTATTAAGGGAATCAGTGATATTTGCGCACCCCATAGTTCTAAAGTCGCAAATTGAGATGCTCCTGCAAAAACAAAGCTACTCATTAACATGATAGAGCTATTGTCTAGTCCTGTTTGCGTTGCAGCTAAGCCGAAAGCAGCCCCAAAAATCACCACGAAAGATGAAATTGGAAGAAGGCTTTTAAAGCCTGACCAAACTTGGGAATAACTTAAACTGTAAATATCTGGGTCAACATTCGACAAAATAATTTCCTTATCTTTTTAAATTTTCTAATGAGCTATATACCTAATGATCGCTGATGAAAATTAGGGGAAACTCCTTCTTTTCTTAATAAATTATGGACTTAGAAAGTTAGAATGAAAAGCGCATAATTCTTACATATACTATTCGAAAATCGAATAATTTGGGGGTGATCATGAATCTACAAAATCTACAGATTGATTGGTTAAAATGTTTTGTCGCAGTTGTTGATACAGGTTCTCTTTCAAATGCAGCACCTGAGCTATACCGTTCACAGTCTGCTGTCAGTATGCAGTTAAAAAAACTGGAATGCGCTTTAAAATGCCAACTTTTAGTTCGAACGCATAGACAAATTCAACTCACTTCTGAAGGACAACTTCTTTTAGGTTATGCAAGACGGATACTTGATCTACACCATGAAACACAAATGGCTTTTAATGGAGAAGAGTTAACTGGTCGGATTAGACTTGGTGTACCCGATGATTACGCTGCTAAATATCTAACGCCTGTGCTTAAGCGTTTTGCACCACGTCATAGCAGCGTTGAAATAGAATTTATTTGTGAACAATCGACTTCATTGATCCCACGTATAGAAAATGGCGAGATTGATTTAGCTTTGATTTCAAGGGATAACCCCCGTCAAGGCACTTTATTGTTTCATGAGCCAATGGTGTGGGTAGGTTCTCCCCAATTTGAATTATGGCGTGAAGATCCGATACCTATTGCTGTTTATGAAAGTACCAGTTTAGCCAAAAAAAGTGCGATCAATTCGCTTGCATTGCAAGGTCGCCGTTATCGTGTGGTTTATAATAGTTCAAGTTTAATCGGGCAAATTGCAGCAGTTGAAAGTGGTTTGGCCGTCGCAGTTTTCACACAATGTAGCGCCCCTCAGCATTTAGAAATTTTGGGAGCGGAGCATAGACTAGGCCCATTAGCACCCATGGAAGCATCTGTATATAGAAGTAGAGCCTCGCTTAATTCAAAAGCGGTCGATCATTTATATGAACTGTTAATTAAGACATTAAGGCAATCCATTACCTATTAAGAAGGTTTTTATTTAGATATTTCACATAAACTTGAAAAAATCTATGTATAAAATTAATTTTTAAGTCTTGCCAATATTGGGGGGTAGTAATTTTAAAAGATACATTAAAAGCAATAGAGGAAAGCTTTTCTATTTGCAATCTTCGTTCATTGCAAGCAAGCCCATGCTTATCGCATGGGCATTTTTAATGTAAATGATCAGGGGCAGAACCCCCTGACCAACAACTCAGAACAGAAGTTCCGAGCTACTTTCAGCATGTTTTGACAATGAGCGTAGATCTGAACCAGAAGGCGCTTGATAAATTTTTAGCCCAAACTCAGGGATAATTGCCATCAGATGGTCAAATATATCAGACTGGATTGCCTCATAATCATTCCATACCGTTGTATTGGCAAATGCATAGATTTCCAGTGGTAATCCCTCACTCGTCGGTTGTAACTGACGGATAATTAAGGATTGGTTTTTAGCAATACCAGCATGTTGTTTTAAGTAGAACTCCACATAGGCCCGAAATGTTCCAATATTGGTTAAGCGGCGCTGGTTATAGACTGACTGATCTTCAAACTGCTGATTAAAGCTGTCCAGTTCAGATTGTTTATTATCCAAATACTGATCCAGTAACAGGAAAGCTTTTAATTTCTGTTGTTCTTCATGGGTAATAAAATGAATGCTGGTTTGATCAATAAAGATTGAGCGCTTGATTCGTCTCGCCCCCAACAATTTCATCCCACGCCAGTTTTTAAAGGTATCCGTGACCAACTTATTGGTGGGAATTGTGGTAAAGGTTTTATCAAAATTCTGTACAGTAATGGTATGTAAGGACATATCAATAACATCACCATCTGCATTTAATGTTGGCATTTCAATCCAATCACCGATACGAACCATATCGTAGGAAGAGATTTGCACCGACGCTACCAAGGACAGAATCGTATTTTGAAAAACTAGTAACAATACCGCTGCCATCGCACCAAAACCAGCAAGCAGGGTAAAAACATCTTTCTTTAAGAAAGTACCCAAGATTAGCAGACCACAAACGATAAACAGAATCAGCTTGATCAGTTGAAGATAGCCTTTGATGGGCTTATTCAGTGATTTTGGATTACGTTGATAAAGCAGATTGAAAACATTTAAAAGTTCACTGATGGCCAGTGCAATGGTCAGGAAGATAAAAGCCTGTGCAGCCATTTGTATCAGGCCAACCGCTTTTAAGGACAAATGTGGAACTGTGGAAATACCATTTAAAATAACAATGGCAGGAACAATATTCGCCACTCTGCGGATAACACTATGCTGAGAAAAAATTTCACTATGTGCAAACTTCATTTTTGAAATAAGTTTACGTATCCCACGAACAACAACTTGTTTTGCAATATAATTTGCGACAAAAGCGAAAAAAATTAGAATGAATAATGATGTTAGCATCTCTAGCCATGGATACTGATCAGACCATTCCTGAATATTCTTTAAGAAGGCAAATTTATCCAAAAGTACAACCTCAAAATAGCAGATACGCTATTGTATTGATTGTGAATGACAATAATTTATAAAAATACTTTTTAGCTACATTCGGGCATCAATTACTTACTCAACAAGATTGACAGACTCTCAGAAAGTCCAAGTGAGTAGGTGAAGATAAGTATGCAACCGTTGGGCATAGGTAAGCCCAGTTTCACGGATTACAATATGCCAATCAACAGTACTTTATTGAATACGATGGGATGCTCAGTTTTAATTTGTGAGACTCAATAGTGGCTGATTTTATCCGCAAGATTGGCAATACGGTTCAGACGGCAAGACTGTGCATCTAACATTTGTCCTTGTCCTTCGGTTTTCGGATCCCAATTACAATACTTGTCGGTGTTTTCCCACCATGCTGCGATTTCATCCATCTGCCGGTCTTTTTTCACACTGTCTGGACGACTGATGATTTTGGCAAAGGCCTGTTGAACGCGGTTCTTATGTTGAGCATATTCTTGGTCCATACAGCTTTGCATTTCAAATGTTACTGCACCACTTTGTTTTATACATTGGCCATAACTGCTGCTTAATTTGGCATGAATATAAGAATCATCTGGAAGGGGACGAGACATTTCATCATCGGCAAAAGTTGCAAAAGGCAGAAGAAAGATGAACAACAATGTAATACTTTTAATTTTTTTCATATATTTAACCTTTAGTTTTATATTGATCTCGCTATGTGTTCTTGAATATCTCTATGCTTTAATTCGCATTATTGAAGTAAATTCAGATAGCGTTGCAATTGTGCAGTACGGCCTGCGATACGCTGTATATCATTAAGTTCAGTTTGCAAGTTGTCTGGCTGTGATTGACCATACAGCGTTGTTTCCAGTTCAGCATCACTTTGACGTGATTGTAGCCAAATGCGTTGCGATGCAACCAGTTTTGTTTTCTGGTTAGCATTCAAATGCGATTGTAATTTTTTATAGATACTATTCAATCGCGCATCTTGACGTTTAGCCTCATCTTTTAGACAAGTTGCCTGTTCAATGATACCTTGGGCACTGTTGTCACAGTTTATAAAAGCTTGGCTTAATAAGTTTTCATTACCTATTGGCGCAGCGAAGACCAAACTTGAAAAAGTACATAAAAAACTAATCGGTAAGCATGCTAATCGTATTTTTTTCATAAGGGATAAGCTCTTGGTTGATCTATCAGGATGTATGTTATAGGCAAACTATTGTGCTGTATGATTGATTGAGGATCAATGTTCGCTACTGTGCGAGCTGAATAAAACTTTGCTTGAGTATCGTCAATCACGCTTTAGCAAAGATAAACAGGGTTATCATTTTGACCAAAGTGTACCAATTTTAAACTTGAATAATCATGGATATTTGGATGTTTTTTCTAAAAACATAGATTGTCCTGTACAAATTTATTGAAAGGCCTGAGATTTATCTTGCGTATAATTACTCCTCCTCAACTGTCTTATTTATATAGCTTCAAGAGAGTAACCCGCATATTCATTTAAATTGAAAGTGTGTACACAGCATTTTTGGAATTTTATCGCAGACACTTGATATGAATATATTATGATCGGTTTTTTCACACAATAGTTACAGTGAATATTATTCAAATAGAATGATTTGGGTATCCGTTTTTTTATTAAAATAATAAGTCTCTTAAAAAATCAAAATCCCTCAAATTTTGAAGGATTGTGATTTTAGAATGCTTTAAATGGTCTGTGCTCTATTGAGATATAGACGATCTAGCAGAGAAAATAGTGCAGACCCCATAACCAGACATACACCAACAAGACAAGTCATGGTCCAACCTCCATGATGCCATGCATAAACCCCTAAAGCAGAACCACATGCACCACCTGTGAAATAGGCTGTCATATAGATAGAGTTAATCCGAGATTTCGCATCTGGGCGTAAACGGAAAATGATATTTTGATTGCTGGTATGAACCACAGCGAGTCCAAAGCTAATCAGGCCATACCCTAAAATATAACTGGTGAGGTACTTTCCACCGAAATAAAGCAGCGCCCAACTGATGATCATCAACGCTACCCCAATCCATGTCAGGATACTGGTATGTCCACGGTCTGCAATTTTACCAATTTTTGCAGTGGCTAAAGCACCAAATACCCCAATGATCGTTGCAACACCAACCAAAACATCAGGTAATTTAAACGGTTCAGAAGTTAGTAAAACAGCAATCGTTGAAAATAAAATACTCACGGCTGCAAATGCAAAGCCACCAATAATTGCACGATAGACTAAACGACGTTCTTCTTTTAACAGCACACCCATCGAGTAGAAAATTTTGCCATAACTCATTTTAAACACAGGTACATGCGGCAGACGTTTTTTCAATAAATAGGCAAGTATTAACATCAATACCGCACTAACAAAGTAAATCAGTTTCCAGTTAAACAGGTTAGACAACAAACCGGCAAGACTGGTGGAAAGTAGTAATCCAACCAATAGTCCACTCATTAAAAAGCCAACAACTTCTCCTGTTTTTTCAGGTTTAACTGCCATCGTTGCAAGAGGGATTAACACCTGAGCCGCAACTGAAAATAGACCTGTAATAATTGTGCCAACCCAAAGCATGGGTAAATTGACTGCAAAAGCACACATCAATAAACCAATCGCAGCACAAAACATTAACCACGGAATAAATTTGATTTTATTGACGATATCGCCCATGGGCACAATGAATAAAAGACCAAGTGCATAAGACACTTGAGCAAAGGTCACTGTAAGTGCCACTTGTGATTCTGGCATGTTGAAATAGAGTTGAATCGAGTGAATCAGCGGCTGACTATAATAGTTTGCTCCTGCGCATAAACCGCAGGCAATCGCCATCAGCCAAAGTAATGCTTTATTTTGGCTAATATCGAGTTGAGCATTCATAAAAATATCCTAGTTCTTGGAGTTACATACAATAGGCAGTTGCTTCAATTTCAATGAGCATTCCTTGTAAAGCAAGACACGGGACAGGAATCAGTGTACACGCAGGGAAAGGTTGATCTTTCCAAAGTTGTTGCATTTCCTGAATTAAAAACTGATGTTTTTTGGTACTGTGATCGACCAAAAGCACTCTTAAAACAGCAATATCCAATAATGATGCATCAGCCGCTTGTAGGGCATGTTGCAGATTGACAAAAGCTTGATGAACTTGTTGTGCAAAATCTTGGGATAATTGTCCTTGTTGGTTTTCACCACCTTGTCCAGATATATGCAAAATACGTAAATAATGGCGTACTTCAGCCACATGACTATACGCAAATGCTGTTGGATTATAAAGTGTATTTGGGTTAATTATTTGGAACGATTTGATCTGTGCAGATTCTGATCTGGAATTCATGGATGACTCTTTTGATTGACTGGAAATTTCCGTTAGTATCAAAACTCAAGTTAACTTAAGGTCAAGTAAAAATACCTAGAAAAAACCGAAGCAACTGATCGTATTTATGAATGGACATTCAACGGGCTGTTAAACGAGAAAACCGTCATATAGAAAAGTGATCAGAAGAGAGGGCATACAAGTGAAGTATTGCTCAGTATTAAAAGTATATAGGTTGTTTATCTTTGCTTTGATACTCTTAGAAAATCCCAGTAAGCACTGACTAGGATTACATAGAGGCATATCTTGTGCAATTTATTGGCTATTTTTTATATTCAATGTGCTGAAATGGCACTGTACTTTAAATAACTCAGTCATTAAATAACCTAGCCGTTAAATAATGAGTTGTGAATCTACAATCTTGCCCGTTTTCCCTAACCAAAATGGACGGTTGACTTCACCATGACCAAACCAGTCACATTGGTAAAGTGGGATGTGCAGTGGATCGAGATGTTCTTTCACAATCTCAACAATACTTTGCGGGACATTTTTTTGTGGGCATTGATAAAAATCACCCAAGACCAAAGCCTTTAAGTTTGAAGTATCAATACTTTGTAGGAGCTGAGTCAATGAACGTTCAATTCGATAATACGGTTCGCCTACATCTTCAATCAGTAAAACACTCGGCTGATTCAGTTTTAACGCAGACGGTGTGCCTTGTAAAGTACACAGTACAGTAAGATTCCCGCCTAAGATTTTAACATCTTCAATGTGCTGATCTTGAGCAAAACCATTTGCGCTGGATAAGGGATAATGACCGTGTTGGTTTATATCCGCTGATAACAGGCTAATGGTTTTTAAAGCATCATACGACAGGGAGCTATTGTCTAAATTTTTAACGGCAATTTCCTGAAATACAGGCGCATGTAAAGATTGTCCATGATGCATCGCGATATAGTTTAATAACACCGTTGTATCTGAATAGCCAATAATGGGTTTATTTAAAATCCACTCATCTAAAAATGGCAATAACATGGCAGCACCAGTACCACCACGACCACACCAAATTGCATCAATGTCTGGATCTATACATGCTTGTTTTAAATCTTGAATACGTTGTTCAACTGTACCTGCCAAATAGCGATGTTGTGAAAATACATGTTCACTTAAGCTGACTGTATGACCTAACTGTTCCAAATGCGACTGTGCCAACTGGATATTTTCAACATCTACACAGGCACTCGGCGATACAATTTTAAAATGCATATTCCTTCCAAGTTTCTGCACAATTTAGTGTGCAAGTTTCTTTTTAGACAAAGTAATCATCATGACACCGATGATATTCAGTAAACAACCAAACCATTGTATCGCATTCATATGCTCACCGAGCAAAGCCACAGCCAAAATAATGGTTAGGATCGGGCCAATCGAACCAATCATAGCTGCTTGTGCAGCACCTAAACGAGAAATACTTTGCGCGACCAAAATCGTCGGTAAAACCGTCACCAATAAGCCTAAGGCGATACCATACCAAATGACTTGTGTCGGAAGTTGAATTAGCAGTTGAATCGGCTGGGGAGTTGCAATGATAAAATGGGTTAGCGTACCAAAACATGCAATGCTTAATGCCAAACCAGTGTAATTCCATGAACCAAATTTTTGAATTAAACGCGGGGTCATGAGTAAATACGTCGCAAAACAGACCGCACTGGCAAAGACTAAACTCACGCCTAGCCAGAAATTTCCTTCATGGGGTACTGTACTTTGCTCTTGCAGCATCACAATCACTGTACCACCATAGCTTAATGCAATCGCTAGGATGGTTCTAAAGTTGAGTTTTTGCTTATAAATAAAGCTTGTGGCAATGACTGTCAGTGTTGGATAGAGAAATAAAATAATACGTTCTAACGAAGCACTGATATACATCAGACCAGCGAAGTCAAGCCAACTTGAAAGGTAATAGCCCATCAAACCAGCAGCAACTAAGAAGGCCCAGTCTTTTCCTGTCATATTTTTATTGTGATGGCGATTGAACCAACACAATAAAAGGAAAAAAGGCAGGGCACTTGCCATTCTCAATGCCATGAGCACGGTGCTGTCGACTAATGGCGATAATGCGTAAGCCTGTTTAATAAAAATAGCTTTGGTACTAAATAAGAAAGCCGCACCAAGTGCGAAAATCGAACCGAGTTGAGTACTGGATAACGAAAGTTTCATGAATTTGACTGCATTGACAATGTCGCTATACGACATGTAAATTTGAACAAGCAGTATAAATGTTGTTTTCAATCAGTGGAAATACAAAAAAAGAATGAATTGGCGCAATAAAAGGAATATAAAGCACAATTGCTTACTTAATTCTTTGTGGATTTAAGTGTCATTTAAAGAGATGTAAACAAAAAATGTATAAAAATCAATCTTGAAATTCTTGTTTATAAATTACTCAAATTCTATATGTTATTTTTTTGCACAAAAAAGGTGCAATATCACCATGACTGGTTCAAGCTGTTCGAGTATTATTAACTGACAAAATGGCAAATAAAAAAAAACTAAAATTTTTTGTAATTGCTTTAGGCTCGGGTCTAGTGTAATTCTAATGGTTATCCCAAGTACTTTTTTTTATTAATGAAATTAAAAAATGTTATAAAAACAGACTTACATTTTTGACGGAAAAAATGATAGAAAAGGCCAATATAAGCTGATAAAAAAACCATGTAATTTGTCAGAAAGGTCAATAGGGATGTTCTTTTTTGTGCTAAATCTATTGTTTTATGGAGTATTTAAACAGCAAGTTGGAATGCTTAAAAGTGAATCATACTGCTGTAAATGCCAATCGGTAGGGTAGGGTAAGCAGCTTAAAACATCCAGATAAGCTTAAAAAAACATCGTTTTTAAAAATTGGAGACAGGATATGTCAAAAAAACTGAGCAGGATAATGCAAGAAAAATACAATAAATTAAATATAGGGTATGTCGCACAATTATATTTATGAATCATCAGTTCAAAATATGGGTATTTATTAAATAAATATTGGGTGGTATTTTAAAAAAGTTCAATTAGAATCCAAAAATTCATAACAACGCATCTGGGGGAAACATCGGGTTATTTACGATGTTTACTTGAAGAAAAATTAGCTTGAGGAACGCTCATGCAGATTGGAATCCCAAAAGAATCTGTCGTCGGTGAAAACCGCGTAGCCGCTACGCCAGAGACAGTAAAAAAGTTGATTAGTGCTGGTCATAGTATTGTCATTGAACGAGGCGCTGGTAAAAAAGCGGCTTATATTGACAGTGCTTATGAACAAGTCGGCGCTAAAATTACAGATGATGCCTATACAGGTAGTCAAATTATTTTGAAAGTTCGTGCACCACAAGGTGAGGAAATTCAAAAGCTTGCCGCAGGAACAGCTGTGGTAGCAATGTTTGACCCATACCGTAATACTGAACTTGACCAATTTGCGTCACAACAAGTGTCTGCATTTGCGTTAGAGCTTTTGCCACGAACACTGTCTCGTGCGCAAAATATGGATGTATTGTCTTCTCAAGCCAACCTTGCAGGTTATAAGTCGGTGTTACTGGCCGCTGCGGAATATCAACGTATGTTCCCAATGCTGATGACCGCTGCAGGTACTGTAAAACCCGCTCGTATCGTGATTATGGGCGTGGGTGTCGCAGGTCTTCAAGCCATTGCAACTGCAAAACGCTTAGGCGCAGTTGTTGAAGCAACAGATTTACGCCCAACTGCACGTGACCAAGTCGAATCGCTTGGTGGTAAGTGGTTAGATGTACCGATGTCTGATGAAGAAAAACAAAAAGCTGCTGATGCCGCTAAAAATGGTTATGGCTGGATGCCAGGTGAGCAATATATTCAAGACCAAGCCATCATCGTAGATAAAGCCGTGTCAAATGCAGACATCGTGATTACCACTGCGTTGTTGCCAGGTCGTGATGCACCTCGCTTAATCAAAGCTGAAACTGTTGCCAAAATGAAACCGGGTTCAATCATCCTAGATATGGCGGTTGAATCAGGCGGGAACGTTGAAGGCTCTAAGAATGGTGAAAATGTTGTCACTGACAATGGCGTGACGATTTTAGGTATTCCAAATATTCCTTCTACAGTATCGACAGAAGCTTCGGCACTGTATGCACGTAATGTTTTCAATTTCGTAGAAACTTTGTTTGATCAAGAGAAAAACTTTGCGATCAATCAACAAGACGAAATTCAAAAAGCACTTCTAGTAACTCATGGCGGTCAAGTACTGCTGAAGCGTGGTTAAGGAGAGTCATCATGGTTGAAACTATTACTATTTTCGTCTTAGCCATCTTTGTTGGTTACTACGTGGTTTGGGGTGTAACACCTGCATTGCATACGCCGTTAATGGCAGTAACCAATGCATTGTCCTCAATTATCGTTGTGGGTGCGATGATACAAACTGTTGGAATTCCTGGTGTTGTAGAGGCAAGTGTACAATTCCAGTCCGTGAATGTTGTTAGTGTACTTGGTGCAATTGCAGTGTTCTTGGCAAGTATTAACATTTTTGGTGGCTTCGCAGTGACTGCACGTATGCTTGAAATGTTTAAGCCAAAACAAAAGAAAAAAGAGGGCTAATCTATGGAATTTATTCGAGAATATGCGGATTGGTTCTACCTTGTAGGTGCTGTCCTTTTCATCTTAACTTTACGTGGTCTTTCAGGTCCTAAAACTGCGATTGCTGGTAACCGTTACGGTATGATTGCCATGGCGATTGCAGTAATCACCACATTCTTTGTCGCAGATCATCCTGTTGTATGGATGATAGGTGGTGCCATGGTGTTGGGTGCAATTGTGGGTATTGCTCGTGCACGTACAGTTCCAATGACACAAATGCCAGAAACAGTGGCATTGATGCACTCACTTGTCGGTTTGGCTGCGGTACTGATTGCAATTGCTGCAATTTTACATAATAACCAACTGACTGCTTTGTTTGCTCAAAATGAATCTGCTTTAACGGCTGCTGGTGTACAGCATGCACATATGAGTAAAGTTCATTTATTTGAATTATTCGTCGGTTGTTTCGTAGGTGCGATTACCTTTACTGCATCTGTATTTGCTTATGGTAAGTTAGCTGCAAAGAAATGGGCAAAAACCATTTCAGGTGCTTGGGTTAAACCCGTTCAAGCGATTATTTTCCTCGCTATGCTGGCGTGTGGTGTGTACTTCTTTACCACAGGCAACATGCAAGCATTCTGGGCGATGACTGCACTGGCGCTGGCATTTGGTTGGGTTTGGATTGCACCAGTCGGTGGCGGTGATATGCCAGTTGTGGTTTCACTACTGAACTCATTCTCTGGTTGGGCTGCGGCAGGTATTGGTTTCACACTTGAAAACAACATGTTGATTGTTGCTGGTTCATTAGTGGGTTCATCAGGTGCGATTCTGTCTTACATCATGTGTAAAGCAATGAACCGTTCAATCATCAATGTATTGTTTGGTGGTGCGATGGGTGGTACGGCTGTAGCATCGGTTGATAAAGGTGAGCAAGTTCAACGTAATTACCGTTCTGGTTCTGCGGATGATGCGGGTTTCTTGATGTCAAATGCTGACAGCGTTGTGATTGTACCGGGTTATGGTATGGCGCAAGGTCGTGCACAAAACGCAGTGAAAGAATTGTGTGAAATCTTGAAAGAGCAAGGTGTAACAGTTCGTTTTGCAATCCATCCAGTTGCGGGTCGTATGCCTGGTCATATGAACGTATTGTTGGCGGAAGCTGATGTTGCTTATGAAGACATCTTGGAAATGGACGAGATCAACTCTGATTTCCCAGCGACTGATGTTGTACTGGTAATTGGTGCAAATGACGTTGTTAACCCTGCAGCTAAAGATGATCCAAGCTCACCAATTTATGGTATGCCGATTCTTGAAGCACATAAAGCACGTACCATTATGGTGATCAAGCGCTCTATGGCAACAGGTTATGCGGGTCTAGACAATGACTTATTCTACAATGATAAAACCATGATGATCTTTGGTGATGCCAAGAAAGTTGTTGAAGAGATGACGAAAGCAATCAATGGTGGTGGGCACTAAGCTGCTCTTGGATTAAATCCACCCCAACCCTCCTTTGAGAAAGGAGGGAGCCTAACCGCCTTCGGGCGGTTTTTTATTATTCACAGTTTGATGTTATGATTTTGATAAAAACCGACTGAATAAAAAATGATGAATCAACCATTTAAAATAATCTGTAACAGCTTAGGCATCTATTTGGCATTTTCCTTGTCTATAACGAATGCACAAGTTTTTGAAATTCAAGATGGTTCGAAACACTATGATGCCGTAATTGATATTGCATGTGAAAAAGATGAATGTGGGGCTAAGGCCGAAGTAAAGCTATTAAAAAAGGGCAGTAAAGCGGTATTTCAAACATTTCACTCTGATGAGTTGACTATGTATTTAGACGAAAAGTTTAAACCGAGTGTCAATGTTATACAGCTTTATGGTGAACAAAGTCCTTTGATTTTTGATGATTTTAACTTCGATGGAACAGAAGACCTCGCGATTAGAAACGGTAATTATGGTTCTTATGGCGGTCCTGTGTATGACATTTATGTATTTAATCAAAGCAAGAATAAATTTGTTTTGAGTCAGGAACTGTCTGTACTCACTCAAGAAAATTTAGGCATGTTCGAGCTAGACAAAAAGCGCAAACGCATCATCGCCTTTAATAAAAGTGGCTGTTGCTACCATATTCGTTCTGAGTATCAAGTTGTACCTAGAAAAGGTTTATTGCTGGTTCGAGAGTTTATTGAGGATGCTACTTCACCAAGAGGTGATCAAGTTGAAGTCACAGATCGCAATCTGGTCAATGGAAAATGGAAGGAAAAGACCAAGTATTATCCAACTGCAAAATATTATGCTCAGTAGTCGCAATTTACCTCGTATCGCTATTTTGTATTGACCTATAGCCAAACTCTACCTAATTGTTCATACACGTGACTTGCATCGAGTCATTGATCAGAAATGAAGCTTATATTTTTGTATGAACTTTTAGAAACTATTGGTTATCAATTGGTTTTTTGTGCTTTTGGATCCTAGATGGTTATCCTACCGTGGGGCGACATGGATGTCGTCGTTGGGTGAGGGTATATGAGCAAAAATAAAGCACTGCTTTGTTTGCAGCGCAAGAGCCCTGTTAAACGAAAGATTTTTGTCATCTTTGAAAAGTGAGGCATCGCCTGCGCAAAGGTATTTAAACTTTGAATGTAAGGTGTGGCATTGCAAGCTTTTTTATAATCAAAAAAATTATTCTTCCATATAATTGATTTAATTAAAAAATATTAACTAAGAGAAATTATATTCTTATGTATGAGTTTTTTGATAGGTTGACTATAGCGTGATGCTGAATTGTGGGGCAGAGTAAGGTCTTATGAATAGAACAACTTCTTTTACGGTGTGATGTTAAATTTTAAACATAAAAAAGCCCATCCAAAGATGAGCTTTTTTAATTAAAACTGAAACTTAATGAGGAATATGCTCTTCATCTTCAAATTCAGGTTTAACTTGTACGATAAAGTCTTGACGATTAAGACCACGCCACAATGCAAATGCAGTACCGATATAGATTGAAGAATACGTACCTACAAATACACCAATAAACATAGCAACTGAGAACCAGTGTAAGCCATCACCACCCAAGAACATCATTGCAAGTACAACCAGCAATAATGTCATCGAGGTATGAATAGTACGTTTTAAGGTTTCAGTTAAGGCAATATTCACAATTTCTAACGGTGTCGCGCCACGAATCTTACGGAAGTTTTCACGGATACGATCCGATACAACAATGTTATCGTTTAACGAGAAGCCGATTAAGGCAAGAATAGCCGCTAAAACAGTAAGGTCAAATGGCCATTGCATCATTGCAAAAATACCAATCGTTACGATCACATCGTGCAGTAATGAAAGCACTGCACCAACTGCAAGTTTAAACTCGAAGCGAATGGTCACGTAGATCAGCATAAGTAGCATTGCAAGCGCTACAGCACCTGCAGAGCGTAAATATAGCTCATTACCGACTTGACCACCGACAGAGTCAACCTTATGAACAACGGCAGTGTTATTCGGCAGTTGAACCGCTTTGGTGATGGTATTACTTAAGTCTTCAACTTTAAGGTCTTGCGCTGGCATACGTACAATTAAGTCTTTATTTGAACCTAATGTTTGTACAACTGCATCTTTAAAGCCAGCTTTATCCAAATTGGAAATCACGTCTGCTGGTTTTGCCGCATATTGATAGTTCAATTCTGCAGAAACACCACCAGTAAAATCTAAACCAAGATTTAAGCCTTTGGTTGCAATAAAGAAGATACTTGCAATGGTCAAAAGGATTGAGATGATTGCCGCTGGTTTGGCAATCTTCATGAAATTAATTACATGCTCATCATCAGGGCGACCATATTTCTTTTTCGGTTGAGTCACATCAGTCATCTTCGATCTCCTATATGCTCAACTTATTCAAGTTACGTTTTCTGCCATACACCAATTGAACAATTGCACGTGTTACTGTAATTGCAGTAAACATTGAGCAAATAATACCAATCATCAGCGTTACAGCGAAGCCTTTGATCGGACCTGTACCAATAGCAAACAGAATAAATGCAACCAAGAATGTGGTTAAGTTTGAGTCGAGAATGGTGTTATATGCTCGATCATAACCGGCAATAATGGCCTGTTTGGGTGAGGCCCCCCAGCGCATTTCTTCTCGTATTCGCTCACAGATCAGTACGTTGGCATCGACCGCCATACCAATGGTGATTACGATACCTGCAATACCTGGCAAGGTCAGTGAAGCCCCGATCCAAGACATGATGGTGAGAAGCATTGCTAAGTTAATCACTAATGCTACATCAGCAATTAAACCAAATAGACGGAAGAACACGATCATCCAGATTGCAACAAGCAGGAAACCAACTTGAGTTGATAATACGCCTTTGTCGATGTTCTCTTGCCCCAAACTTGGACCAACAACACGTTCTTCTACAAAGTACATTGGTGCAGCTAAAGCACCAGCACGTAACATCAATGCAAGTTCAGCCGCTTCTTGAGGAGAATCTAAACCGGTAATACGGAAAGATGAACCTAAAACCGCTTGAATATTTGCAGCATTGATCACCACAGATTCAGTATATGGTGTGCGAACTTCTGTCATCGCACCTGTAACTGGATCAGCAACAGAGGTGATTTTTTGTTTATTTTCAATAAACAAAACCGCCATACGTTTGCCAACAGCAGTACGGGTTGCATCTGACATCAACTTACCACCAGCAGTATCTAAAGTAATATTTACTTCAGCGCCACCACTATCTTGGCTAAAACCACTTGATGCATTTTGTACACGTTCACCCGTAAGGATACGGCTGCGATTTAATAACAGTTCACGACCACTGTCCAAAGATTCGTAAGCAAAAACTTCAGTACCTGGCGGTAAAGGTTGACCATTATATTTACCTGTGAAACGGTCAATATATTGATCATTTAAATCAGACACTAAACGGAATTCAAGGTTTGCAGTTCGCCCCAAGACACGTTTAGCTTCGGCAGTATCTTGTACACCAGGCAATTCAACCACAATACGGTTGCTACCTTGGCTTTGTACCAATGCTTCAGCCACACCTAACTCATTAATACGGTTACGTAAAGTCGTTAAGTTTTGGTTGAGTGCGTAAGATTGAATGTCTTGCTTGGTCGCATCGTTATAGGTCAACTTAAGCGTAGAACCTGTATCCGTTGCTAAAGCTTGTTGATTGAACTTATTCCCATCACGACGTAAAAAGTCCATTACCGCTGCACGGTCATCATTATTTGCAAACTGAATCGTAATGGTATTGTTGTTCAATGAAAGACTATTAAATTTAATCTTATTGTCACGGAACTCACGACGTAAGTCTGTTGCTGAGGTTTCCATACGTTGTGCAATAGCTTTATCCATATCTACTTCAAGTAAGAAATGAACACCACCACGCAAGTCCAAGCCAAGCTTCATTGGCTTAGCGCCAATTTTTTGCAACCACTCAGGTGTGGTTGGTGCAAGGTTTAATGCAACGGTATAGTTCTCACCCAAACCTTTGCTGAGGACATCTTTTGCTTTTAACTGTGCTTCAGACGTATTTAAACGCAGAAGGGCAGCATTGTTGGTGAAGGTATTATCATGACTGCTAATATTTTCACTTTTTAAAATTTGCTCTGCTTTTTGTATGACAGACTGATCAATTGTGGTACCAGCCTTGGCACCAGAAATTTGAACAGCAGGTTCGTCAGGATACAAACTCGGCAGCGCATATAATGTACTGATCACTAGTACCACTAGAATCAATATATATTTCCATGCAGGGTAACGCATTCGCTTTCTTCTTAAAATGAAAAAGTCGTGCTAAGTGCACGACCGTTTTATGATTAAAGGTTATTTAATGTGCCTTCAGGGAGTACTGAAATAACACTTGCACGTTGAACTTTGACTTCATTTCCTTTGCTTAATTCAACCACTGCAAAGTCGCCATCAATTTTTAGGATACGACCCATTAAGCCGCCTGCAAAGACAATTTCACTGCCAACACCTAAGCTTTCGATTAAAGTACGGTGTTCTTTTGCACGTTTTGCTTGAGGACGCCAGATGAGAAAATAAAAGATTGCAACAAATACTACAATCATCAATATGTTTGCCATCATGCCTGGGCCTTGTGCAGGCGCTGCTGCAGCGTGAGCAGAAGAAATAAATAAGCTCATTCTAATTTCCTAATGTTAAAAATTATCTGCCATTTTCATGGCTTTTAAATTGACTTGTTCAGCAATTTACCTTGTCTTGGGTTTCAGCGCAAATACTGTTGAATTAATCTTCAATTCAACTTTATATTGGGGCATTAGTCAGCAGGACAAGGAGGAACTTCTAAACCGCGACGTTGATAGAAATCAGTCACGTATTCATCAAAAGTTCCCTGATCTAAAGCATCACGAATATCTTGGGTAAAACGTTGGTAATAACGTAAATTGTGGATCGTGCCCAACATTGAACCGAGCATTTCACCACATTTTTCTAAATGGAATAAATAAGCACGGGTGAAGTTGGTACAGGTATAACAGTCGCAATGTGGATCCAGTGGCCTTTGATCATGACGATATTGGCTGTTACGAATTCGAACCAGACCATCGGTAACAAAATAATGACCATTACGTGCATTTCGAGTTGGCATGACACAGTCGAACATATCGACACCACGACGAATTGCTTCAACGATATCTTCTGGTTTACCCACACCCATCAAATAACGCGGTTTATTTTCTGGCATTTTTGCAGGCAGATAATCCAAAACTTTGATCATTTCTTCTTTTGGTTCACCCACAGATAAACCACCAATCGCAAAGCCATCAAAATCAATTTCTTTAAGACCGTTTAAAGACTCTTCACGAAGGTCTTCATACATGCCGCCTTGAATGATTCCAAACAATGCGTTTCTATTTTTTAAAACATCGTGATGCTGTGTTTTACAACGCTTCGCCCAACGTAATGACAGTTGAAGCGATTTCTGTGCTTCTTCATGGGTTGCTGGGTATGGCGTACATTCATCAAAAATCATCACAATATCTGAGTTCAATGTATGTTGAATGTCCATTGAAATTTCAGGAGATAAAAAGACTTTTGAACCATCGATAGGTGAGCGGAAAGTAACCCCTTCTTCTTTGATTTTACGCATAGCACCCAGACTGAATACTTGGAAGCCGCCTGAATCAGTAAGAATCGGTTTGCCCCATTTCATAAACTCATGCAAACCGCCGTGTTCACGGATAACATCTAGTCCAGGACGTAAGTAAAGGTGGAAGGTATTGCCTAAAATAATTTGTGCTTTGATATCTTCGATATCGCGTGGCAACATGCCTTTAACTGTGCCATAAGTTCCCACAGGCATGAACACAGGTGTTTCAATTACACCATGTTCTAAAGTTAAACGACCACGACGAGCACGCCCCGACTGACCTAATTTTTCAAACTTCATAAATAACCTAAATCTGGCGAAAAAACAGTTCGCTGATTGATAATTGCAAAAGGGGGCTATTTTCCCTGATTTTATGGTCGAATACCAGTCATGTTGTTTTTCATAATGTTAAATTTAAAATTATTGATTTAGCGCTGTGAACATCAATAGATTAATGCAAGAATCATTTTTTATAGTTGAATAATTATTGTTTGAATATCAAGGTATTATTTTTATGCAGTTAAAAAGCGAAGAGTGGTTCGCTTTTTTAACTTAGATTTGGACAAGATAGAAAATTAGTCTTTTGCCTTACGACCGATAATAATCAAGGCGATAATTCCCAGAATCATGATAAATATCCCATAATGATTCCAAAAATTACGTTGCATTTTATTTTCTTGGTATTCAGGATTTTTACCTAATGTTGCAATGACATCATCAGGCAATTCATAAAAAGTATCTGGCTCTGCATCAGTCATGCCGACCAAGGTGCAGTCCCAAGTTTTGACATCTGCCCATAAGACTCCAAAGTGACTACATTTATATCCTGCATTTAAACTTTTAAGATCATCATATTGACTTAATATTTCTTGTGGAAATGGTCCAACCTTAAACATTTCATCGCCTGTATTGAAAACTAACAGGCCTTTCGCTTGAGCAGGCGCTTGCCAGAGAAAACACAGACATAACATCATGAATAATTTTTTTAACATTTGATTTACTCCAATCTTTAGATTGTCTTTTTATTAAGTTGATCATTTTTAGTTGATCGTTTTGTTCTAAAAATAGTCATTTTTTAGCGGTTTGAAAATATCAGAAAATGATCGAAATGTCATTTTTTATGTTGAAAATAAACACAATTATGGCTAAATTTTTATTCAAATTTCCCTGTAGTGATTTAGGTAATATGTTTCGAGTCAACTATGCTTAATCGCCATAATCTATTCCTGATCATGGCTTTAAAGCTGACCCAAAAAAATTATTGAATTTATCAAACTGATTTAACACTTGTTCAACCTTGGCAATCCTTTGTTCTAAACTTCCTGTTAAAGCGATGTATGGAATCCGACGTTGTTTGAGATCTGCAATAATTTGTTGATGAAAAATAGCTCTTTTTTGTGGGCCACTACGATCCCAGGTGTCGTCATAAGCAATATCATCTTCACATAAGAAAAATAAGTCATAGCGCTGTGCATTTTCGAGTGCAAGTTGTTTGAGGTGCTCCGGTAGTCGGCCATGATAATCCATACAAAACATCGCTGTGGTTATCGCGTTGGTGTCTACAAATAAATAACAGTTTGCATCTAAAGTGGCCTGATCTTCGTAGGCGATATGACGATCTGCAATAATGTTGAAATCCTCAAAACCGATACGACGATCAACTTGGTAAGTTTCCCAATATTCACGCCCATATTCTGGGGCAAAAGTTGTTGCATACTTTTTCGCAAGTGCTTCAACTAAGGTAGACTTGCCTGTAGACATAGCACCAACAAAGACGACTTTGCTAATCAAATCTGCATAGACACAGTTGGGAATAAACTTCCGATTTTGGAAGGCATTTGCTCGAATCATTGTAGCGGAGATCGGCACCTGTAGACGTGGCTCATCCACTCTACGATCAATTGCATTGAGTGCCCTGCTGACATGCGTACCATAAAATTCACTACTATAAAAATGCGAAATTTTCACACCATTGAGCTTTTGAATGATGTAATTTTCTTGTTCTATTTCAAAAGCCCGATCATTGGAATAACCCTCAGGCCCATCCCATGCCTCAATCACATAAATTTGAGGAAATAAATCTCTGATCCATTGGGCGCGAATGTTCAAGGGAATGGTTGTAATTGAACTTTGATAGATCAATACATATAGCTCATCCACTTCCTGTAATGCTGTTTCAAATACATGTACATGCCCTGCATGTAAGGGGGCATATTTACCAAGTGTCAGTCCGATTTTTTTCATAGTTGTTAAATTCAATAGAATGAGTTTGAATGGTTTTGTGCAAGTTTATTCCAATTATAGTAACCGTAGATGGCATTGATCAGAAAGGCCGACCACATCAATAACATCATTGCACCATCACCACTCCCATCAAGGGTTCGGATCGCCCACATTAAAATACTGAATATATTTAATGCAATATAGAACCACCATTGCTCTTTAAAACGCAGCAGCATCAAAATCGTTGCCGAGATTGCAAGAATATTGGTGGTTGCATCTATATAAGGCGTATTTTGAGTGGAAATTTGGGCAAGTAGGTAACCGAGTATAGCAATACAACCTATATTGCTCAGGATGATCAAAATCAAATAAGCATGCCGAAGGACATACGCCTGCTGTAATTGTTTTTCTTTGGTATGTTTCTGCCAAAGTAGCATGCCGATCAAAGCAGTTGGGACAAAGAACAAGAGATTCAGTTCCATTTCGCCATAAAGCCCGTTGTTATAGCAAATCCATGCATAAGCACAGCTATTGAATAAACCAAAACTATAATTGAGAATATTGCCTTTTGCTGCCAATACCACACAGAGAATTCCGCTGAGTAATACCACGAAATTAAACCATGTATCCTGTTGAACTAAGGTAATGATACAGCCGATGAAAATAAAACTAAAAAGCCAAACAATTTCAAATACATTCCAATTTTTGAAAAGAAGCCGAAAGGGTGAGGGAAAAAAGAGTTTCAACATAGGGTTTGTAATTCTAACGAATGCTGCTGGTGTTATTTGCTGGTAATTTATACCGGATTTAAATCTTACAGACGATTTGAAATTTCAGTTTAATCGTATGCAAGGACTGGATTGTTGCCTATTGTTTTTTACCAAGCCTTTTATATATGCATTATCATGATTCATTTTTATGTAGTTAATCAAGGGATGTTTGATCAAAGAATCTTCCCAACATTTCTTTGAGACTAGCATGTTTTTACCGCTACGTAATACCTTGCGAAACGATATTTTTCATCATTTAGAATAACTAAATTTCGTATTTCGTAGCTAGTATCGCTTAAAAAACACACGTAGTCGCAAACTTCGACGAATTGTCTACAGACCTTAGTTAAAATTAGGTTTGTAATCAAAATTCTGAGTGACCACATTGTCTGAAAATGGACGAATTGTTTTCTTTGCCAAAGTAATGGTATTGATCATATTGTTTGGAAAAATTTCGATGGTGTTATTAAATTCTTCAACATTACGGTTAAAGATGGTGATTGCTGCACCGACATTTTCATTTTGTTCTTGAATATCATCCATCATTTTTGCATACAAAGTATCCGCTTTGAGTTCAGGATAATTTTCAACCACCACATTTAAACTTTTCATTAAATCTTGATTGAGTTTTTCAACATGTTGCAGTTGAGAAACATCGGTATTGTTTAGATTTAGATTCAAAATTTGCTGACGTAACTCGGTCACTTTTTCTAAAGTTGATTTTTCAAACTGTGTATATTGCACCAAAGTTTGCTCTAAAGTTTCCAGTGTTTTTACTTTCTGGCGTTCAAAATTGGCAACCTCAGCCCATGCACGTTGTGTCGCATTGAAATAACGCACAATGTTATTTCTAACCAGAATACCCCAAACGATCAGAACAATAAAAATCCCAATAAATATGATTAAACCCATTTTGATTATTCCTTTTAATTTATGAAATCAAGTTTAGCATGCACTGTTTAAATTTTTCATATTCAGGCATGGTTAATGTTCTTAAATGTCCACGAAGTGCTGAAATATCCTGAAGCTTTTGTTTTTTACGACGAATGCGAAAGAGATCTTGATCTCCCATATAGCACAGCATATTTTCTTCAAAATGATAAACAATATCACCTGAATAGTGTTGAAAAAAATCACTTAATTTTAAGGTGATACTTGGACTAATGGTACGGGCAAGTTGATGTTGATCATAGCCAAAAATATATAAATTTTGATTGACCAGAATATCCGCAGTTTTCCATATTTGGGTATAGGGCGGAATAAATTCATGGTGTTTATTACTGGCAGCAAAGCCGAGGGCGGGTAATTGAAAAATAAAAGCGCCCCAGTGGTTTTTATGGGTTTCCTTAATTTTCTGTTTTTCACCCTGAGTATTGGGCAGTGAAAACTCATCGACATAATGATACTGAAACAACATCACATGATGTTCTTGTTCACCATCAAACCATTTGGTGGATGCAAATTGTTCAATCTCGTTCAACACATTGCCTTGCGAAAACAATGGAAAACTTTGTTTTAACTTGCTCATGACCAAAAAGGTATTGCTTGTTGTGGAGATATGACTTGGAGTTTTATTGAAATCTAATTCGTAGCGGAGAAACATCATGCGCTGTTCTAAAAAATTTATGACTTCATCAATTGGATCGCTTTGCTCATAAATTAAATAAGCACCAAAACAGCATAACAAGGCTGCTAATAGGCTCAGTGGATAGGGAATATAGTGATGAATCAGCCAACCAAAAAGTGCAGTCATTACCCCAATCATAAATAGCAGTCTGGGGATGAGGTTATGAAAAAATAATTCTCTACATTCTCCCCACGGATGTAACCCATCTAAAATATCTTGTGCAGATTGAGCCTGTTGTCCAATTTCCCAAAGCCGAGCGATATTGCGCATCACATGTTTATTTTTTCTTGTGCGTAGGTGAAGTAATCGCTCAACGGTTTCTATAGGCATGGCAAATCATCATGATTAAAGGATATTAAAGTTCAAATTCCAGATTGATAAGTATGCGATAAATTATTGTATCGACAAAGTAAATTGTTTATTTTTCAACTTTATTTGTCTCATAATGGGGTTGGATTTCTTGTAGAATTGTGATCATTGAATCTTTTAGCTGTTCATAATTAGGCATGTTCATACTTTCAAGTTGTGCAGCTAAATCATGTACAGTTTGAACTTTATCGACTTGCATCTGCGGTTTGGTAATATCCGTTTTAAACAGCCAGCACAAAGTAGGGCGCTGGACTTGAACATAAAAATCACCTTTAAAATAAGCCATGGCTTGTTCAAGCATTAATACATGATTTGGTGTGAAAAATTTGGCAAGTTGCATTTCATTTGTACCACTTAATTGGTACTGATTGTCGAAACGAATATCCCCACTCGACCATTTTACGCCAAGACGGCAGGCTCGATTTTGTTTAGATGAAATGCTGATACCTTGAGCAGGGAAGTTCTCTAGGATGATCCCCCATAAATCATAATGACGATATTCAATCTTTTTCTTACCGTCTGAATCACGAGTTTCGACTTCATCCACATAATGATAATTAAACAGCATATATGGATAGTTGATACTGTTGATCTGCCAAGCGCCATAAATGCAATGACCAATGGTATTTTCATGATCCCCTAAACCAAATAACGGGAAATTATAGGGAGACTCAATATTTTCATCAAAGGCATTGGGATAGAAGCGAATTTGATATTTCACTTCTAGGTTCTTTTGATGAGTATCCTCAATCAATTGATTGAGGGCTTTTGTCGAAGTGCGCTTATAGAAAGCAAAAGCCACACTAGCGACTGTTGCTAGTAAGAGTATCGGGTGGGTAAAAATAGCCAGTACAAATAAGCCAATCGCAATCGCGATAAAAAGCCAAAAAGTATAATTTTGAATAGACAGACTCGGATCATCTTGCCAATTCTTTAAGCTTGTAATGATCTGTTCAAAATCTTGATTTGATGAGAGTAACTGATTGATCGCATGTATATTGTGCTGAGTCTTGCCATTGTTGGCGTGTTGTTGGCTAAAAGCATTTTGAATTTTTGTGAGTAAATCATTCATCTTTATTCATTATTGTGGCAAGTGCTTAGATGCCTGATTGTAACGAAAAAATGATTTTGAATGCAAAGTGTCGTGTTTAAACCACACTTTGCATATTGGTAGTCTGACTAAGCAATAACTTTTAAATAGGTTGCGCTTCGTTAGACCTTAGCCATTTGCGTTTTCAATCAACATTGCATCGCCATAACTAAAGAAACGATATTTGCTTGCAACAGCATGTTGATATGCGTTCATAATATTGTCACGGTTGGATAATGCAGATACTAACATTAACAAGGTAGATTCTGGTAAATGAAAGTTGGTGATCAAGCGATCAACCACACAGAACTGATACCCTGGATAGATAAAGATTTGTGTATCGCCTGTCCATGCGGCAATTTTTCCCCCAGACGCTTGCGCTGCACTTTCTAAGGCACGTGTTGCTGTCGTTCCGACGGCAATTACTTTGTTGCCACGTGCTTTGGTTTCTTGAATCAATTTTGCAGTTGCTTCAGGCACATCACACCATTCACTGTGCATGATGTGATTTTCGATCTGATCTGTGCGTACTGGTAAGAATGTTCCAGCACCTACATGCAAGGTTACAAAAGCTTTATTTACGCCTTTTTGCTCTAATTTTTCTAATAGGGCTTGGTCGAAATGCAAACTTGCTGTCGGTGCTGCTACGCTTGCCAATTTGGTTGGATCGTTAAACACGGTTTGATAGCGTTCTGTGTCAATGGCTTCTGCTTCACGGTTAAAGTAAGGCGGAATAGGTAATTGTCCATATAAATCTAAAACTTGCAAAATAGGCTGTGAAAACTCCACCACAAATAAGTTTTCATGACGCCCTGTTACCGTCACTTTAACTTCATCTTTGCCAATAAATAACTCAGCACCTGCTTTAGGCGAATTACTGGCTTTGATATGACAATGTGCAATGGTCTGATCAAAAATACGTTCAACCAAAACTTCAATAGCACCACCAGAGGCGCGTTTACCTTTTAAACGTGCTTTCATCACTTTGGTATCATTAAGTACCAATAAATCACCTTCATTGAATAAATCAAAAACATCGGTGAAGTGAAGATCTTGGTATGAACCCTCTGCATTGAGATGTAAAAGGCGAGAAGCGCTACGTGTTTCAAGTGGGTAGCGCGCAATGAGTTCGTCGGGAAGTTCGAAATTAAAATCGGAGAGTTGCATCATGAGGAAGAAAAACTGACATTTGGGATTTAAAAACTGCCGCTAGTATAGTCGTTTTTCAAATTAATGGCTGAAATTGATGTTTTATAATCCAAAAAAACCAGATCTGCCTTAAAATTAAACAAATGTGAAAACTTGTCGTTGACAAGAAAATGAAACGCGCTATTATACGCACACAACCTCTCCCGAGGTGGTGAAATTGGTAGACGCGGTGGACTCAAAATCCACTGTCAGCGATGACGTGTCGGTTCGAGTCCGACCCTCGGGACCAGAATATAGAATAGTAATATTCTCCAAAACCTCAAGCTTTATATAGAGTTTGGGGTTTTGTTGTTTCAGAGAGATATGGTTTGAATATCTGATTTGGTGTGTCAGGGCATGCTGTCTCACATCTTTCCACCAAGATTTAAAAATGCACAGTTGATCTGCATATGTTTGTAAAAAGTGGTGTGCTGAAGATGGGTGGAAAAACAAGACCAGTTTTCAGGTGATGCAGCAAAGAGGTCATAAATTAAAAAATTATAATTACTGATGAATATACCCAGCTTGACTTACATATTATTGACTATAAGTAATTGATAAGAATACTATGATTACTAACAATGATCAGTTTGTTTTTATAATTTTTTTAAGAGAGAATTAAAAAAATCTGTTTGCGCTCTGTTTTTTATCGCCTATTTAAATTTTTTATTTATATTATTTTGTATTTGTAATTATTCTAATGATTTTGTTTTAAATAAGCTATACTATGTCTTTAAATTGTTGAAAATTAATTATAAATTCTAATAATTGTTGATGATTAATCTTATACACTTTCAGTGCGCTTATTTAAATAATAAAGATAAAGCCTTACCAGTGATTGGGCTTAGCATAATAATTAATTTTTTCTAAAATTAAATATTTTATCTACAAAAAATTTTTGAACTAAATATAGAATTTCAAAAATATAGATGGGTAATGTTACTATTGAAAAAACGATATTAAATTCAAATGGATGTTCTTTTTAATACTGGGCAAGTTGTTGATTATTATAAGAGAAATGAATGTATATAAATAAACTACTATGGTTAGTAGAAATATACACAAATAAGTATATTATTTAATAACTTCACGGTTAATTTTAACTTCATTATTGATTAAGGATCTTACTTTTAGAAGTTGTTTTAAATTCGATTTTCGTACTAATTTTCCTATAAAACCTTTCTTTTTTTCTGAATGGATTGGTTACTTTAGTAGAAAGTATTAAGTAAATTTTCTTAAAAAAATATGAGACCAGCCCCAACAAGTGCCTGTATTACTAATTGTACCCACCATGATGTATCTGTTTAAAAGTTCATTGTTATAAGCCAAAAGTTTAAATTTAATAACAAAATGTAAAGAATCTTTTTATTGTAATAAATAATATTAAATACTTCAATTGGGTGTGGTTTATTTAAATCAATATGGAAACTACTTTTGTTGATTTATGTTGTCTTGAATCAAGGATAAAATATAATATGGGATGGTTTATAGTTAATAAAATATTTGGGTGGGTTGTGTTTTTATCTTTAATAGGAATGATTTTAGATAGTACCTTAAAGAATATGCTTAATAAATATAAAATTAAAAATTGGTTTCTAATATTGTATCCAGTTAATCAGTCTTGGGAAGTTGTGAATAGCTTTTTTTAAAATTCATTGATGTGTAGATAATAATAAAAAAATATTAAATTAATTTACTAAAATGGAGTTGTATGTCGTCGTAATTTTTTAAAAAGCTGAAATAAAATGAAACAGATGTTGTTATTTAAATAAAATTAAGCATAGACAAAATAAGAATTTTTTTTGTAGACTGGGTTGGATTTTTTGAATAAATATTAAAAAATTTATGTCTAACAATATTTACTCTGCTTTGGAGCAGCTTGGCTTATCAGCACAAAAACGTGCCATCCACGTACAATTTTCTAATTCGGCGTTGAGCCAACAAGTGTTCCTACAACGTATTGATGGAACACATCAAATCAATGAAGGTGTTCGACTTCAGCTCATCTGCCTTTCGACGTCTGCAAGCATTCCTTTAAAAAGCTTTATTGGAACTCAAGCTGTAATTGATATTGTCACAGATAAATCTGAATTAACCCGTATTTCAGGAATTGTGACCCAAGCCGATATTGGCGCATCTGATGGTTCTCTTACCATCTATCGTTTGACTGTAGAAGACCCAACAGCACTTTGGAAACACCGTAGAAACTCTAGAGTATTTATGAATAAGTCTGTTGTGGATGTGATCCAGACCGTGTTCCAAGAATGGGTACAACGCAGCCCACTGTTTGCTTCAAGTCTGACATTAGATAAGAATGGACTGAGCAAAGACTATGATGTGCGCCCATTCATTATGCAAGCATCTGAAAGTGATTTTGACTTCCTGACCCGTTTGATGAGAAGTGAAGGGATTAACTGGTTGATCGATGAAGCTCAGCTTAAAGTATCGAGCTCAACAGAACAAATCCAAGCACAAAAGCTTCGTTTAATCGATGATAATTCGCAATTTAGTGCCTTAGAACGCCGCAATATTCGCTTCCATAGAAGCAGCGCCGTAGAAAAAACTGATTCAATTACCAATTTTATTGGTCAGCGTTCCATTCAACCGACTTCGGTGTATATCCAGCGTTGGCAAGCTGATGTATTGGATATTGATGAAGGCGCTGGCAGTGTCCAAAGTAAACACAGCCATAGTGAAAATTATGACAATGCCAGTCTAGCTTTAGAACAAGCCTGGCACTTTAGTCCTGCATGGATTCAAGACCTTAATGGCGAAGATGGTGCCACGCCATCGGGCAACAGTCAGATTGAAAAGTTTAACCAAAACCTCAGCAACTACTACGATTCACAAGCCAAACAATTTACAGCAACATCAACTGTGCGCGATGCACATGTTGGTTATTGGTTTGAACTAAATGAACATCCTGAGATAGATCAACACTCAGGTGCAGACAAAGAATTTTTAATCACGGCTAAAAGCTTTTATAACCAAAATAACTTACCTAAAGATCTCACCGATCAAGTCACCGCTTTAGTCCAACAAAGCAATTGGCAAACAAGTCAAATCACCAGCAACACGAGTGATGAACGTCAAGCTAGTAATTTAACCATTCAACGTCGTAATATCAGCACGGTTCCAGCCTATAACCCATTACAACACCGACCGATTGCATCACCGCAACGGGCCAAAGTAGTAGGGCCAAGTGGAGAAGAAATTCATGTCGATGAATGGGGGCGTATCAAAGTTCGTTTCCTGTTTAGCCGTACTGAAGACAATACCCATGATGGCGGTGCGGGTTCTAATGACAATGATACAGATTCAGCTTGGGTCGATGTCCTGACCCCATGGGCAGGTGAAGGCTATGGGGCACGATTCTTACCGAGAATCGGTGAAATTGTTGTGATTGATTTCTTTGATGGCAACATTGACCGTCCCTTTGTGGTTGGGCGTATCCATGAAGCACAACGTCATCCAAGCAAGTTTGATGACAAAGGCAAACTGCCTGATATCAAGAAACTGGCAGGAATCAAAAGCCGAGAGTATCAAGGCAGTGGCTACAATCAACTGAGGTTTGACGATACTACTGGCCAAATCAGCAGCCAGTTACAGAGTAGTCATGGCGCCAGCCAACTCAACTTGGGCAAACTCAGTCATCCTAAAGACAAAGCGGAAAGTGATGATCGTGGTGAAGGTTTTGAATTGAGAACTGACCAATGGGGAGCCGTTCGCGCAGGGCAAGGTTTACTGCTTTCGACCTATAAACAAGACCAAGCCAAAGGTGATCACCTTGATTCAGAGCTTGCCAAAAAGCAACTTGAGGGTAGTCAGACCAACAGTAAAGCCTTAAGCGATATTGCCAAAAACCAAAAGACGGATGAAATAGAATCGATTGAGCAACTCAAAGCTTTTGCCGAAGACATTGAAAAAGATGTTGCTAAGTATAAAAAAGCCATCATGTTACTCAGTTCTGTTGATGGGATTGCCTTAAGTACCCCTGAAGATATCCATCTTTCAGCCACAGGCATCATTAACCATACTGCGGGCGATAGTATTAACCTCAGTACCCAAAAGAATCTTTTGGGGCAAGCTTTAGGTAAAGTAAGCCTATTTGCTGCTCAAGGTGGCATTAAAGCCATTGCCGCGCAAAGTAAAGTTGAAATTCAAGCGCAGTCAGACGCTTTAGATGTATTTGCCAAATTGGGAATTACCATCTCATCTACAGAAGATCGGATAGAAATCAGTAGCCCAAAAGAAGTGTTGATTACTGGTGGCTCATCGCAGATTGCCCTAAATGGCTCAGGGATTTTCCCAAAAACAGGCGGTAAGTTTGAGGTCAATGCAGGGCAGCACACATTTAAGCCGGGTGCCAGTGTCAGTAAATCAGCACAACTGCCGCCATCGAATCCGCTCAAAGGCGCACTCGACTTATTAAAAAGCTATGGTGGGCAAGACTTCTTTAAACAAACGGGCTTTAAAGTGATTGACTCATTTGGCAAGCAAGTGTCTGGCAAGCTGGATGCAAATGGCTTTGCCCAAGTGACAGGTATTGCACCTGGCCCTGCCAAAGTTGAATTTGAGACTGATCCACGGAGTGCATGGGATAAAGCAAATCATTTTAACCGTGATTATACTTGGTCAGAAGAAGTGGTCGGTGGTGCCACAAGCTTTGCACAAAATGCATTAAATTCAGTGGGACAAAATATGATGTCTCAACTCAAAAACAATTTATTCTCTTTGAATGCTGACTCATTGAAAGATATGGGCAAAAATGCTTTAAAAGACTTAGGCACACAAAGCTTGGGACAATTTAAAGAACAATTTACTCAAAGTGCATTAGGTTCCGTCTCTTCGGCATTGAATTTAAATTTATCTCCGTCACAGATGATGAATGTGGGACAGATGATTGCTAATCCAAGTCAATCCCTACACAACATTAAAGATCAAGGGATCGATTTCTTTAAAGACCAAGCCTCTGCATTGTTTGCTCAACAGACCAGTGGTTTAGTTTCTAATATAACTGCTGGAACAGGATTTGGGTCGTCACTGGGGCAAGGTTTTGTTGCAGAGTCATTTGGTGCTGCTCAAAATGGGTTAGATGCCCCAGTGAAAGTGGTGGATGATTTTATTAAAAAAGATGAATATTTCTCTCGCTTCTTAACCTATAGCATTACTACTCGAAAAGGTGATGCATCTGTACCCACGATCCCGCAAAATATTCCTCAACAAGTCAGTCAGCCTGCACCAATTTTGACTCAACAGACTCCACAAGCGACAGCACCTGTTGAAGTGAAAAAACCGCAGTCGATTTATGATATGGATAAGGATGTGGTACGGATGGATCTGGAAGAGTCTCGTTATGTCACCAAACAAGTGACTGTACGAAAAACGGCTGCTGAACAACCAGATGTATATAACGCACGAAATAAATAATTGAACATTTTTTGAATTTTAATTGATTGAAATTAAATTAAAAATTAGAACGTATTAAGGTTAAGCTTATGGCATTTATAGACAGTAAAAATCAGACCGCAGGGTCAAATACACAGCAACAACCAGCCGCTAAAGAGACCAAGCCAGCGGTAGAGTTGGCAGTATTTAATTTGGCTAGCCTGACGCATACAGAAGACCATAAGTTTATCGCCCATCAAATCCAAAACTATTTACAGGCTTGTGGAAATACCAGCCTAGAACAGATCAAAGCAAGCGCCAATGTACCAACAGTCGCCAATATCTTTGCATTATCCGGCAGTGTATTAGACCTTATTTTACTTGCCACTGAACCCAAGCAAGCCGAGGCAGGGGTACAACAATCGGCATTGTTAAGCATGAACTTAATCGGTTTATTTTTACAACCGAATACAGAAGCACATGTGCGTATGGCTTTACGTCCAATGCTGGGTTTAATGGCAGAATGTTTATACCCAGCCAATGGCAAAATCAAAGAAGCTGACTTACGTCGGATGCAGCTACACTTAAATGCGCAGATGGCTGGCGATTTAGAAAAATTCCTACA
>NZ_JBIMBV010000026.1:0-55194 GCF_048551735.1 Acinetobacter legionensis
ATGCCTTGGAATGAAACTCTTTGAATATTGATATTTGCTCTGCGCTTAAATCAGCTTTAGCCTTTCTTTTTACAGCCTGTGATTGAGCGTCTTTGATTCGTTTACGCTCTTTATCACTCTGTCTTTTTGCTTCAATCTCAGCTTCAGTTTTAGTTCGCTTAGGTTTTAATTCTTTCTTGGCCTTAGCCTCTGCAATTGCCGCGCCCATTATTTGTTTCATGTGCGACTGAGCATTTGATTTATTGAACTCTTGCTTAACCTCATTTGAAACGCCATAAGGCACATGTTCAATCTGACCGCCACTGCTTAGAAAGTCTGACAAATCCCAAGCTGAACGATCTTTGATATAAAGTGATTCGCTGTTGGCTCCTGTTTTCATACCAACTCCCCTTGCATCCGTTGATCTCCCCAATTGCACTCAACCAAAGTCAGTCCGCCCTGTTGGAATCTTGACCACAGACGATCACCCAAGTCTTCTTTGAGTTGTTTGAGAGTGAAATTTGATATCAGCATTGTTGATTTCATTGCGTCATAACGAGCGTACAAAACCTTATGAACAAGCTCTTTACGCTTCTCACGATCATGCAATCCATATTCATCAAGAATGAGTAAATCGTACTGAGTGAACTCATAAATCAATGATTGCTCTGATTGATCTTTAGTGTCTCTATCCCAAGCGTTCATGATCTTTTGAGCCATGATTTCACTTGTGATGTAGCGAACGTAAATACCTTTGTTCAGAAGCGTTCTAGCCGTTGCACAACTCAGATGTGTTTTACCTGTACCTGTTTTGCCCGACATAATGAAATTACGTTTGTCACCAGCAATCATTAACTTGGCAAAAGCCACACTTTGAGATAAAGCATTTTCTTGCCCTGGTAATGCTGGATTCACGTTGTAATTCTTAAATCCTGAATCTCGATGACGATCAGGAATCATTGCACCTGCAAAATGATTATCACGAACCATCTTGTGAACTTCTTTGTGATGATCTTGGTTCACTTGATCAACATAGGCTTTAGCGCAAATAGGGCAAATTTGATTAGGCCCTGCTTGTACCTTTTGAACATTGTGTTCAGCGCAATATGCACTTACTTTTTGAAACTCCATTGAGGTCATAGCGTTCATATGAAGTCCTCTGGTATTTCAACATGCTCTACTTGACCAGTGAATTGAGGGATGTCATCCCAAGCATCGTTGACGTTCAGATTTGATGGTCGAACATTTGAATTTGCTTTTTTGTTTTTAGAAAAATCGCCTTTCACCCATTTCACAAAGTTTGAATACATCTTTGAGTCACTTACTAAATCAGATCGAATTTGTCTTTCGTAGTGAGCATTGACTTCAAGAAGTGTGTTTTCCATTTCAGTATGAGTTAATGATTTTTCACCTGCTCTCTGTAACCAAGAATTCAAAGAA
This sequence comes from Acinetobacter legionensis, assembly GCF_048551735.1. Taxonomy (NCBI): domain Bacteria; kingdom Pseudomonadati; phylum Pseudomonadota; class Gammaproteobacteria; order Moraxellales; family Moraxellaceae; genus Acinetobacter; species Acinetobacter legionensis. The sequence continues at coordinate 1,420 of NZ_JBIMBV010000026.1, forward strand.
TCTAAATTTGGTTTCCAAAGATTTAAGATTTCATCAACTGAGTTTTTTGGCGAATTTTCTATTGTGTGTGTTTCTTTAATATTTTCTTTAAGTGTTTCTTTATTAGGGTACCGTTCAACGGGACTGGTGTAGTCCCCTTTGATGGTACTAGTCCCGTCCCGTTTAGTGGGACTAGTCATGTTTGATGGTACTAGTCCCTTTTGACGGTACTGGTCAGGGGTATAAAAATACTCATTTAAGCATCCCTGACTACGGTCAACTTTGATTAGTCCAATCTCTTCTAAGTCTTTGATACACGCCATCACCGTGTCACGTTTCTTAATGCCACAGTATTTTTGAAATTGTGTAATGGCAATTGTGTGCGATATACGATCAAAACCTACAGTTTGACGTACTATTAACATTAGGCATTTAAAAGCTTTATCACTTAATTGCGCCATAATCTGGTCATCAATTAAAGAGTTAGGCGTTTTTGTAAAGCCCTCTTCTTTCTTCGACATAGCTTGTCGCTCTTTTTTTGGAAACTGAACCAGCTCTCCTTGTAGGATCGGCGGTTCATGTGCTAAATTTGTTTTCATATTCATTGGTCCCAAAATTGATGAATGGAAACCACTCCAGTTACCGCTGGCAGTGGTTTTTTTATTTAAATAAGATCCGCATGTATTCAGGCGAACTAAACGCATTACTCAAATAAACTCGCGTTGCTTCCGCAATTTCTTGAGAACAATAAACATCGTTAGCATTTACAACTTTCAATCCAATAGAACTCAACAAAGATGCAAAAAACTCAATATCCGTCAAGTTGTTGGATTTCTTATCATTTTTCATTCGAGATAATGTACTTGCATCCACTCCAAGTTGTTCCGCAACCTTTCCTTGGTTAGAGGAATTAATTGCTTTCAAAATGAGCGATGCGTTATTGCTAGCGCTTGCGTTCTCTTCAATTGATACTTTGCTCATGGTGGTTCCTAAGCGACATTTGTAGTTTGTTTATGCTGATTCCATAAAGTCTCTAGATTTCTACCCAGATCGTATGAAAGACGTTTTCCGCAAGCTCCTCGCTCCAGATCACTTACATAATTTTGTGAGCAACCAATTTCAGTGGCGATATTTGCTTGTGTTAATCCCTGTTCTTTGAGATCAGAGATCATTTTCTGCCATTGATTCATATGAACCTCCAATATTTTTATTAAATATATAGGTTTTCCGATATTTATACAATAGCCAAACCGATTGAAATATGTATCAGAATTCCGATAAAGCAAGTTGAGATAGATTTATGAGCACTTTGGGTGAAAATTTAAAGAAATTGCGTAAAGCAAAAAAAATGACCCAGAAGGTATTAGCGCAAAAGTCTGGAGTTAAACAGTCAGTAATTTCTGAACTCGAAACAGGCGTTGCTAAATCAACAGGTTCTATCCTTGAGTTAGCTAGTGCCTTAGGTATTACCGCTGAAGAACTTAAAAAAGGAGTGGTTAGTGAGTTTGATAACAACGTTGCGCCTATCACCTCAAAATTAATCCCTGTTTTATCATGGGTTCAAGCTGGCTCCATGACATCCGTAGAGGAAATAAATCCATTAGAAATTGCTGAATGGTTGCCACCTTTAAGTACTGATGATCCTGATGGTTGTTTTTATTTAAAAGTTGTTGGTATTAGCAATTCCCCTACTTACATGGAGGGTGATTGCATTTTGGTTAATCCAAAATTTCAGGTGTGCGACCTCCTGTCTGGGGATTTAATTGTTGTTAGAAACAATACAGATGCAACTTTTAAAAAATTAGTCATAGAGAGTGATGAGCGTAAGTATTTACAGGCGCTTAACCCCAATTTTCATCCAAATATTATTGAGTTTGAAGATGGAATGGAGTTGGTTGGTTTGGTGATCGATGCTTTTAGACCGCTAGGTGGTTCTCGCCCAAAACGCGTAAGAAGAAGCTAAAGAGGAATAACATTATGATTGCAACACTTAATAAATACAAAACTGCGCTAACGATTAATCGTCAAGAATTTAAATTGGCCTTAGGTAAGATTGGCGCAGGAATTGATAAACAAATAGCATCTCTTAAAAAAGCAAAGCAAAGTTATGATGCTGCGGAAATAGCCCGTGAGGTCATTACTGAAGCAAATATATTTGAAGCAATTATTGAAGGCTTTAATGAAGCAGAAGAAACCAATCTAAAGCTGACTGACATAACAAATCTTGAACTGGCACAAGGATGGATAGATGAGTTTTTGGAAAAGTATTCAAATGAATAAGTGTTATATTTGCAATAAAACCTCAAATCACCTATTTTGTGTAAATTTTGAAAATATAATTAAAAGCAACTCATATGTTCTTTAAGTTCAACAAGTTTTTCATTAAATTGCCTTGTGAAAAGCTATATACTATAAGCAATTTTTAATCTAAACAATAAAATAGGCCCATGGAATGGAAGATATAATTTTTAAAAACTTTGAAGAGGCTGGACAAACAGTTTTAAAATTTTTATCTCAGAAATTTGGATTCAATTTATGGATGATTACCCGTACCGAAGGAGATAATTGGATCGTCCTTCAATGTGAAGATAAAGGATATAATGTTTCACCAGGGCAAGTTTTCTCATGGGCGGATTCATTTTGCTCTCATATGGTTTTAGGAAAAGCTCCTAAAATAGCCCCTCATTCAGAAGAAATACCTTTATACTTAAATGCACCAATAGCAAAAAAAATTGATATTAAAGCTTATATTGGTCAACCACTTATAAAAGAAGATGGAACCTTATTTGGTACTCTTTGCGCAATTGATCCTAATCCACAATCCGAAGCACTACTACAGGAAGAAGAATTAATTAATCTTTTAGGTCAAATTTTAAGCTACATCTTACAAGTTGAATTACGGGAAAATGAACAGAAACGTCAAAAAGAGTTTTTTGAAGCCGAGGCATTAAGTGATTCCTTAACAGGCTTATTTAATCGCAGAGGATGGGATCAACTTCTCGTACTAGAAGAAGCCAGATGTAAAAGTTATGGTCACCCTGCTGCAATTTTTATGCTTGATCTTAATAATTTAAAAACTGTAAATGATCAACTTGGACATTTAATCGGAGATGATTTAATAAAAACTACAGCAAATCTACTAAAAAATTGTGTCCGTAATAATGATATTGTGGCTCGAATAGGTGGTGATGAATTTGCAATTCTCAGCATTGAGAATACAAAGGAGGGGGCAAAGCTTTTATTTGATAGAATTCAGGAAATTTTTACAAATGCTAATATCAGTATCGCTGTTGGCTTTGCAATTCGTAATCCCTCTTATAGTTTATTAGATGCTGTCCAAGAAGCTGATGAAAAAATGTATGAAAATAAGCGTCTGATCAAAAATTAAGTTTTAATCACTTTAATAAACTCCACTTATCCTACCCATTGTGAGTTTTCTTTCCCCTAACAAAAACCTAAGAAGAATCTACTTTATGGAAACTGTTTCATTTTTATGCCTATTAACCCTTTCTATACTCGGATGTGACAAACCAGAGCAAATTTCACCTGAACGTGAACAGCTTCTTGATGAATATAAAGAAGTGGATCTAAAAATTACATCGTATCTTGGAACTCTGGCAGCACCAACTACACCGATAGAAGAACGCAAAAAAGTTATTTGTGAGGAATTTCCTATTACCTACAAACAAGAATACCTTCCGATTTATCTAAAGCTAGCTGAGCCTGCAGATGTTGATACAAGTAAAGATATTCTAAAAACAATCGATTCGTATAAAGCTAGATACAATATTCAGTGCTAGTACCAAATTATCAAAAAAAACCCACCTTGCGTGGGTTTTCTTTTGTCTATTAAATCATAAAAAATCCAAATAATATCGGAATAAAAATAAAAATATCGGATTAACTATTGACTAATAATATCGGAAGTGCGATATTTATCTCACACAAACAAAAAAGCCCCTTACTTTCGACGGACAGGGACTTTTACCAAATGGCGAGGTAATTATGTCACACAAAAAACCACAACGTCTACTGACGATAGATCAAATCGTTAAACGAGCATTTATTCAAGATGTATTTCTTGGCTCAATCATCTTCTTTTTAATCGGCGCTATGTTTTATATCGCTTTGGTAAGGGGGTGAGTATGGAAGCTTGTACTTTTGAGCGCTTCAATAAAGATACCGAAAATCACGAACTCACAATCAATTTAGATCAAGGCTTATTTCGTGATTTAACAATCAAGCGCCCTAACTCAGTTAGTTATTACTACAACATCACTACTCGCCCAGGATTATTAATGATTAGTGGTGACATGGGTTGTTATGTGTTTGAACGTCTTTCAGACATGTTTAAGTTTTTCCGTGGTGAATCTGATGAGATTAATCCGTGCTATTGGTCTGAAAAAATAGAGGCTGGCGAATTCAAAAGATACTCACCAGAAAAAGCACGCGATGCCCTTAATCAAGAATTTGAAAACTGGAAAGAATGTACAGATTTTGATGAAGAACAAATAGCCGAAGAAAAAGAATATTTGGATCAAATCGATACAGATGACGAGTTTGAATTTGTAGAAGCAATTCGTAATTGGGTGCCAAACAATGATGGCGTTCAGTTGGACGATTTTTGGGAATACAGCACTAATGATTACACCTTTCATTATATCTGGTGCTGTTACGCAATCGTGCATGCAATCAAATTGTATGACGCAGTTAAGGAGCCACAACAATGAATATGCCCTTTACTCTACCTCAAACAATTAGTGCACCATTCAAGCTTGATGACATCAACCTAGAACATGGTCAAGCAGATTTCTACACATGTGATGACGAATATTGCTTAGAAATTAAATTTAAGGCGCATTACTTCAAGAATAGTGATGATTTTCAATCTTGGAAAGATGCAGATATTGAAGAACTTTGCGACATCAAAGCATACAACGAAGATGGTCCACTCAAGCATTTCTATATCAATCCTTTGAACTTAGAGCTACTCAAAGAGTCAATCGAAAAAGCAGTATGGGAGCGAATGATATGAACATTCAAGTTAACACCCAACTGATTGAGTTAGCACGGCTTAAGGCTGTTGCTACTCGATTGGTAAATGACTTGGTTGAATTGTCTGATGAGCGAGACACTGTGACCAAAGTAGATGGAAATTGGATTCATATTGATTTTGTTGGTCGTGGATCTGAACAGTTTAATTTGGAACTTTCAGATGCTTATTCAATTCAAACAAGAATTAACTATCTGACAGATAACATTAATAATTTGTCAAAAATCAAAAGCTACATCTTGGAATGCTTAGCAGCTTAGGAGAAGAACATGAATGCACCAGTAAATACAAATCCGTTTCTGCCTACATCACCACAAAACAGCGCTGTATCAACGGTTCAATCAGATGTTCAGCGCTCAGTTGCAGAAGTTCAAGCTGCTCTAGTGATTGCTAAACAATTTCCACGTAACCCAATTGAAGCTTATGACCGTGTTATGAATGCATGTCAAAGACCGGGTTTAGCTCAGTCTGCAGTATATTCATATTCTCGTGGTGGATCATCTATTACAGGCCCATCAATTCGTCTTGCTGAAATGTTAGCTCAAAATTGGGGAAATATTCAGTACGGCATTCGCGAGCTATCTTCTGAAAATGGTGAATCGACAGTAGAGGCTTTTGCTTGGGATGTTGAGACAAATACTCGTCAAACTAAAGTTTTCCAAGTGCCTCATAAACGCTATACGCGAAATGGATCTAAAAAATTAGAAGACCCACGCGATATTTATGAACTTGTTGCAAACAATGGCGCTCGTCGTTTACGTGCTTGCATCCTTGGGGTGATACCGGGTGATGTTGTAGATGCAGCAGTTGATCAATGTGAAAAAACAATTCATGCCTCAGCAGATACATCACCTGAGGGAGTTCAAAAATTAGTTGTTGCGTTTGAACAATTTAATGTCACTAAGGTAGACATTGAGGGTTTTATTCAACGTCGAGTTGATGCCATCACCCCTGCTAATGTTGTTTCCTTGCGTAAAATTTTCACAAGCTTACGTGATGGTATTAGCTCACCAAAAGACTGGTTTAAGAATGCAAGTGCTGAAAAATCAGAACAGTCAGTAGCAAAGCCGAAACTTGATGACAAAGCTTTTGACGATGCTTTAGAGCAATTAGCTTTAAACGCAATTGAAAAATCATACTTGTTAGAAGGCTTTGATTTAACAGATGCTCAAAAAATCGCTGTGGAGGCTCAAGGATGAAACTATTCCGTGCGTCAAGCCTTCACAAGCTAATCGGCGATCCTAAAAAGAAAGGTGAAAGCCTTTGTGATACTGCTAAAACTGAAATCCGTTCGATAGTTAAAGAGGATTTATTCACGTTCAAATCGTTCACAGGCAACCAGTACACGCAAAAAGGTAACTGGCTTGAAGAAATGGCAATTGAGTTGTCAGGAAAGATGCGCTTTCGTGCTTATCAAAAACATGTTGGCCGAGTTGATAATGACTTGATCACTGGTGAATGTGATGTGCTTGATCTTAAAAATAAATTGATCATCGACACAAAGTGTTCATGGGATATTGGTACTCACCCATTCTTTCAAGATGAAGCTCAAGACAAAGTAATCAAAGCTGGTTATGACATTCAGATGCAAGCTTATATGTGGCTTTACGAGTGTGAGCGTGCAGAGATTGATTTCTGGTTGTTCCCTTGTCCTGAAGAGTTATTAAAGCCTTACGAAGATCAAGAACAATTAATAAATTTGGTTTCTGAAATTGATATTCGAGAACGTTTAACGACTGTAGTCATTGAGCGTGATGAATCAATCATTCAGAAGTTTAAAAACAAGATTCCCCTCTGCCAAGCTTATTACGAGAAACTTTATGCAGAACGCAAACGAGGGAGATTAGTAGCATGACCCTCCTAAAACTTTACTTTCAACTTTGGCAAATGGCGTGGTGGTTGTGATGGAAAAACAAAATAAGCAAACAAAAATGAAACCTATACGTTTTGATGATACTTGGAATTATTCTGAGAAAAAGCTTGCTGATGGTGTCTTAACTACTAAGGCAATAATGTGTGGTGACTATTCTGAACATGGCCGGAGCTACTACTCTGTTAAATGTGGTTTTTGTTCAGGCTATTTTGATGCCTTCAAATGGTCTTTACGTGGTGGTGGTAAAAGATGTCCACACTGCCAAGCATTAATGGGTTCAACATTTGACATGTATCAATGGGAAAAACTTGTTAATAAGGAAAAGGTGGCGTGATGGAAATTAATAAAGAACGTGAAGCTTTTGAAGCATCTTTAACAAAAATGAAAATTCATAACTTGCGAGTAGGAACAATATTCGACACAGAAAAAAATGAATATTTTGCTTCTGATGTTTTGCATCCAAGTGAAGATCATATTGTTAGGTGGATTAATTTTAGTTGGAAGTTGTGGCAAGAGAAAACCACCCCTGAAGGGTTTGTACTAATGCCAATTAAACCAACTGAAACAATGGTTATGGCTGTTGCTAAAGAACATGAGGGTGATGCTTTTTTACCATACAGCATCTATGACGCTTATGTGAAGCAAGCATTGATCGAAGCACGGGAGCAAAGTCATGACAGCCAAAATACTTGACCCTTGCTGCGGATCTAAAATGTTCCACTTTGATCATCAAAACCCGAATGTAATGTTCGGGGACATTAGATCTGAAAATCATATTTTGTCTGATGGACGCTCAATTGAAGTTAATCCTGATATTAAGATGGATTTTCGAAATATGCCTTTTGATTGTGGCCAATTCAAATTAGTTGTATTTGATCCACCACATTTGATTCGTGCCGGTAAACAATCTTGGTTGGCCATGAAGTATGGAAAGCTTAATCAAGATTGGCGTGAAGATTTACGGAAAGGGTTTGAAGAGTGTTTTCGTGTATTGGCCACAGATGGAGTTTTAATTTTCAAATGGAATGAAACTCAAATCAAAGTCGGTGAAATTTTAGAACTAACAAATCAAAAACCAGTGTTTGGCCACATTAGCGGTAAACGAGCTAACACACATTGGATTTGTTTTATGAAAGATGGAGACAACCATGAATCAAACTAAACAATGCATATGGACAGAAGATCCTGACGGAAATTGGTGGACTGACTGCGACAATGGTTTTGTATTTACTGAAAATTCTTCACCAACTGAACATGAATTTAAGTTTTGCTGCTTCTGTGGTGGTGAATTGATAGAAGAAAAGGAGGAAGGTTGATGACTAAAACTTACGAAATCCGAACCCTTTCAGATTTCTTTAAAGTTCCAAATGATCGGATTGAAGATTGCTTAAAAGAGTTTGCTGTTGGTTTGGAATTTTTAAAAGCAAATCATGAACTCATGGGGCTGGAAAATGGGCAGATGGAATTTTTTAATTGGACCGATGATGGTAAGAAAAACATTACCGCCGATTTTAAGTTTGGCAAAGATGTGATTCGATCTGAAGTGACGGAGGTAGACTGAATGACAATAAGGCTTTTAGATATTAAACAAGTTGAACAAAAAACCAGTTTGTCTAAGCCAACTATATATAACTGGATTAAGTCAGGCTACTTCCCTGCTTCTAAATTGTTTGGACAAGGTAAGAGACAGTTAGCGCGTTGGAAAGAAGAAGAAATTGACGACTGGATTAAACAGCATTACACTTAATTAAAAGCCTCTATATAGAGGCTTTAGTTTTATTGGCACTTTATATTTTAGCGGTATATATAACGGTATTATATTTATGTGCAATTATTATAATCATATAAATCAATATATTAACATATACATTCGATTCCCGCAGGGCGCACTATTGAAAAAGCAAGAAGTGAAGGTCTCTTTTTTATAAAAATTTAATATAAAGCGATTTATATAACCTGATAAATTTATATTTCACTCCAATTAATTGTTTAAATTTCACTAAATCCATCAATTACTTAAATATCTAAATTTTATTGTTTTATATCTATAAATTTGTAATATCCCTCTAAATAATCACATCTTTATATATTTTTCTATATTCTCGCAAATCAAAAAAAACTACATAGTTCATTTTTTTTTTACTAATTCACCCTCTAGAGTATTTACTCTTATTTTTTATATGCTATTTTGTAAATAGAAGTAACTTTGAGTTGATTATTTAAGTATCAAAATTATTTCTCATTCAAAACTTAAGTACTTCAAAGTATTCATTTTATTATATTAGGGAAAAATTAAAATGAAATTAAAAAATTTATCAATCGCGATAATTGCTGCAAGTTTGCCAATGACTGGTGTTTTTGCCGCAGCAATGGATCGCTCAGGCCAATCTATTTCGGCATTCCTTCAACCTAATAATTATTTTGAAGCTGGTATTTCAGTTTTAGACCCGACTGTTGAAGGCCGAGAAGCTGGCGATACACCTAAACCATATCGTGAAATTGATGATATGGGTGGGGATTATTACTTTCCATCTGCCGCTATTAAATTACAACTCACTGATCAAGTATCATTCGGTCTATTGTATGACCAACCATTTGGCGCGGATGCAAAATACTCTGGTGAAAATGCATTTGTCTCTTCTAATGGCGATACGGTATTACCTCAAGATAGATTGACAGCGCTTCGTGCTAGTACTATTGCTAAAAATGTAAATTCACAAGTTGTTGACCGAGCAACACAGCAAGCAATTGCGATGACTGGTTCTCCAACACCACCTCAAGCTGTAATTGATCAAATTGCAACGCAAATTCGAGGAAATGCAAATGCAATGGCTTTGATCACAACAGGCGTAACACAAGCTGTAGATAAAGGTATTGCAGGGGCTAATAGTACACTGGGTAAAGGCAGTACTGAAGTTAAAGTTGACACCCAAAATATTTCAATGATTTTTGGTTTTCAACCTATAGCTAACTTGAACTTCTTTGGTGGTGGTGTATACCAAACCATTAAAGGAAATGTAAGCCTTCGTGGTCAAGCATATAGTTTATACAATGGCTATGATGCTAACATCAAAGAAACTGGCGGTGTAGGTTGGTTAGCAGGTGCTGCTTATCAAATTCCAGATATTGCCTTAAAAGCATCGGTAACTTACCGCTCTGAAATCGATCATGATGTCAATATTAATGAATCGATTCCTACGCTTGGAGCATTAGCATTACTCGGTGATAGCGGAGCTGCTGCTGCACAAGCAATTGCCGCTTCAAATGGTAAAACGACAATTACGACACCACAGTCGGTCAACATTGATTTACAATCAGGGATCATGGCAAATACAGTTGCATTTGCAAATCTTCGTTGGGTGAACTGGAAAGACTTTTCAATCCGCCCATTAAAGTTTGGTCAAGTTTCTGAAGCAGTTGGTCCAATTGTTGGTCGTCCAAACGGATTTAACCTCGTTGAATATTCTGATGATCAATATACAGTGACAGCTGGTCTCGGTCGTAAAATTAATGACCAATGGGCAGGTAATGTCTCAGTGGGTTGGGACTCAGGTGCTGGTAACCCAGTTTCAACTTTAGGCCCAACAGAAGGTTATTGGAATGTAGGTTTAGGTGTTCAATATAGCCCTACACCTGCGACTTTCATTGCTGGTGGTGTTAAATACTTCTGGTTAGGCGATGCTAAAGCACAAACGGGTGCTCAAGCAGGTAGTGATGCCTATGTTGCAGAATTTAAAGATAACAATGCAATCGCTTATGGTTTAAAAATGGGTTATAGATTCTAAGAATCTATACTGATAAAAAATCCCACTCTAAGTGGGATTTTTTATCTTAGAAATTTAAATTTTTAAAAATCATAAAAAGAAACTTCACCTGTTTCTAGAGAATATTCAGCACCAACGACTTTCAATTTACCTTTTGCAATTAAGTTTTCTAAAACAGCTGAACCATGGCGCAATTGATTAACAGAGGCAAAAACATTTGATTTCACTGCATGCATAGATAACTTTTCTAAATCATCTTTCAATTCAGTTTGCATTAAAATTTCAACTGACGGACGTACACGATTCACAATTGACATGAGATTTGCAGAAGGAGGTGTGTTGGGATTCTTAAGTGCTTCAATCGTTGAATGAATCGCACCACAATGGCTATGCCCTAAAACAACAACCAATGGACAACCAAAACTATCTGCGGCAAATTCCACACTCCCCACTTGCGATGGCGCAACAATATTACCTGCAACACGAATCACAAATAAATCGCCAAAACCTTGGTCAAAAACCATTTCTGCTGGGACACGTGAATCCGAACAGCCTAAAATAATTGCAAATGGCTCTTGATTGTCCATCATTTCAGATCGTTGCTGATGCGTCAAAAATTTAGTCAGATTTGTTTCACCATGTGCAAAACGTTCATTACCCTGTTTTAATCGTTCTAAAGCTTCTTGAGCGGTTAGCATGTCTTCGTTCCATTGTGTGGAGATTTGCATTATTTTAATGCCGTAAAATTTGAAAGTCACTGACTAAAAATAAACTCTGTTACAATTTTTGTTATGCATGGTTTATCTACCAAAACTTAAACAATATGTAGACATAACTCACATTTTCAATAAAATTATTTAACCAAACTACAAAATAATCTTTATATTAGTTGAGTTAGAAGCTTAAAGTATGGCAAAAAACTTACAAATAAGACTTTCTCGGCAAATGTTGAAAAAATTATGATCATGAATAATATTTTTACTTTATATAATGCCTAGTCTTTTACTCGGAACCCTATGCATGTCTGAACTGTCCCATAAAAAAACTCTTCATTTTTTAAACAGCATATTGTTAAGTTTGACTGCGATCGGTGTATTGTTTTTAACTAGCCACAATGCAACCGCTAGTACACCAGAATATGTGGATTATTTAAAAATTGTACAAGAAGAACGTGCTTGGGCAGGCTTAAGTTCTAAAACATTGCGTGTAGGTGATGTTATTTGGTCTTATAGTGAAGGTGGGTCTAAAGATAAACCTACTGTTTTACTGATTCATGGCTTAGCCAGCAGCCGTGATACATGGAATGATATTGCGCAGTCATTAACCCCTTATTATCATGTCATTATTCCAGACTTACCTTCTGCTGGAACTACCCAAGTCCCAGCCAATTTTGATTTATCTGTGCCGAATGTAACAGAGCAACTTAGACGCTTTATTGAAGCCGCACATATTCAAGATAATTTAAATATTGCAGGACACTCATTGGGTGGAACCATTGCAATGTTTTATGCTTCGCAGTACCCTTTTGATACTAAAAGCTTATTCTTGATGAGTACTGGCGGTATTTTTAAGTCGACAAACACCAATTATCTAAGAAATCCTATCTATCTAAAACAGTTATTGATCACCCAAAAAGGCGATTTGGATTTTGTAATGAAAAAGGTGATGTTTAATCCACCTTTTACTGCCCGTGTAATTAAAGATGAACAAGAAAAGTTATTTATTGCTAAATCTCAAGACACTGCCAAAATTATCAATCAAATTGATGCCCTCAATCGACTATATACCCCTGCAACCTTTACCACAATGTTAAAAAACATTGAGGCACCCACCATGATTCTTTGGGGTGAACAAGATCAGATTGTAAATGCAGATGTTGCAAATGAATTAAAGTCGGTATTAAAACGTGCTGAAACACCGATTATTCTAAAACATGTTGGACACATGCCCCTACTCGAAGCACCTGAACGAGTTGCAGATCAGTGTTTAAGCTTTTTAAATAAGGTACAGCCCTTGCAAAATCCATTGTCTGATCAAACACATGGACAAATTGAGCTCAAAAAATGAAAAATCAACTTATTGAACAATTGATCGAAGCCCAACTTGGCTTTTTAGACCAAGAGTTTTCACAGATAGATACGCTTAAAATTGAGTTTACTGAATTTTATCACTGGTTTAGAAAACAGCCTTTAAAAAAAATTTGGTCTTTTGCACAAATCCATGATTTATTGTTAAAGCAAATTTTAGCAACGCCTGCAAATAACTTTCTCATTGAGCAAATCGCTGAACATATTCGTTTTGCATTGATTCATCCAAGTAACGATGAAACCTTAATTGAAGATATTATTCCAGTCACCACAATTGATAAAATTGCCCAATATGTCGCAAGTAAATCACGTCATCGTCAAGCCTTGATCAAACGTGTTGTCAATAATCCAGCCTTTTCAAGTATGTTAACCCAACTGATTCATCACTCTATCCAGGATTATATTGATAATTCGGTCATGAATAAAAAAGTCCCGGGGGTGGGACGTTTTATGAAGATGGGGAAATCAGTTTTAGAATCGGTTACCGACACTAATTTAGATGATACGGTTAAGCATTATCTGCAAAAAAATATTATTAAAATTAGCCAGTTGAGTGAACAAGTCATTAATCAACAATTTGATGACAATAAACTTTATCATTTTCAAGCCAATTTATGGCATAAAATTAAAAAAGTACCGATTGCTGTATTGCGTAATTATGTTGAAATTAACGACTTACCTAAAACTGTGGGTATGGGGCATGAGATATGGGAACATATTCGCCAAACAGATTATTTAAAGAAACAAGTACATGATGGTGTACTGACTTGGTATGTACGTAATGAAGAGCGACCTTTTGATTTAATTTTAAGTGATATCAACATTGATGAAGCATTGATTCAAAATCAATTACAACAGTTACTTGAACCTGTTATTCAACAGATGCTTGCTTCTCAACACTTAAAAAGTCGTGCACGGATCTATTTGGAAAAATTTTATTATTCCGATGAAACTTTAAAGATTCTAAATATTGAAAAAGGCGTATAAAGCGCCTTTTTCATAACTAAACAGATTTAATGCAATTTAATCTAGCTTTAGAACTTATAAATTAAACCCAAATTGTAACGGCGGCCATCCAGTACATAATTATAAGTCGCTGTATCTATGCTTTTATCAAATAAGTTATAAATACCAGCATTAAACTGTAAGGCATTAGAAGGTTTATAGTTTAGACCAACATCAATCATTGCATACGCTGGTCTACCATCCCCCATAGATGTGCGACTTAAATAGTCAGAAGTTTTACTTCTTACATTTAAGCGGCTCCACATCCCAACTTGATCATTTGTTTGCCAATCTAATGTGGTATTAAACATATGTTTCGGCATTTCATTTAATGGCTTACCTTTAAATGCACCACTCTTTTGTTCGGTATCTGTAAATGTATAATTTGTTGCCCAACGAACATCTGGCGTGATTGCCCAACCCAGAGTTGCCTCTATACCACGCATATTTGCTTTATCGACATTAATACGTTGACTGATAAAGTCAAAGTTTTGACCTAACCAAGAACATCCCATAGTTCCAGAGTCTCCTTGACAGGTACGAATTTCAGTAATTTTATCTTTAAATTCACTATTAAATACGGTAAAACCTGCATCTAAATTGTCATTATTATCCCAGTTAATTGATGCTTCATAATTAATACTTGTTTCTGGTTTTAAATCTGGATTACCTACAATCATACCACTCGACTGACCACCACCTGTTGCTTGTCCCCACCCTGCAACAGTGGCACGTAAGGCCGGAGTTTTATAACCTGTTGATACCCCACCTTTGACAATCCAATTATCATTTAAGGTCCAAACACCATAGACTTTCGGGCTAAAATGATCACCAAAATTTTCATCTTTGTCATAGCGTAATGAAGCCGTTACCGTGAATGGCTCTACAATATTCCACGCATCCTCAGCAAATAATGCCCAGCTATAGCGGTCTAAATTGGTTAATTTTGAGCCACCAATGACTAACTGATTGCCAAAATCCTCAAGCTCTTCTTTTAAATAACTTCCCCCAAAGCTTAAAGCATGGGAACCCAGATTGATTTGGTTCAAAGTATTAAATGTTGTATTGATTGCTTCCATGCTACGTGATGGATTTTCATTTTCCTCACGTTGAATATAAGAATGTGTCTTTAAATCGCCAATTTCACCACGATGAGTCAAACTATATTCGGTACGATAATAATCTGTATATGAGTCTGTTGGGAGCTTACCATTTCGCCCTGGTACATTTGCAATTGTTTTACCTACAGTTTGATCACGGTTTTGAATTGATCGCTGATATTCGAGGTCAATGGTATGCTCAGTACTTGGCGTCAAACTCAGTGTTGCGCCACCTGCACGTATACGTTGCTTATTATAGCCACCAATGATGTCATCTTCATTGCGTTGTGAGAATGTTCCATTCGCCTTTAAACCAAGTAAATTACGGATTAAAGGACCAGAAACATACAGATTTGCTTGATGGATATCCCCAGAATCTCTATTTTCTTGTAGTGTCGTATCTAACTTAACCGAACTTGTCCAAGTATCTGCGACTTTTTTGGTAATAATATTAATCACACCGCCCATGGCATCTGAACCATATAAACCAGACATCGGGCCACGGATCACTTCAATACGTTCAATACTTTCAATACTGGGCATCCAACCTTGCTCAATACCCGAGTTATCACTATTTGGTCGAACTGAACGTGTATTGACCTTTTTACCATCAATCAAAAAAACCGTATAAGCACTTCCCATACCACGAATACTGATATCACTTGAACTGCCACCACCTGTTACGACAACCCCAGGAACGTCTTTGAGTGCATCAGTTATATCTCTATACGCTTTTTTATTAATGTCTTCTTGAGTCAATACAGAAATAGATGCGGCAGCTTGTTTCACCTCTTGCTCAAAACCACTTGCTGTCACAACAATTGTTTCTAATTTAGTTGACTCTGTAGACTGAGAATTAGTTTTATTAGAAGGTTCTTGTGAATCTGCTGCATAGGCAGTACCCATCATAACGGTGATAATGGAGAGAGATAACGCAGATTGGATGATACGGTTAGTAGACATAAGGTATTCCAAAGAGGCTCAGCAATGAATAGACAATGAAGATTTAGATACAATGTGTAATAAAACACCACAGCATTATAAACAATATTAATAACTATTCTCATTTTTATTAACCATTCGGTTAATATTTGGACGTTTATGAGTATATCTTTAAGTTTTTATTCTATTTTTTAAGATTCATTTAAGCTTATCAATATTTAAAAATACAAAAATAAAATTTAGCTATGTGACAACCATAAAAAAACCTCCGAAATCCGGAGGTTTTGAACAACAGTAAAATATCTACATTGATATACAGACTATTTGAAATAAGCACCTTCTGCTTGACTGTGATCAGTCTGATCGACCACACGACCTAGTTCAGGAATATGCTCTTTAAGCGTAGTTTCTACACCTTGTTTTAACGTTACATCAATCGCAGAACAGCCTTGACAACCCCCACCGAATTTTAATACCGCAGTTAAACCATGTTCTTCATCTTCTACTACTTCTACTAGTGCACAGTTTCCGCCATGCCCTGCCAATCCAGGATTAATCTCTGCCTGAAGAATATAAGTAATTCGTTCTTCCATAGACGCATCTGGACCAACACGTGGTACTTTCGAGTTAGGTGCACGGAAAGTAAGCTGCCCACCAAAACGGTCTTTGTTGTAATCAATTACAGCATCTTTCAGATATGGAATCGACGGTGTATCAATAAATGCAGGGAAATCAGGATAATCTTGTTTGTAATCTGTTGGAGCAATTTCATCAGGTGCACTATATGCCATACAACATTCAGCACGTGGAGTACCTGGATTTTCAACAAATACACGAACGCCAATTCCTGGAGTATTTTGCTTCTCCAAAAGATCTTTTAAATACTCTTGCGCATTGGGAGTAATCAATAAATTTGGAATTTCTTCTGCAACCGCAGTATTGGTGTTCTCAGTCGACATAACTCTATCCTCAAGCTGAAGTCGGTATTTTAACTGAAGATGAGGCTGAATGAGTGAAAATCAACTAAAATTGTCGGAATTAACTTAAAAAGATGTAAAAAATATAATCTATGCAAATTTTAAAATAAAATATGTGTGTAATAAATGAATATAAATCATACACAAATTGATATTTACTACATTTTAGCTTATCAATAAATTGCGTTTTAAAACGCACAAAATGACACCAATGAAACTTTTTATAAATGAAATAATAAGCTTAATTTTAGATGTTTTCAGCACTGATTTATTTAATTTATACGACCAATTTATCTAAATTTTGTCAGAAAATGCCACCCAAATATTGAATATGGCATGGATAATGTATACATCTGTATATTAATGATGAAATAAAACGAGATATTTTGCATGTCCAGTTCAATTGATGGTTTACAGTTTCCAGTTCATCCAAAGACTCAAAAAAGTAGCAGCTCGCAAGTCGGTAAAGAAATCATTGCAGAAGCACTTTCCTTGGTTGATCATCTCAGCGCACAGCAAGCTTTAGATGAAAAAAACTGGCGTAAAAATTATCCAGTTTATTTTAAGGCATTGGTCGAACATGGCATTCGTTCAAGTCATAACGCCATCACTATTGCCAAACAAGGCTTGCACAAAGCCCAACATAGCTTTGATTTCTTTAGAGATGGACAACGCTATTCTTTAAAAGATATTGGTACAGTTCCAGTATTAGATAAGATTCAAAGCGTTAGTTTTAAAGGTCATTCAGATGCTGAAGTTGAATGGTTTGTACCCTATCACGGGCAAAAACTACAAGGCGAAGCGTTATATCAGCAAATTCAAAAGTGGCAAGATACTGGCATTATTGAAGCAAGTCATGCAGACGCACTGAGAAACGTGATTGCACATCCTGAATGGTTTGATTTATCGGATCGTACCTTAGTTTTATTTGGCGCAGCTTCAGAGGCAGGCCCATTAACATGGTTATCAAAATGGAAAGCCAATATTGTTGCCGTTGATCTACCCAATGAACGCGTTTGGGAGAGAATTCTTAAAACCATTGAAAATGGCAATGCCACACTGTACGCACCTAGTTTTCAAAAAATCGTCAACACCCATAATATTGACGAATTAAAAAGCAAACTTGGGGCAAATTTACTGACCCAAATTCCAGAAATTACACAATGGCTTTGTGATAATCCACACAAGTTAGATTTGGCCTCAATTGCTTATTTGGATGGTGAAAAACATGTGCGTGTGTCGATGGCAATGGACACGATTATGAGTCATGTCAGTGAACACAAGAATGATTCATCACTGATGTATATGTGTACGCCTACAGATGTCTATGCAGTACCTGAAGAAGTGATTGAAGGTTCAAACAAAAAGTTCAAACATAGATCAAAATTTGAAACTGTATTCAGCAAAGGGATTGCAACCCTTTCCTTAAAGCAATTCTTTAAGCACAATGATCAACAACTGATTGCCTCTGACAATGGTAAATTCTATGGGATTGCTGATTGTCTTGTGATTGAACAAGGCCCTAATTATGCCTTGGCAAAACGCATTCAACAGTGGCGTGCAACTTTAGCACGACATCAAGGGCAACATGTCAGTATCAATATTGCACCATCCACGACGACACATTCGGTCACCAAGAATCCTTTGCTTAAAGCAGCGTTTAACGGTGCAAGTTTGTTTGATGTAGAAGCATTCCGCCCTGAAACAACCAATTCAATTATGGCAGCGCTTTGGATCCATGACTTAAGAAATCCGAAGTCTATTGCAAATCCAGAAACTAAGATGGGACATCCATTAGAATTGATGATGGAGGGTGCCAATCATGGTGGTTTATGGCGTGTCGCCTATCTTGCTCGCACAGCCTTACCTTTTGCTGCAATTTATGGGTATGCAAGTGATAAATTGCCGATCCAAAAGCTTTTAACCAAGTTTAAAAAGTAATCCTTCAGGTTTAAATCTCTTTAAATTAAATGCCTAGTGATAAATTTAGCTAGGCATTTAAGCTTATGAGCAGATTTTTATGTCTAGTTAAATTTCTTATAAAAACTATAGGTACTCCCCCCAAAGCGCCAAATAACATACACAATGCAGCGATCCTTCAACGCCTTAAATAGGCTATACCGATGTAAACGGTTTAGTCACTCTAAAATCATTGACAGTTTTCTAACGATCGTTTAAGAACTTATAAAACAACCAATGAGAGAATAACAAATGTCAAATCTACAAGGAAAAGTCAGTCGTGAAATCCGTGGTCATATTTTTTTAGTTGGCCTAGACCGTGCAGATAAACGCAATGCTTTTGATAGTCATATGATTCACGACCTATCACTGGCTTTAACTGAATATGAAAATAATCCAGAACTACGCTGTGCGGTGGTCTTTGCCCATGGGGATCATTTTACTGCAGGATTGGACTTGGTTGAGTTACAACCAAAATTAGCCGATGGTGTTTTTAATTTTAGCAATGATATTGTGAACCCTTGGGGAACTGTTGGGCGTCAAAGAACAAAGCCATTGGTAACCGCGGTACAGGGTTATTGTTATACCGCTGGTATAGAATTAATGTTGAATTCTGACATTGTTATTGCCAACAAAAATACTCAATTTACCCAAATTGAGGTACAGCGCGGTATTTTACCTTTTGGTGGTGCAACGGTACGTTTCATCCAAGCTGCTGGCTGGGTAAAAGCTATGAAATATGTGTTAACTGGTGATTTATTTTATGCACAAACAGCCTATGAAATGAATTTAGTGACTGAAGTTGTTGAGGATAACCAACAGTTAACGCGTGCCATAGAATTGGCTGAACGTATTGCCAATGCTGCACCACTTGCCGTCAAAGCGGCACTGCATTCGGCTCATCAAGCCTTTTTACAAAGTCCTGAAGTCGCATTTGCAAACCTACAAAATCTACTTAGCCCTTTACTTGCCTCTGAGGATGCGCAAGAAGGTGTAAGAGCAATGATTGAACGTCGAGCACCACAGTTTAAAGGTAAGTAAACCAATCATAGCGATATACGGCGATAATCTAATAACTGTGGGAACAATCATGCAAAATTTAAAGTACTCAACTGAGGTCCAACACTTGAATGGCAATAGTTTTACCAGTCAGGCCATTAGTTTTAAGGCACTGGATGGTTATATATTGGCTGGCATACTTTACACGCCAGTCAATACAATCAAAGCAAAAATTGTTGTTTCCAGTGCAACAGGAGTCCCTCAAGCATTTTATCGCCGCTTCTCTGAATATGCTGCACAATTGGGCTATCAGGTACTCACTTTTGATTATCGTGGGGTGGCCAACTCTGCTCCACGGCAATTAAAAGGTTTTAAAATGTCATACCTCGATTGGGGAAAATTAGATTTAGCAGGTGCAATTGACTACAGTTTTAAACAAGACATGCCCCTATTTTTAGTTGGACATTCTTACGGTGGACAAGCTTTAGGGCTAACACCGAATCATACCAAAGTAAGCGCAATGTATTGTTTTGGCACAGGTGCTGGCTGGCATGGCTATATGCCATTGAAAGAAAAAATTAAAGTTCAGGTAGTTTGGAATATTATCTTTCCACCTATGGTGGCGATTACAGGTTACTTGCCTTGGAGTAAACTCAATATGGGTGCAGATTTACCTAAAGGGGTCTATCAACAATGGCGTAGATGGTGTAAAAATCCCACTTATTTTTTTGCAGATCCTGAGCAAAAAAATTTGCATGAGCAATATGCCCAAATTAAAACGCCAATTTATGCAGTAGCTGCTTTAGATGATGATTGGGCATTGCCAAATTCTCGTTATGCTTTTATGCAACATTATAAAAATGCGCCCATGCACTATATCAACATATCAGCTGATGAGTTTGGTTTAAAACAGATTGGACATATGGGATATTTTCGTCAAGGTTCAGAGCCAATTTGGGATAAAATGTTAAATATTTTTGAGACATTCATCCACAATTAATTTTAAGCCCATAAGCAGCAAGGTCATCTATGCGCCCACAAAAACTTACACCTGAACACATGTTAAATACCTGTGCTTTGCAATTTAAAGCACATGGTTATGCAGGGACAAGTATGGAGATGTTGGCAAAAGCATGTGGACTCAGTAAAGCATCGTTTTATTATTATTATCCCAACAAACAAGCCTTATTGATGCAGATCTTAGCGCACACTCATCTTTATTTAAATCAATCGTTGTTTAAACTCGAAGATTTTGCTGTAGTGGATGCAAATCAACAATTTCAAATCATCCATGATAAAGCTGTTCATTTTTTTAGTTATGAAATAAAAGGCTGTTTAGTTGGGATGCTGTCCTTAGAGGCCAGCCATATTTCTTTAGAAGTCTTGGAAAAAATCCGTGAAATTTTCCAAGATTGGCAAAATGCCTTGTATCAATTATTTCAACAAAAAATGAATCAAACCGATGCACAAATTTTGGCAAAAATAAGCGTGGCCGATTATGAGGGTGCTATTTTAATGTATCGACTGAACGATGACCTGTTCTATTTAAATCAAGTGAAGCAACGAATTTCTCAACTACTCTCTATATAATACTCGACTGATTTGCAACTTCTTGGTGAAAATTAAATGATAAAAAAGATCAAATATAGTTTTTTAGCTTTGCTTTTTATAAGCCTATTCAATACAGCTCATGCGCAATGTAATCAACAAGATCAACAAGATCAACAACAAGCTTATCAATGTATGCAGCAGCAATTAAAAACAGATAAAGCGAAAATGATAGGGTCTGTTGACAATTCGTCTACGTTTGCGACTACGAGTGTTTTTTAGGCGATACTAGGCACAAAATATGAAATTTAGTCATTCTAAATGATGAGAAACATCGTTTCGCAAGGTAACACGTAGCGGCAAAAAACACGCTAGTCCCGAAGGCTTGGCTTAATTATCGTGATGCTCAATGTAATGAACTTACGGGAAGTCTTACTTATGGCGCTTTGGGATTAGCTTCAGGATTTGCACATTTAGATTGTGAAATCAATTCCACAATATTTCGACTAAAAGAGTTAAGCAGCCTAATAGAAAATCAATAACGATCTTTAAATTCGGCTTTATGTTCTATACCTTGATGATCAACATGCGCATAGAATACCCCATAACGTCCGACATAGTATTCAAGTGATTGTTCATGATAGCTCCAAAAAATAGACCATTCACCAAAATCAAAAGAACCAATCTGACTTTGTGTATTCATAGGCATTTTACTGAGTACATCATGTTGAATATGCCCTGCTTGAGAAAAGTCTTTGGTCTGTAAAGCTTGTTCAAAAAAAAGTTGCGCAGCTGAATCAAATAAACGTTGGTCTTCATCAGTGATCTGCTTGGCGAGTGCATATTGGTCTTCGACTAAACTCTGCTGCTCTACTTGAACTGTAGCGCTTAATGCCTCTTTTACTTGGGTTAAACCCGCCTTTTGTCGCTCTTCTGCAATCATCTGTTTAATCAGTTTGGTTTTTTCGGGTAGATCATGCTCTTCTTGAGGATTCTGAACCAATTCAGATAACGCTTGTCGTTGTTCTTCAAAAGCTGCATTAATTTTTTGTTTAGCAACCCATCGCCATAACACATATAACGTGATCAAAAATAACACGACTAGGATAAATTTCAACATAGCGTAATCTCAAGCATATAATACGCCCCAGTTCAGACTCATGAGCTAAGTTTAAAGCTGAGTATTTTGATTGTTTTTTTAATAGTTTACCCTATAAATTGTATAACTATCTCACTAGAGATACCCAGCTTAAACGTAACAATTGTTTTCTCTATATCGATAAACTAGATCTCTTATTTTAATTTTGTAATGCTTTTAGATCACCTGAAGCAAATACGATCCCTTTGCCTGGCACCTTTTTGAATATTATGGGTTTTCCTATATTTTCATATATCGGCTGATCATCTTTAAGCGCTTTTAAATCAATTTTTTGAATAAAATCTGATTATTTTTACTATACAACTTTACCGCGCCTTCATCTGAAGCCATATAATGAACTTTCACATGATAGATATTTTTTAAATCTTGCATCTACATAATCACTAAATCGCCGCCACGTTCATACATACTGTCAAACACAATGGTATCTGCATCTACTTGCTCTAATTTAACACTAACATAACCACTTGCATCCGCCAGTTGATCGACTAAATATAATGATTTTTTAGCACCCAGCTGTATCCCATACGCTGAAAAATATTGCTCTCGAACTTGCTTTTTACCAATACAGGAATAAGTTTTTAATACGACTTTTATCGAGCCCAATTGATAGTTTTGAGGTGAAAATATGTCTTCGTCATCTTTATGGCATTGTTTTGCAAGCTTCGTTTGAGTATTGAGTTGTTGAAATTCTTGTGCATATATAGATGAAGTGAGCACGACACTACAAATGAATAATAACTGTTTGAAATATTGTATTTTCAATATTTTAGTATAAGCCGTTATCTGTTATATATCATTCAAAATAAATGATCAGTTTTACCTGAATTATAGCAATATTTAAAATAAAACACGCCATATAATACATAAAGCATGTTTTATTTTAAATTAATTATTGCAATGTTTTAAACTGCGCTAAGCGTTGTTGCTGTTGTAATTCTTGTTCAAATTCAACTCTCCCCTTTGCTACATAATTTTGTAAACCCGTCTGATCAATAAATGCTTTTTTATTACCCATATTCAATTTGGCTAATTTCTGCTTCATATAGAAACGATCAGCTTTATTGGCAAGGAAAATATCTGCATGGATTGCATCCAAAGTTTTAAATGTATGTCGTATGTCTGAAACTAGATTTGGATAGTTGATATTGTTTACCAAATAATAACCGCCAGTAAATAAACTGTCGGCATAGATGACTTTATAGTTTTTAAAGTAGTAACGGATATCTGTCGTCCAAGAGGTTGCGCCTGGTAAATGGCCGGGCGTCGCATGTGCTGTAAAGATTTGACGACCGAGCTTTAATTGTTGCCCATCTTTAATGATGATATCTACAGCTACAGAAGGAAAAGGCAATTGCTTACCTAGAGCAAAATCAGTCACGCCCCCATTTTCTAGCATTTCGGCATTTGCAGCACTTGCGACCAATTGAGCACCACTCCATTGTTTTAACTTAGCAAAACCACCAGCTTGATCTAAACGGGCATGACTATTGAGTAGATATTTTACATCTGTAATTTTAAAACCTAATTTTTCAATATTGGCTTTAATCTGCACTGCCGATTGATCAATCCCACTATCAATTAAAACCAAACCATCACCCGTATCAAACAGTACTGAAGATAAATTTTCAGTACCAACATAATAGACATGATTAAAAATTTTAAAGGGCTCAATGGGTGTATTCCACGATTCAAATAAACTCATTGGCGGTGCATCGGTCAGTGCTTGCTGAGCATTTAATGGTGCTGCTTGAGCAAATTGAAGACTCATTGCAATCAATGAAATAACAATGGATTTGAACAGATGCATATAAGCGATCCATGCTAAAAATGAGTCGCCCATACTTGATTAAATCACGATATTTATCAATTTTTTAATGTCTAAAAAACAACTCAATACATCTTAAATTGTAAACAATATTTGCAAATTGTATCCGAGTCTTGAAGTACTAATTTAAAACCTTGTCGGCAATTTTATTACTGACCTTAATAGCGAACTGATCGACATAATCACTATAAAAATTTGCAGCAATCAAAGTGACTGCAATCGCAGTTAATCCTGAGCAGATTACAGCGAAAGAATAACTCCAATGCCAACTTAAAAATAAGTTAAATAGCGGAATACAGATTAAATACAACATCATTAGATGTAATAGATAAATGGAAAAAGATAACTTTCCTAACCAGACTAAAATCGGGTGGTCTAAGCCTTTAGACAATAATGGACTCATCAAAACACTGTAAACAATTAAAATCCCAGCAATGAAATTACTATAATCATAAGTATTCTCCCCTAAAATATGATGCACCCAGCTATAGGCTGCGCTGGTATTATGTGCACCCGCTAAATATAGGCCAATCAATAACATAGAAATGGCTACAACATTCGAAAGTGGTTTGGCATACAGATAGATATAGATACCAATAATAAAGCTGGAAATCCCAAAGCTGAAACCTTGCCCACGCCAAAGAAATGCAAAACAAGGAATTAAAAGTGAACCTAGCCAAAAGGCACTATGTTTATAATGATACAAATAGAGTAGAAAAAATAATGCAAATGAGCCCATAAGCTCAATCGTCATCGTCCATAACACCCAGTTTATATCACTTTCCGAGAATAAAAATGCACCAATAGTTCCTTCATATAATGCATGTTTAAAACTAAAATCTTGTATCGTAAATGCATGTAACCAAGCACCCACATGACTACTATCAATATGAATGACTTTAAAGACCAACCAAATGATGACGCATGAAGTCAGCGCTGGGATCATTAAACGTGGATAGCGTTTAATCATCATATTGTTAATTTTTGCATGAAATTTTTGAGGGCTTTTTAAGATCGCATAACTGAGTACAAAGCCACTTAAGACAAAGAATACAAAAACAGCCGCATCACCTGAGTAGAGAAAACCAAAAGGCAAATGATGTATGGCATACACCCAAGCCAAGTCTGTTTTCTCATTGGGATCAAAATGATGTAAATATGGAAAAAAACTCATTGCAAGATGAGAAAATACGACAGCTAAACAAGCTAAACCTCGAATACTTTCTGCCGAGTTTATTTTTGCGGACATCTAAGTTTCCCTTTGAAAACAAAAGCCCCAACCTGTGGGACTTTTGCCGACTAAACCATTAGTCAATATATGTGATTCGACCATCAGCATCATGATGAACTGTAGCGATTTTTTGCTGACGAGAATGTAAAAGATCATCCATATCCAAATTGAAATGATCAGCATATTCTTGTGTAGATTTAGCTTCTGCTTCCTTTTTGGTCTTTGCTGGAACAAAGTTACTCCATAGCCACAAAGAAATTGCACAAGCAATCAACGCAAACAATCCGCTTTCTAATGCTTTTGCAAAAGCATTAAAAAAGTAATGTACTAGTTGTGGTTTCTCAAGTGAAAGATATCCCACCAAGATAACAATAGGTCTCCAAAGCAACAACCAAAATGCCCATAGCATTGCCGTCATTGTCGTGGAGAAATAACGACGATGCCACGGTAACTGCTTACGTAAATCAATAATCAAAGAATTTGTTTTCATATTCGTATCTCAAAACTTATTTTGACTAACATCTTAGTCATCATGTCGCATACCACGATCGGGACTGACCCAACGTGCCCTTTTACTTTCTCCACGTAAAAGAACTTTTGGAAATGCAACAATACTTGCCGTTACTGTAATCAACCAAAATACAAAGGGATACCAAATCATCCAATAATAGTTTTTCACTAAACTCGATTCGTAACGACTATCCATCCACTTACTGATTGCGAACTGCAGTAAACAAGTTGTACCGAGTAAAATACCTGTTCCCATAGGTAATAATGGAGAACTCATTGCAGGGAATCCCGCATAAGGTAACACCAAATGCAAAATCCAGAAAATCACCATAATCAGCATTAAATATGACCAAACTAAGGTGAGGATCAGCTCAATAATCAAAGGCCATAGAAAATTAAGTTTCGGTTTAAATAATACATCAAAATTCTTAATTAAAACTTGAGCGCCACCCATGGCCCAACGTAAGCGCTGCTTCCATAGACCATCAAAGGTTTCTGGCATTAAAATCCACACCAAGGCATTGGGTTCAAACTTTACATCCCAACCCGCACGATGTAATTTCCATGTAATATCAATATCTTCTGTTAACATGTTCGGTGACCAATAGCCTACCTCATGTACAGCACTTTTACGAAAAGCAGTAATTACACCAGAAACTGTAAATAAACGCCCGAAAGTACGTTGTGCGCGTTTAATCATACCAACAATTGATGAAAATTCACCAACTTGAATCCGTCCAAGTAAAGTAGAACGGGTACGAATACGTGGATTTCCTGTCACAGCTGCAACTGTAGGATTATTGAGAAAATGACGAATCATCCACTGTGCAGCATATGGATCAAGTAACGCATCGCCATCAATACCAATTAAAAATTCAGCATCGGTAAGCAGACTACCTGCTTGTAAAGCCATGGCTTTACCCTGATTTTCAGCCAAGTGTACGACGCGCAGCTTGTCATACTTCAAAGCCAACTCATTTAAGATTTCTGCGGTATTGTCAGAACTCCCATCATTAATCGCAATGACTTCAAAGTTTGGATAATTCAACTTTAATGCATGACTAATGGTCTCATCCGCATTATCTTGCTCATTGAAACATGGCACAAGCACAGCAACTAAAGGATATTCTTCCAATGTTGGCGGTTGAGTATATGGGGGCTCTTTACGTTCTTTCCAATAGAAAATTAAAGCACCTATCATCCATAAATACGACATAAATAATGGATAATAGAAGATAAAGTTTAATACTGATTGCCACAGGTGTTGAAATGCGCTCATATCAGACCTTAAGGAACCAATCGTTGTGGTTTAGAATCAAATACTTTACGCATTTCAGCAGTATTTGGGTGATCCTCAATTGGATCGTCGGGGTAGTACCCCACATGCATCACACCTTGTTGGTATAAAGACTGGATCGTTTGAGCAATTTCTGATGTTGGAATCTTTTGATTATTACGCCAGTTCACTGCTTGTAATTCAAAAATCGTCTTTTTAATCCCATTTGGTTGTTTCTTCACGTTTTGTACTAAATCTTTATAAAACTTAGTTGCATCTGGTGCCTGTTCCATATACGGCATTGCCATAATTGCAGTAAAGTCATAATTTTTAATCGATTGCTCTAAAGACTGGGCATACCAGTTTTCCGAATATGCTGAAAGTGCAACTTGGGCATATAAGTTACGTGCAGTCAGTAAGAATGGTTGGTAATAACGCGCCTTTTGCGCTAAATCCATTGCAAAGTTATCAATGGTCTTGGTTTTAAAATCAGTCCATTTTTGCAATTTTGCATCATCATTACGAATTTCTTCTAAATCCGCTGGTAAACCAATTTTTTGATAAGCTTTAATCGCTTCTGGACTAGCATCTTCATAATCTGAAAGTGTTGCATCATCATGGAACAAGATGCCATCAAACGTCGTCGATTTTGCTAAATCCTGATATAAACCTTCAATTACTTTACGTGCTTCTGGTGAATATGGACTTAAACGATGATATCCCATATTTAAATGATCACTGTCTTTGGCTTGCTGAGTCACCACCACATCTTTAGACGCAGGATTTGAAGTTGGTAAGTCCCAAGCCAATAACGGCATCCACGCATATAAACGACTCACATGGGTCCGAGTTTGAATCTGCCATGCAACACGGTTAAACAAATCTGCACGCATTGGTAGATAACGATTTGGGAAATACACCATATCAGCTGACCCATTCGCATCTGGATCAGCGAATGCCTGTAAGAATACCGTAGTGACATTCATTTCACGAATACGGTCTAACAGATGTCCTAAGTTTTTCTCTTGCTGCGCTTCATCTGGATCATAGATATAGTCTAAATCCACATGCATGACTTTTTGTGGACGGTTATTGTCAGTAAAATTCATCTGACGACTTTGGATTTCTTGTGCTAGAGAATCCGTAGTCATATTGCCTTCGACAAGAATGCGGTTCAAATGGCCTAACGATTTCTCAATATGGTCTGGACCATCATCTAAGCTAATGGTGATGGGCATACCCACCTTTTTAGCCAAAGCAACCGCTTCCATATTATAACGACCATATGGCCACACCATCACACGTGGTGCTTTTAAACCATGTGATTGCAATAATTTATTATTTTTTTTCAAATCACTAAAAATACGATCTGCATAGACTTTATCAGATTCATAGGTTTTACTTTTTGGATCGTATTCGCGTGTGACGGCGGCAGGCTCAGAATTGCCCTGAGGATTGCCTAAAATACCACGATGTAAATTATAACTGTGGCTACCAATTTCTACATAGCCACTTTTTTGCATGGTTTTAAGTTCATCCCAAGTCAAAAGTTTTTTACGTGCTAATTTTTCATCACCAAATTGAACCATTTCATTGGCTTTAGGTTCTAACCATGAGCCAACGACAGCGAGTACAACAGGAATTTTACGTTGTTTAATGACAGGATATGCATATTGATAAAAAGATTGATAACCATCATCTACAGTCAACAATACAGGTTTGGTGGGTAGTTTATATTTACCTTCGTTGGCTTTAATAATTTGGTCGACATTGACAAAATTATAGCCATTTTTTTGCAGCCAATCTAAATGCAGCTCAAACTGTTTCGTGGTGACAGCATAATCTGGAATCACTGCATCATGGTTCGGCGTAATTTCATGATAACCAATAATAGTCAGCGTATTTAAATCAATTTTAGGTAATTCGTGCTCTATTGGAGTTTCAGTAGCAACTTGGTCTACTTCTGCCATTGCACTATTATAAAAGGACGAAAACAATAGTGTTACGCATATCATCGCTGAAGGAGAAAAGTAACGGCTTAGCATATATTTAAATACTCGATCATCATTGTTTTTAAATCTGAATCCGTCCGTAGTACATCAATATTGAAATACTAAAATCCTTTTTCAAGACGAATTAAGCCAGAGGTTTTACAACGATGATTTAAAAGAATAAAACTGAAACGAACCTTAAAAAATAACTCTGAGCAGAATTATTTATTTGTGATATTTAAACACTTTTAAGACAAAAGTATTGTAGATGATTGTTAAGCATTGAGCAAATAATAAACAAAAAAATAAAACTATTGTGTTTAAAATCACACTATTAGATAAATAATAAACTTATAAAGTCGAATTCGGGTTATATTTTATCTGAGTAAAATATACAGAAGTCAAAAAGCCCCTCTCAACATTTTTAGTACAACATCGTGTAGTCAATAGATGCTGCATTAAACATAAAAAATAGAGATCAATTGACCTCTATTTTTATGTTTGAAGAGTGATGGCTGAGTCAATCCAGACATTTAGCAGATTTAATCACGCGTTTTGACATCAAACAGTTCAATTTCAAAAATCAGATTAGAATTTGCTGGAATAATTTTGCCCATTTTACGCTCTCCATAAGCCAAGTGTGCAGGAACGATCAATTTACGTTTACCGCCCACTTTCATTCCCATAATACCTTGATCCCAGCCCTTGATTACACGCCCTGTTCCAATCACTGTTTCAAAGTAATTGCCGCGATCAATTGAAGAATCGAATTTGGTTCCGTCTTCCAACCAGCCAGTATAATGGGTTGTAATCAAAGCACCTTTTACTGCTTCTTTACCTTCACCAACTTTTAAGTCAATAATTTCTAATTCATTTGACATACATTATTCCTATTCATCATTCGGGTTTATGCAAAGCTTTACTCATCACTGTCTTTTGTTCAGTACGATATTCAGCATAACTTTTACAAAAACTTTGATAATCTTGCTCAACTTGTTGGGCGTAATTATACGTGTATTTCAACAACTGCGTTTTCCAAAGTTCTGCTTGTTCTGCAAAAATGATTAATTCATCTGCTGTTGAAGAACCTTTACGCCCTGTTGAACGTAATTGAGCATAAGCAATTAATCGAGCCATGTTATAACAGGCATCGGTAAATTTTTTAGGTTTATCTACACATTGTTTAAAATCAATTTTATCTTGTTCAGGTTGTAATGCTTTGACAATATACGCTTGTCCTTGAAAGTCTAGCCGTGATAACTGAGCCGGTATTTGATACTGCATGAGTGTTTGAATGAATTGAATGCGTTGCGCATGATCATCCCATTTTGGTTGTTGTATTTTTAGAAATGGAGACAAGCTCAAAGAGGAAGCTTGAGCCTGTTTCATATCGAATAAAGTATGGGTTTTATTTTCACTATCATAGACTAAGAATACATAGCGATTTAAGCCAATACTTCCTGTCCCAGCAATACGGAATGCGACATCTAATACTTGAAAATTTGATTGATTTTTCGCCTTGAGTGTTTTTAAATCCTCAGAAAATGTTTTTATGAGTGCTGTATATAAGCTTTTGGACTCTATTTTAAAATATTTTTTCTGATCAATCACCAAATAACGCCGCTCACTTGTTTTATCTAAAGAACAACGCGATTCAATAAATGCCACAGGATCACGCTCAGAAACTGTTGTAATATATTTCTTTAAAATACCATCGACGGTTTCTTTTTCTACTGCATAAGCTTTCCCTATTCGAAGTGCATTTAAATACTCATCTACCAGTTGTTCCGCGATAGATTTTAAATCATCGTCTCCGATATTCAGCTCTTTGCCAGCCAGAAATATACTGCAAATAAAACGGGACACATCCCACGTTGGATAGGCCAAAATTGCCTCGTCAAAATCATTTAAATCAAAATAAACCACTTGATGTCGACTACGATAACTACCAAAATTCTCGATATGTAAATCACCACAGATCCAAGTGATGGTTTGATCTTTCCATGTTTGTTGGCTTGCTAAATCTTCATAATATAAATGACATGAACCACGAAAAAAGCGGAAAGCACTGCTCGCCATTAATTTATATTTAATTGCTAGAAATTTCTCATCTCGCGACTGATTAAAATGAATAACTCGCTCATAAGGATCTCGCATCGGTTTACTCCAATACTTATACATTTCGTTAGATTAAATCGCTAAGCTGAAAATTTGATGAATAAAAAATTGAATAAATCAAGCACACTTTTTCTTGTTTTAAAAGCTTAACTCTTTAATCTCTTGATCTAAAAGCAAATAGTTTGTGAGTTTTTTGTGATTTTGAGCAGATCCTATTAACACCCAGCGCCCAACAATCTGTTTTTCAGTTTTATTTTGCACGCCACGTAAAATTTTCATATGGTATTGTTTAAATAATTCCTCATATTTATCTAAAGTTTCTTGTTGATAATCACATAAAATTCTATAGTTACGCGATTGGTGAATGGCTTCAATTCTCTCTTGAAAATAGACAAGAAATACGAGAACAACCAATACCAGTACTGTACCAACACATGCTAAATATTCATAACCAGCACCTGCGGCCATACCTAAAGCTGCCACCATCCAAATCGTTGTTGCTGTAGTAATCCCAGAAATTCTATTATCATCTTTAAAAATAACCCCCGCACCTAAAAAGCCCAAGCCAGTCAGAATATTTGCAGCCAAACGATCAGGATTTTGCACTCCAATTTTAATTGAAAGTATGGTGAATAAACAGGATGCTAAACTCACCATAATCATAGTTCGCAATCCTGCCGACTTACTGCGATACTCACGCTCTGCTCCAATAATTGCACCAATCGCCAAAGCCATAAGTAAGTGGTAGATGTCATTATTCATTGATTTTCTACATAGCTATTTTTATCACTCTAGGTATACGAAATTTGAGTAAAAAAAAGCAAGCGATTCGCTTGCTTTTCTTGTCAATTTTTATTGAATAACAATGCTTACTGTAACTGTGTCCATTCAATCACAGCTTGAGCATCATCACCAATCAAGGTCCACTCACCATCCATAACATTTAATTGCAATTGCATGGTACGTTGACATAAAGCTTGAATTGCTGTTGTCGTCGCCTCAGACAATTGCCATACCTGAACATTTGACAATGTTTTGAGTTTAGAACTTCTTTTATACCATTCTGCAACGGCTGAACCATAGGCGATCACAGCCACTTCTTTACAACGCGCTGCCGCTTTTTTAACTTTGTCTTCGTCAGGCAAACCAACTTCAATCCATTTAATCAACTGTCCGGTTAAATCCTTCTCCCATAAAGCAGGTTCATCAGTTTCAAATAAATCTTTGGTAAATTCCAAACGTTCATCTGCAAAGCGAGCATATGCCAATACACGTACCATCAAACGTTCAATCGTTTCAGACGGATGTAATGCCATCGTGAATTGATAATCACCATATTGATGCACATCCATATTGGCAATATTCAGATCAGCCTTATAAATTGTTGCTTTTAATGCCATGAAAGTTCCAAAAAGTTCTTAAATATGGCGCACAGTCTATAAGATTTTCAAAAGGATTACTGCGTTTTTTCCGCCTGATCAATTCGACAATTCAACAAAGCCGTTTCTAAACTTTCCCAATCACGATTGTGCTGGCTAATGAGTTCAATCCGATTATCCAAGCTTTCTTCACCCGATTTATAATTCAAATTTTCAGGATTAAAATTAAATGTCATCCAACCTTGATTGGTATTGAATATCCCTTTGATGCGCAACCAGTCTTTTTGCTCACACAAGACATCTAACAAGTCATAAAAATCGAATTGCCAACGCTTTGAAAATTTCCAACCAGCAACAGTATACCCATTAGCCGTTTCAACATAGTGATAAGGTAATTGTTTAACCACAGGCAGTACTTCATCGGGGTTAAATTGCTTTTGCACTTGAATCAGCGGTACAACTTTTCTCTCCCCCCCTTGATGTGAAAGATCCAGCTGTTGAATATCAAGATTACCCTGCTCTGCCAATACCCAAGTTTGAATATAAGCAAAGTAATCATTCTTAAACTGGTTTAATACCTCATGATCAGACGCAGACATGCTATCTGCATGCGAAACCACAACAATTTGTGCTGCTTTTAACTGATCTTGATAATGCGCTTGATTCACCCATTCAGAATCCTGTAAGCGACTCCCATCGATTACTGTCACCAACGCACGCATATCAATTTGCGCTTGCCATTGCGGTTCAGTCAATTGTGCCAAAAGTTGGGCGGGATGACCTAAGCCTGTAGGTTCTATAAATAGTCGATCGGGTTGTTTATCATAAATCAATCGAGAAAAGGCAATTTGCATAGGCAATTGTCCTGCACAACATAAACAACCACCGAGTAATTCTTTTACTTCATAACCTGAGTCTTGTGGTAACAATTGCTGATCCACACCAATCTGTCCAAACTCATTCATAAGAACCGCCCAAGTTTCATTTTCTGGCTTCTGTTGAAGCAAATGCTGTAATAAGGTGGTCTTTCCAGCCCCTAAAAAACCAGAAATAATATGAGTTTTGACTGTTTTTTGGCTTAAAATCTTCAAAGGATCGACCCAGCATATTAAATGAAAGAAATAGATAGATATTGCGACTCTTCTTATTATTACTGAAAAATTGCCAATAGTTTCAGGTTTAACATCTATTTTTTAAATTAAATTTACAAAAACAATCCAAAACTCCAATACCACATTCATAAAGATTGCATAATGAATGTTAAGTGTAAGTAACAATGCAGTGTGTTTTTTAATCAACTTTTCATATTTCCATACACTTTTACCTATGGGTAAAAGTAAATAGATCACAAAAAAACAACATAATACAATGATTTGTTTTAAACATGTAACCCAGCCTGTTACGCTTTGTTGCTTAGGTTGCCCATTTTTTCATCTGCACTTAGCATGACATTACTCCCTGTGATCAGCAACGCATTTAACAACTGACGCTCTCACAGGTCGTTATACGATCAATTCAATGAATTAAGGATGCCAAAATGAAACTCGTTAAAACACTTTTAGCTACTACACTTGCTTTCACAGCTTTCTCAACTTTTGCTGCTACTGATACAGCTGCAACTGAAGCTGAACAAGTTGTTGTATCAACTCAAGAACAACCAGCTGCAACTGAAGATACTCAAGCTGCAGGTCAACCTACAGCTCAACCTGCGACTGAAAGCGCTGCTGAAGTTCCAGCGACTTCTGCTCCTCAAGCAGGTCAATAAGATTTAACTCTCCTCCCGAGTTAGCAATTGGGTTGTCTAAAAAGACAATCTGAATAAAAAGACTAGATCATGCTGCGATTTAATCTTTTTATTTTTCTAATGTCTTTTACTTGATCTTTGCTGTCTTTAAACAATTAGACCCAACATATCGAAATCTGGCTTTCTTATTATTAGAAAAGAAATTTGATAACTTTATATTCTTTCTGATTTGTAATTTTTGATCGTAAAAAGAATTAATTTTTTTATTTCATATAAATAGATTCCATATTTTAAGATTTCAAAAAATATTAACCTAAAGTTTAAAAACTCAATGCCTGTATCGCTTCATTTTGCTCAACTCTAGTATAGAGAGGATTTTTGAATAATTCATATATACTCTTTTGCACTTAAATCAGTTTGTAAATTTATAATTAAAACCTGACATATCCAGACTTACGAGGAATTTAAAATGTTAAAAAAACTGATCGGTTTAGGCGTCATCAGCACCCTACTTGTTGCATGTAGCAAACCATTACCGACAGACAAACAAAACTACTCAGGCACATGGCAAAGTGAGGATGGCAGTGTAAATTTGATGATTACGCCTGAAGGACGCGTTGAATATAGCAATAAACAACCTAATTCAAGCTCATCTGTATCTGCACCAATTTCTAAATTTGAAGGCAATAACTTTAGTGCTGGCATTGGACCACTTTCAACTGAGTTTAAAGTTTCTCAAGCACCGCAACAAACTGCCAATGGGATGTGGAGCATGACGGTAGATGGACGTGTTCTTAACAAAGTCAATTAAAAGTGTGGAACTGTTTTTATCAAATTTTTATCGTTTGAATTTATTGTCAAAGCCACCTAATTATTCATATAAGTGATTTGCATCAAGTCATTGATCATAAATGAAGCTTATGTTTTTGTATGAAATTTTGAAACTGTTGGTTATCAATTCGTTTTTTTACTTTTGAATCGTAGATGGTGATCCTACCGTGGGACGACAGGGATGTCGCCGTTCGGCGGTATAGCCCTCTTCCATGAGCAAAAACAAAGCAATGCTTTATTTGCAGCGCAAGGTCTGGCATCTCCTACATAAGTGAGGCATCGCCTACTCAAAGGTATTTAAACTTTGAATGTAGTGTGGGTCATTGTAAGCTTTTTTAAAATCAAACAATTTATTCCGCTATACAGTTGATTTGATTTAAATATTAATTAAAAGAAATTATATTCTTGTGTTTGATTTTTTTGACAGGTTAACCATTTGTTTAAATGTCAATCGCTTAGTGCTGGCAAATATAGCGCATCAAGCTGACTACATTTCATTTTAATTTTGAGATTACCTAAAGCGCCCCCTCATTGGCAACGAGGGGGGAAACTTAATCAATTAACTATTTGAAGCTTTTTTATAAATACTACAAGAAGGATGATGATTTTCTTGTAAACGTGCCACTTTACGCTGCTCAGCCGCTTCAAAACGACAGCGTTTCCAATCATTATCCAGATTTAAAGCTGGAATTTGTTGTGGTTTACCATTTTCATCTACAGCCACCATGGTGAAATAGCAACTGTTAGTATGACGTACTGTACGTTTTTGAATATTTTGTGCTTCAACACGAATCCCGATTTCCATTGAAGTACGACCAACATGGTTTACACTGGCAAGAAAGCTGACCATTTCACCCACATGAATTGGTTCTTTGAAATTCACTTTATCGACTGAAAGTGTTACCACATAACTACCTGAATAACGACTTGCACATGCATAAGCGACCTGATCAAGCAGCTTAAGGATGGTTCCACCGTGTACATTACCTGAAAAGTTTGCCATATCTGGGGTCATCAAAACGGACATGGTTAATTCTGACTGGTCATCTGTAGCTGGGATCATTTGATCTAATGGAGACATCGTATTCTAGACTCTATTTTGGCAGGAGATTTAAGTCTATTATTATATATCTTTTCAACTAAAAAACATGTTTAATTCGGCAATTGACCATTCTCTCAATTTATGATTATGAACACTGTCATTTATTTGAAGTATATCTTATTGGTTTATCAATCATTTTCTATTTATTCAACATGTTTGCTACAATATTTCTATATTTAGGTTTTTCTGATCCGAATACTTGGTGTTGGATTTTAAAGTACTTCTAACTGTTGATCTTAGTTCTGGACTTGAAATTGCTGTTGGGCAGTTTCAATACTTTTCTTACTGGCAATAACCACGTCTAGATCATGCATACGTTGATTAGCTGCATCCATTCCAGCTTGCATAGTATCCTGACGACCTTTTACATCAAAAATATGTGCTTTTTCACGCAAATCTGGCTGAATCACAATATCTGCATTTTTTAATTCTTCAGCCGCTAATCTATTTTGCATGATATTGATATTTTGGTTAAATAGCCCCCAGACATTACTCGTTTCAGTATTGACAGGTTGTGCCAATATATCCACCGCAATCACGATATCTGCACCTAATTCTTTGGCAATATTCACAGGTACAGGGCTTACTAAACCACCGTCAACATATTCCTTACCTTTAATTTTGGTAGGAATAAACATGCTTGGAATAGATACAGAAGCTCTCACAGCCTGACCTGTATTACCATAATTAAAAATCGTCTTTTCACCATTTTGTAATTCTGTAGCAACAACATACATAGGTATTTTCATTTTTTCCAAAGGCATTTGATTGATTTGCTTATTGACATAATCTTCAACTTTTTGCCCATCAAAAAAACCTTTCATGCCAATTTTAAAATCGCGTACATCACCCACTTTCATATTGAGTGCAATTTGGCGTAGTTGTTCAGGCGATTTTCCACTGGCATAAATTGAACCAACAATACTTCCCGCACTTGTTCCAACAATAAAATCAGGTTTAATACCATGTTGCTCCAACACTTCAATTACACCAATGTGTGCATATCCACGCGCGCCTCCACTGCCCAAGACCAAGGCAATCACAGGTTTTTTCTTTGATAATTGTTTGTATTGATAAAAAGTATAGTCCAATCGCGAAGAGGCTTCCAAAACCTGTTGTGATGCCAATATACCAGCTTGCGATTTTTTTTCGGGTGAGTGTGCACATGCAGTTAGTAACAAACCACAAAACAAAGAAGCAAAGATTTTCTTTAACAATGACATATACTCTCAGATCATGGCACAATCTAAATTCGCCTGTATCTAAGCATAATTTGCAATGATTTGCTGTTGTATTTATTTATTCTGTCATGATTTTCGATTAGATTTTAAAAATCAATGTCTAAAATAATCCTAAAAATATGCCCACACTTTTTGAAATTTTTTGGATTTTTTTAAAATTAGGCTGTAGTAGTTTTGGCGGTCCAGCGGCGCATTTAGTGTTCTTTAAACAAGCTTTTGTAGAGAAAAGAAATTGGTTAAATGAGCAGCAATATGATCAACTGCTTGCACTCACCCAAATGCTCCCTGGCCCAAGTAGTAGTCAAATGGGCATGGCTATAGGTTGTTTACAACATCGATATTTAGGCGCAATTGTCGCTTGGATTGGATTTACTCTCCCATCAGCACTGCTAATGTTTGGCTTAGCAAGATTCATTCAGCAGCATCCAGTTTTTAATCTAGCCTTATTTTCAACAATTCACTCAATCATCTTAGCAATTATAGTCTTTGCTTTTTTACAGATGTTTAAAAGCTATTGTAAAACCAAACTACAATTTACCTTAATGCTGGTCAGTACTGTGTTGCTACTCTTATTTTCAAATGCATGGCTACAACTTGCGATTATCCTTGGTAGTGCTATTTTAGCCATTTTAATGACACGATTTAAATACATTCAAAAGGATTCAAATGTTTTTGCTAGTGGTAATCAGCAGGCAAATTTTAATGTATTACCGAGCTCTTATGATCACAAATCAATCTGGTTGATTGGATTTGTTTCAATTTTTTTTGCCCTGTGCGTAGCAATGCTTTTTTCCAACAAGCTACTATTTCAAGCCAGTTTTAGTTTCTATAAAACAGGTGCTTTAGTCTTTGGTGGTGGCCATGTGGTTCTTCCCATGCTTCAGCAAGATTTTGTCGATACAGGCCTAATCAGCAAACAAGATTTTGAATTAGGCTACACACTTGCGCAATTTATGCCAGGACCACTCTTTAGCTTTGCCAGTTATCTTGGTGCATATTTGCCCCTTACAACTTTTCCCATTGTAAATGCTGTCATAACAACACTGTTGATCTTTTTACCTTCTTTTTTCTTTGTTTTTTTAGCTTTGCCTTACTGGTCTAAGCAACTTGTGAATCCTTATATTCAAAATTCTGTGATACTCATCAATGCTGCAGTTGTTGGATTTGTCCTGTCTGTGATTATCCCTATGCTACAAAAAAGCATGGAAAATCCATTAGATATCATCACCACCTGTTTAATGCTGTTGAGTTTAGAACTTAAAATTTCAATTTTTATCAGTATTCCTAGTCTTTTATTTATTCATTATGCCTTGCTAAATGTCATTTAAAAAGCCAGTGATATCACTGGCTTTTTAAATCTAAACATAAATTAAGCGATAAATTTTAGAATCAATTGAATCACTGTTGCATTAATTAAGTCGACAAAAAATGCACCACAAAGTGGAACAATCAAAAATGCTTTATGTGAAGGGCCATACATATTGGTAATGGCTTGCATATTTGCAACAGCTGTTGGTGTAGCACCCATACCAAAACCACAATGCCCTGCTGCCAATACAGCTGCATCGTAATTTTTTCCCATTACACGGAATGTCACGAAGGCGGCATATAAAGCCATCGTTAATGTTTGTGCACTCAGAATAATCACCAATGGCCCTGCTAAATCTGCTAACTGCCAAAGTTTTAATGAAAGTAAAGCCATCGCAAGGTAGAGTGAGAGTGCTGCATTACCAAATACATCGATCGCGCGATCAAACATTTTAACTCTTAAAATGCCTTCAAGTACATTACGAAGAATAACGCCCCCAGCCAATGCCCAAACAAATGTTGGTAGCTCAAACCATTGCCCTTTACTGTAACCGGTCATGAATTCAGCAAAAGCCAGACATGCTGCAAAAAGTCCCAATGTTGTAATCGCATTATCTGCAGTAATCAAACGGACTTGGTGTGGATACTCAAATGGAACATATTCCCCAAGATCAGAAACGGCTTGTTGATTGGTCTCATCCACTTCTTTTTGTGTTTTTGGGTTCGATAGCTGATAACGGTTAATCAGCAACTTGGCTAATGGACCACCGATGATCCCACCAATAATTAAACCAAACGTTGCGCTCGCCATACCCAACGCTAAAGCACCTTGTATACCATGCTGGGTTTCTAAAATCTCACCCCAAGCACCTGCTGTACCATGTCCACCTGTGAGCGTAATTGAACCTGCAATCAGACCAATCAGTGGGTCTAGCCCCATGACTGTTGCCAACCCAATCCCAACAAAGTCTTGTACGACAATAAATGAAGCAACACAAATTAAAAAAATGACTAAACCAAAACCGCCTTCTTTTAATTTTGCAAAATTTGCACTTAAACCAATCGAAGCGAAAAATACCAACATGAAACTGGTTTGTAATTCACTACTCGTGGTAATGCTATAGCCCCAGAAATTATGGATGAGTAAAGACAAAATTGCGGCAACAAGTCCCCCAGCAACAGGTTCTGGAATATTATATTTACGGAGAAAATCAATCTTATTGACCAGGAAACGACCTAATAATAATACGATGACTGCTGCAATCAACGTATAGAAGGCATTAAAAGAAAATTCCATAAGTAATTGTCCATTCTTTGGCTAGATTTTTTGTTGTATAGGTATAGAAATGCTATTCCATAATAGTAGCAGACTTAAAATCACTCAGAATTAGTGATTACCTAATTGCCTGATATATACAACAAAAAATTAAAATAAAAAGCAGATTTTCAACATTGAAAATCAAAAAGGCTCATCGCGATAAATACATTAGCGATTAGATATAAACAGAATTGCAATGCTGCAAAAATTTAGAAAAGAAAATGGTCATGATGTTACTCCTATTATTGATAAAAGATCATTTCATCAAACAATGAGAAATACAGTTCTCATAAGTCATTCACTTTACAAGAACAGGCCAAAACAGGTCATTTATCTATACGATAATATGAACATAGAAAAAAAGTGGGTTAATTATGCATTTTTTTTAGCAAATGTCTTACGTTTTTACAATTTTAGCTATCATTTTAAATTATATTTTTTTCTTATCTATTTCTTTTATAAATACTCATGCATAAAAAACCGAGGAGCATTCCTCGGTTTTTGGGATTAATAAATTTCTAAGCTGGAATTAGAAATTGTATTTCGCCATTAAACCTACACGGTTATCTTTATAAGATTGACCCGCGAAAGTTTCACGCTTACCGTTGATATACTCGATACCTAAATCAATCGGTTTCGCTGGAGAATAGATCACGTTTAACCAAGCTTGTTGAATTTTTTCATTCGCGTTTTGGTTTGCTTTCGCAAAATCTGTACCGTTGTCAGCAAACAATGCGCCATATGCTAAAGTCGAACGCAAATTAGGTAAGATTTTATATGTACCACCCACTTGAAGTGCAGTGAACTCATTCTGCTCAATATCGCCATTTACAATAGCATAAGCATTGTTACTGCCGTATAGGTAATTGCTATTGCCCACCACATAAGATGCATCAGCAAAAAGTTTTAAAGGATCCGCAACTTTAAAGTCTGTGCCAAGTGCAACACCCCATCCCGTCTTATCTTTGCCAGCATTGTTATCTTTATAGTTTTCCACTAAAACACGTGCAGACGCATTACCGTTGCCATCAGCATATGATTGTGTAATTTTACCTGTTAACACAGGAAGACTATATTTAACTGCTGTACCTGTAGCCCCAGCACTATTACCTTCTTCAGCAGCAACCAATAATTTTGTAGTTGGTGCCAGATTGTATGCATAACGTACTTGTGGAATACGTGTAGTACCGCCACCTGCGTTAGTTGCAAAGTCAATCATTTCTGGCGCATGGCTAGACAGGAAGTTAGATGTTGTTTGACCGAATAACCAGTTGTTATAGGTTAAATAAGCATGACGAATACGAAGGTTTTCATTTACACCGTTACCTGCAAAGTCAACTTCAACTTTACCACCAACTTTAGCATCACCTACTGGCGTATTAAAATCTAAACCAATACGTGTTGTTTTTGCTGTCGCGCGGAGTTTGTCTTTCGCTTCTCCAGTAGTTGAACTAATTTTGTTGAAGTCGTCATCACCGCCTTCAATGATATAGTTGGCATCACCACGAACAAAACCATAAATATTGATATCTGCACCAGACTTAGACTTTAAGCCAACTGATGAAGAAGATGGTGCTGCTTGAACTTTAGATTCAACTAATCTCACTTGCTGTTGTTGTTGCTGAAGAAGTGCTTTTAATTCTTGAACTTCATTGCGTAATTGTTGAATCTCTTGACTGTCAGTAGCAGCTTGAGCTGTATTTACCATCAAAGCTGTTACTGTTAATGCTAAACTTTTGACGATCAATGACTTGCGATTTGTGAATAGACTCATTAAATACTCCTAGCCTTATTTATGATGTGCATCCGTACAATTTGATCTTTTAACCCCAATACTTTGCTAAAAAATCAATTTTTCTTGTTTTCTTCAGTAGTTTCTCAGACACCACATAAAAAAAACTTTGCACATATATGCTTGCTATTAAATTATGAAAGCGTTGAAACTAAGTTAAAACCCAAAAGTAACAATTTGTGTATAATTCTTACACCTTTGTAATCTAGCGTAACTCAACCCCTTTATTAAATCAGTTTTATCGAATAAGACTTTAATTTCAATTCTTTTTTCAGATTAGTATTTCTATAATCATTATATAATCTAAGGCTTAGCTAAAATTTCAAAAAATGAATATAACCCCTCTACGACTATCGTATATAGTTTATTTGATTGAAAACTAGACCAATAAAGGATTTTTATGTTTTTCGAACAGGTTCAAGTAATAGATCAAGTAATTACAAGCCGTCATTCAGTGCGTGCTTTTTTGGATAAACCTATCGATTTAGCCATTATTAAAGATATTTTAAATGTCGCATGTCGTGCACCATCTGGAGCAAATACCCAACCGTGGAAAGTATATGTAGTTACTGATAATAAGCGCCAAGAAATGATTGACCGTGTATGTGCTGCACAAATCGAATTATTTACCCGACCAGAACTCGCCGAACAGCATACAGCAAGTTTTTCATACTACCCGACCACTTGGATTTCACCGTTTATTGATCGTCGTCGTGAAAATGGTTGGGGGCTGTATGGACTTTTGGCGATTCAAAAAAGCGAAAAAGAAAAAATGGCGGCGCAACATTTAAGGAATTATCAGCTTTTTGATGCACCTATTGTGTTGTATTTTACTGTAAATAAAATTATGGGAACAGGCGCTAAAATGGACATTTCCATGATGGTGCAAAATGTCATGATTGCAGCAAAAGCACGTGGTATAGACAGTTGTCCTCAAGCTGCATGGAATCATTTTCATCGTATAGTCTTAGAGGTACTCAATGCACCTGATGATGAGGAGTTAGTCTGTGCTGTTGTGTTGGGTTATGCCGATCCAGACCATATTGTAAATACATTTATTACCCCGCGTGAATCTGTTGAAAACTTTAGCGTGTTCTTGGATTAGAGCGACTTTATTTAACAGCCTTCAATAATTTAAATCATTTTAAAATATTTTTATTCGGCTTCTTTCAAAAGCCCTTTTAAAAACTGAGTTCAACATAAAAGTTCCTCATCCTAACCTTCTCGAAAGGTGGAGAAGGAACTTTCAATACCAATATGATTTACTCCACATGAGCATTTTTTGATTTTTAAAAGATTTATTGTTCTGTATCAGTTGAACATGAATATTTCAACGAATGAATCATCCCTCCTGACTTTTTAAAGTACATGTTTTCTTATAGTAAGGGCTTTTTATCGTAGCTGTCTTTTATATAGCTATCGTCTTTTAGCGATCCCCTGCTTTTTCTTACATAATAAATGTCTAGGGATTAAAACCTGTTAAATCTCGAATAACAGACAGCATTAAAAATCAG
This sequence comes from Acinetobacter legionensis, assembly GCF_048551735.1. NCBI lineage: Bacteria > Pseudomonadati > Pseudomonadota > Gammaproteobacteria > Moraxellales > Moraxellaceae > Acinetobacter > Acinetobacter legionensis. Next base: position 45,048 of record NZ_JBIMBV010000026.1, read on the forward strand.
CACGCTCTCACACACCAAATATTACAAAATAAAACAATGACTTAAATAAAAATCCAATCAAAAAGCATCTAATACCCAGGTTTGTAATCTTTTGTAAAGTAATATTGATAATTAAATAGGCTTTATGACACTATATATGTATTGGCAATAAGCCACCTTATAGGTATAAGCAACATGTCTATCCAAGTCAAAGATTCAAACAACAATATTATCCCTATTCAAAATATCCAGTTTGCGGGTGGTGAACGACATGTTCAAATTTCAGCAGATACGTTAAAAACGTTGAAAGGGCAAATTCAGATTCAAGCCAAAATCAGTAACACGCAAGATTTGATGGATTACTTGTTAATTGAAAATGTATTACTCAATCAAGGTTTAGAAATTGATTTGGAAATCCCTTATTTTCCATACGCACGCCAAGATCGAATCTGTGCGATGGGACAGGCATTCTCATTAGAACTAATGACAAAATTATTAAATATCAATGCTGAACAATTTCCACAACAACGTAAATCAATCAAAGTTTGGGATGCACATAGTTGTGTTACTGAAAAACTTTTAAATGAAAATACCCATTTTTTTGAGATTGAGAATGTTCAACCCAGTGAAATCATTCTGCAAAATTCAAAGTTACAAGACATTTTAATTGCTCAAGACACCGTTTTAATCTGTCCAGATGCAGGTGCAAAACAACGGACCAAAATGATTGCCAAAGTCATCAATAGCTTACGAGATCACGAAATCGAAATGGTCTACTGTGAAAAAAAACGTGATGCCGTCACAGGAAAAATTCAGAATGCTCAAGTCAACGCAACTGATTTAACGGGCAAAACAGCTGTGATCACGGACGATATTTGTGATGGTGGTGCAACTTTTATTGGTATTGCACAAGAGTTAAAAAAATTAAATTGCCAACATGTGATTTTATATGTGACTCACGGGATCTTTAGTAAAGGTATGCACGTATTTGAAGGCTTGGTTGACCAAATTTTTACGACATCGAGCTTTCCTCAAACTGAACATCCAAATCTAAACGTCATTTCATTTAGTCGTTTCAATTCATTTTAATTATTTTGGAGAATAACAATGAGCTTAAAAATCAATCCACTGAATGCAATTGACTTTTATAAAGCAGATCACAGACGTCAGTATCCTGTTGGCACAGAATATGTTTATGCCAATTTCACGCCACGCTCTTCTCGTTTAGCGAAAATGTTGCCTGACTTCGACGATAAAATCGTGTTCTTTGGCTTACAAGGCTTTATCAAACACTTTTTGATTGAAACTTGGAATGAAGGTTTTTTCCAACAAGATAAGGCAAAAGTCATTGCTAGATATAAACGTAGAATGGATAACGCATTGGGCGAAGGTGCAGTTCCTGTCGATCATATTGAAGCTTTATATGACTTAGGCTATTTACCGATTCGGATAAAAGCATTAGAAGAAGGCAGTCGTGTCAATATAAAAGTACCTGTCCTCACTATTGTAAATACCCTGCCTGAGTTCTTTTGGTTAACCAACTACTTAGAAACAGTACTCAGCGCTGAATTATGGAAAAGTTGTACTACAGCAACGATTGCATTTGAATACAAACGCTTACTGACAACATATGCGATTAAAACAGGTGTACCTTTAGACTTCGTTGCTGTACAAGGGCATGATTTTAGTAGTCGCGGAATGAGTGGGATTTATGATGCCACACAAAATGGTGTAGGACATTTAACCAGCTTTATCGGTACAGACGCGGTTTCAGCGATTGATTATGCAGAAGAATATTACGATGCGGAAGGCATTGTAGGTGTTTCGGTTCCCGCAACCGAACATAGTGTGATGTGTATGGGCAGTGAAGACAATGAAATTGAAACTTTTAGACGTTTAATCACTGAGCTTTATCCATCAGGTATGGTCAGTATCGTATCGGATACTTGGGATTTTTGGCGAGTAATTACAGAATTTACTGTGGAGTTAAAAGACGAAATTCTAGCTCGCCAGCCAAATGCTTTAGGTTTGGCTAAATTGGTTTTTCGTCCTGACTCTGGTGATCCTGTAAAAATCATTTGCGGTGACTCAGAAGCTGAAATGGGTAGTCCAGCTTATAAAGGCGCTGTGCAATGTTTATGGGAAATCTTTGGCGGAACCGAAACAGATCAAGGCTATAAAGTTTTAAATGAGCGTGTTGGTTTGATTTATGGTGACTCGATTACTTTGGAACGTGCTTTAAATATTCTTCAAGGGCTAGAAGCTAAGGGCTATGCTTCAAATAATCTGGTATTTGGTATCGGTAGTTATACTTATAACTATTTAACGCGTGACACATTTGGTTTTGCAGTTAAAGCCACTTGGGGACAAGTCAATGGTGTTCCACGTGAATTGTTTAAAGATCCAATCACTGATTCTGGTATAAAGAAATCCGCTAAAGGTTTACTTCGTGTAGAAAAAACTGAAGACGGATTTGTGTTATTTGATCAGCAAACCATGGAACAAGAGCAACAAGGTGAGTTAAAAACAGTGTTTGAAAATGGGCAATTGATTCGAGCGTGTCGTTTGAATGAAATTCGGGAGCGATTGGCAAATCAGTTATAACAATCATTTTCAGAAACCTTGCTTTTTTATTGCAAGGTTTCTGTGCTTAGGCTGCACCATTGCCAATCTCATTTTACTCAACATATTTTCTACTTGGCGAATCTCTTCCACCCTGTAATAATCCAAGACAATCCGTTACTTTAATAAAATTAAGCGAGCCTTACAGTGACCTTTAACTCCGAACAGGAATTTCTCTCCAACTATAATAAAAAGGATTATGAATCCCCATTACTTACAGTAGATATGGCGATTTTTTCTGTTAATGCAGGTCAGCTACAAGTTTTATTGATTAAACGTTCCAATTTCCCACAAAAAGATAAATGGGCACTCCCAGGTGGTTTTGTCGATTTGTCTAAAGATCAAGATTTGATGACAACAGCACATCGTAAATTGGTTGAAAAAACTGGACTTCAATCACCGCATTTGGAACAAGTTGCGACGGTTGGCAATGCAACACGTGATCCTCGTGGGTGGGCTGTAACAGCTTTATATTTTGCCCTGATCGATTTCAAAGCGTTTCAACAGATTGCCACTGAACAAAATGAATATAGTGAATGGATTTCAATTGCTGAGGCAAAAAAATTAGACTTGGCTTTTGATCATTTAGAGCTTTTAGATATGGCTGTTGACCGTTTAAGTAGTAAGGCACGTTATACAGCCTTACCCGTCAGTTTAATGCCTCAACTGTTTACTTTGACTGAGTTACAGCAGATTTATGAAATTATTTTGGGACAAAGTTTAGAGAAGAAGTCATTTAGACGGCGTATGATTGAAGCTGGCGCAGTTGAGGAAACAGATCAATCTAAGATTGCGGGCAAACGCCCTGCTCAATTGTATAAGTTTGCACTACAAAGTTATGATTTCCATTTTCCTCGAATTTTAGAGTATCCAAGGGAAACCACTTAAGCGCTTTGTATTACTTGGATAACAGCAAACAATGAAAACTTTAGAAAGATTAATCAAAGGGATTTACGCAATAAGCTTAAAAGCTTTGTCTTCACTTATCGACATCACTAAATTACTTCAGATTGCGGAATAAAATAAGTTCTATTGCCTTTATTTTGTATCCTCTCTAAATTTTCATCTTCTGCCCAAATAAAGAAACCCACTTTATCAACATATTTTGGATTTTCATCTATACTCAATTTGATTGTACGTTGATTAAATTCATTAATTTTTTGAATGATTTTTTCAAGATTGGGATGATATCTAGGATCATCATAATATTCTCGTGCAAGCTCCACTTTACAATCTGTTGCTGCACAAATTTTTTCAATATTCTGCTCATGATAAACTTGTATGCAATGTGCTATCTCATCATATTGTTTTAATAAAGCGCAAGCATCTGCGATTGAAATGGTAATTTTTGCGCGTAATTCATGTAATTTTTCTTTATCCATAACACATCACTTTTAACTGCCTCATTCTTTCATTTTCAATATTTATACATCACAACTTTGCAAATTCTATTATCTTAATCAAAACATTTAAAATTGGATAATAACGATGAACGCACTAAGCTACTTTGAAATTCAATCTTCAAATCCTGAACGTGAAGTTAAATTTTATCATGAAGTTTTTGGTTGGAAATTTAGCAAAGTTGAAGGTCTACCCATTCAATATTTTCAAATTGAAACAGCCAATCTACATGGTGGCTTATTGGAGCGTCCAGCTCAAACACCACCTACCCATTGCGGAACCAATGCCTTTACCTGTTCTTTTGAAGTTGAAGATTTTGATACAACTGCTGAAAAGATTTTAGCTTTGGGTGGACAAGTAGCAATGGAGAAATTTGCTATTCCCAATAAATGTTGGCAAGGATATTTTTTAGATGCAGATCATAATACCTTTGGATTAGTCCAAGTTGATCCCAATGCAAAATAACATTCAATAATTAAAAATCTAAATAAATGTTCGAAAAAACCTGTCTATATTCGGCTGCATGAAACAGTTGAGAAAAAGATAGCGAGTATTTTTTAAGAATTTTTATAAAAAATACAGATCATATTAAGTGATTAAGGCCTTACAGCTGATTTAAGCATTCAATTTGTGCTACCTTCATTTTAAATTCTGTAAGGCTTATCCAACTAATGACTGTACGCTTTCTTCATACTTCAGACTGGCATCTGGGACAATTCTTCTATAACCATTCTCGCCAGTATGAACATGAGCAATTTTTAGCGTGGTTATTAGCTCAAATCAAAGAAAAGCAACCCCATGCCCTATTAATTGCAGGCGATATATTCGATGTCATCAATCCTGCATCTGCTGCGCAGAAACAACTCTATCAATTCCTAGCCAATGCACATCAGCTTGCTCCACATATGCAAACCTTAATGATTGCAGGTAATCATGATTCAGGTTATCGCATTGAACAAGTTGAGCCCCTGCTTGAAAAATATCACGCCAAAACCGTCGGTGTGATTCATAAAAACGAGCTTGGTCAAATTGATTTGGATCGTTTACTGATTCCAATTTATGATGAACAAAAAAATATTATTGCTTGGTGCCTAAGCTTACCGTTTCTGCGCCCAGCCGAAATTACAGGTTTTAACGAACAAACCAATAACAGTCAAAATGCCATTGCCTATTTACATCAACAGGTGATTTCTGAAGCACGAAAAAGAAAAACAGATAATCAAGCACTCATTCTAATGTCACATGCCCATATGCAAGGTGGAGAAACCTCTGATTCTGAACGGCCTATTATCATTGGCAATGAGGAAGCACTTTCAACCACATTGTTTGAAGATAGCATTGATTATGTTGCACTCGGGCATTTACATAAACCGCAAAAAGTTGGTCAGGAACATATCCGTTATAGTGGTTCACCTATTCCCTTATCCTTTAGTGAAATCAACTATAAACACCAAATTGTCGACGTGAATATTGACCCGCTTAAAATAGATGAGTCACGGGTTTCATTTGAAAGTGTATTTATTCCCCGTAGTGTACAACTACATAAAATTAAAGGGGAATTGAACGAAGTTTTAGCCAAATTAAAGGCATTAGCAAGCGGTGAAATTGAAAATATTGATCAGCGTGAATATGTCGATATTGAATACCATACCGATGTTCCACCTCCGCCCAATTTGCGCCAACAATTTGAAGATGCTTTACCCAAAAACCGTTACCGCTTAGTTCGCATCTCAAGACAATACTTCGCATCAGAAAAAAATAGTGATGAAATTACTTCAATCAATTTAGAACCACCGACACCAGAAAAACTCTTTCAACAACTTTGGGAAAAAAATGGCTATACCAATGATGATGCTGTCTTGAAAGACTTTTTAAGCTTATTACAAGAAGCCGAAAAAACGCTTGAAAATGAAAATGACGCATAGGAGTTTGCCGTGAAAATTTTATCTATACGACTCAAAAATCTCGCGTCTCTTTCGGGTGAACATTTTATAGATTTTGAATCTGAACCTTTAGCTTCAGCAGGTTTAGTGGCGATTGTTGGAAAAACAGGAGCAGGAAAATCAACCATTTTGGATGCCATGTGCCTTGCTCTATTTAATAAAATCCCACGTTTAAAAGACAGTGATGGTAAATTACAGGATATTGATGGCTCTGAACTTTTAACCAACTCACCACTGACTGTACTCCGCCGTGGTACCGCACACGGCTTTGCTGAATTATGTTTTGTGGCACAAGATCAAAAGCATTATTTGGCACGCTGGGAACTTAAACGTTCCCGTGAAAAAGTAGATGGAAAACTACAAAGTGTCCAACGCTATTTAAAATGCTTAACTGATGGAACGGTAGTCGCAGATAAAGCCAAAGCCGTTGAATCAGCGATCTATAAAATTACCCAACTGAGTTTTGAGCAATTTACTCGTGCAGTTCTTTTGGCACAGTCCGAAGTTACAGCCTTCTTAAAAGCACGTGACAATGAACGTGGTGAATTACTTGAGTATTTAACCAATTCATCCATTTTTGGAAAAGTCGGTCAATTGGCCTACGAAAAAACCAAATTGGTGGCATCAAAACGTAAGGATTTGGAAAACCTTCTCGGTCATATTGAACTCCTCGCTGAGGAAGATGCCGCTGAATTACAGATGCAATTCCAACACATCAATCAAGACTATAAAAAACTTGAAGATGAAAAATCGCAACTTGAAAAACAACAGCAATGGTTTGAGCGTAAACAAAAACTGAATAATGAAATTGTCGTTAAGCAACAGTTGCTTAATACACAGTTACAAGCGCAACAAGGCTTAATCCCTGAGCGTGAACGTTTAAATCGTTTAGAAATATTCTCAGAGATTCGTTCTAGTATTTTTCAAAAGCAACAACTGATAAAAACCCAACAGCAACTCGCACCACAAACTCAAAAACAACAACAGCTTTTTGATGCATTACAAGTTCAATTTGACACTGAAAAGACCCGTTTCCTCCAAACTGAAACGGCTTTAACTGTTCAGCAAAATTTCGAAAATACCCATCGTGGATCTTTGAGTGAAGTACGGAAATGTATTCAGGAGCGGGATTTTATTGGGGTCGAATTTAAGAAAATTCAGACCAGATTAAATGATTTAGAATCGTCTAAAACCCCACTACTCAATCAACAACAACAACTTGAACATCATATTCAGCAGATTACAGAAAAACGAAATCTTTTAAAACAGCAACTTGCAGACTCTCAGCAGTTCTCAAGTTTGGATAAAGGTTTAACTGCACATGTGCAACAGTTAACCCAATTTATTCAGCACTATCAATCTATTGAAAATCAATTAGGGAACCTGTCTCAGGCTGAAACGAAATTAATTGAGCAAAAAACACAATTACAAGACTCAATTCATCAATTTGGAACTGCGGAGCAACTTGAAACTCAGCTTGAACAAACGCGCCAACAACGTGAATTTAAACTGAGCCAACTCAACCAATTGGCTACCTTACAGCAAAAATTAGCCCAGTTTTTTGAATTAAAGATTGAATCTCAGCAGCTTAATGACCGATTGAAACGTTGCTCGGAACAATTTCAACAACTAGAAAAAACCACAATACAGGCTGAACAAGATTTCCAAACGGCGAAACAAGCCCGTTTAAAACTGCAAGAGGTTTTACAACAACAACGCTTATTACATGCTGAAAATGTGGAACATTTAAGAGCTGAATTAATAGATGGTCAACCTTGTGTTGTTTGTGGAAGCACAACCCATCCCTATCACCTTGATGATTCTGCTATATCTAAAGTACTATTTGAGCTACAACAGCAACAGGAACAACAAGCCACGCTCAAAGAACAACAAACCTTTAACCTTTGGCAAGCGGCTCAACAAAACTTGACCAAATTGAGTGTCGAACAGCAACAGCTTAAGACTACTCTTCAAAATGTGACTGAAAAAATAACCGTCATACAACAGCTATGTATTGAACAAGGTCAATCAGCCCAAATCCCGCTGAACGTAACTCATACACAATCTGAAATTAAGCAACAATTGGAGCAACTTACCCAGCAATATCAGTTTGATATTCAACAATTGGAAGCACAATCTAAGCAATGGATTCAAAGCATCAAAATTCAGCAACAATTAAGTCAAAGCATTCAACACACTGAACATTTATTGCAAAATGCCAATAACCTACACAATCAGGTACAACATATTGTCAGTTGCTTAGCTGATCGTGAAAAAAATGCATGGCAACAGTACAGTATCACCACAGCACAATATATCTTGAGCCAATTAAATACGCGTACACAACAGCTTGAACAGCTTGAGTTATTGTCGAAACAGCATGATCAATATCTACAGCAACTCAATACAACTCAACTCAATATAGCGAATACAGCCAAACACATTTCTGAAACTGCTCACAGCTTGAACGAGATAAAACTGAAAGGGCAACAAAACACAGAATTGGCAAATCAACTCATTCAAAATATGACGGGATTAACCGAAGTTAAGCCAAATGAATGGTTAACGCAGTATGACCATGAATACCAAAAAATTCAGACGCTTTACCAACAACAAAAGCAAAGTTTTAATCAATTACGCAATCAATTTGAGCAAGAAAAAAGTCAGCTCGAACAACTCAACGCTCAGCAACAACACAATCAGAATAACCTCAATCTAGTGAATCAGGATATTCAGCAATGGCTTACTCAGCATCCAGCTTTTCAGCCTGATGATTTAGAGCTTTTGGCTCAAATCACAGCGGTACAAGAACAACAGATTCGCCAACAACTGCAACATGCTGAACGAATGTTAAATGAGGCCAATTCAGCACTTAACACCATACAAGAGCAATTAACTGAACATACGCTTCATCAACCCGAAATTGATTTTGAACAGTTACAACAATTGATTTTGAATAATGCGAATACGCTAAAAACCCAATTTGAAATCCGCGATCAGTTAAAACTCAAACTTGAATTGCATCAACAAAATGTTGCTAAGCAAAAGCAATTTGCTGATCAGATTCAACAAGTACAACAGGAAGAACATCGCTGGGGCAAAATTTCAGACTTAATGGGAGATGCGACGGGTAAGAAATTCCGTGATTATGCACAACAGTATAATCTGGATATTTTACTCGAACATGCCAACCAACAATTGGCGATGTTGTCTCAACGTTATACCTTAAAACGATTAGATAATTCACTCAGCCTTGCCATCATTGACCATGATATGGATGGTGAAACCCGTTCGGTTGCCTCACTTTCAGGAGGTGAGTCATTCTTGACTGCCCTTGCCTTATCTTTGGCAATTGCCAATATGGCATCAGGTTCAATGAAAATTGAATCTCTCTTTATCGATGAAGGTTTTGGTACATTGGATGCATCTTCATTACATATGGTCATGAATGCATTAGATCAACTGCAAAATCAAGGGCGTAAAGTTGTATTGATTTCACATATACAGGAAATGCATGAACGTATTCCTGTGCAAATTCAGGTACGCCCTTTAGGGGCGGGTGCAAGTACGCTTGAAGTGGTGAGTTAGAATAAATGAGGAGGCCACCCTCCTCTAAAACATAAACTCATCGTATTTATTTATGTTCTAAATACGCTTGTTTAGCTTGATCACAAATTTCTTTTTTATCACTCAAGCCTTGTGTGGCTTCTGCTAAAGTTTCATCAAATGTCGTATCAAACTGCTTATAGTCACGATCATATTGAGCCTTATATTTTTGATTATTTTTCATAGCAGTGATTGAGCTTTGTATTGCAACACACATAGGATAAAGCTCAGATTTGTCCTGTATTTGAGTTACACGTTCCGTTATTTCTTCAATTTTACCAAGGATCGTATCAAAGTTTTCTTGAAATTTGGCATAACTGGGCTGAGGTTTAATAAGGACTTTATATTGATCTTCAATAGGATTTGCAAATACTTGCGTAGACACCATGCCCATTAAGATTACAGTGTATATTTTTAGTAATTTCATTGGATTAAAACTCTTTATAGTTTTCATTTAATTTCATTAAGTTTAATAATAGGCATTCTTTATTTTAAGAATGGGCAGAGTAAAACTTGAAGTGCGACATAAACCACCTAATTAATTTAAAGGGTTTATGGAGTATATAAAATTGTCATACCATCATCTTAACTTTGAA
>NZ_JBIMBV010000027.1:0-46297 GCF_048551735.1 Acinetobacter legionensis
ACCTTATCAGGCAAATTATAAGGCATGAATCCTTAAATAATTTGCTTGACAGTTAAGACGGTATCTTTTCATCTCTGAAAAGTGAGGCATCGCCTACACAAAGGTATTTAAACTTTGAACATAAAGTGTCGCATTGCAAGCTTTTTTATAATCAAACAATTTATTTTTCCATGAAATTGATTTAATTATAAATATTAATTTCTTGTGTATGAATTTTTTGACAAGTTAACTATATAAATGTCTAAATTAGAATTCAGTAAGAAGACCTCTTTGATATGCTTTCAATTCCTCAAATAGAAATAAAACCTCTACAATAGTTTAAAACCGATGCTCCAGCTTTAAACTAACAGTATGTTTATCATAAGAATATAGCCACTCTACATTGCTGTTATTTTGATTATATTGATAAGTGAGATTAGGTGTTAAACCATAAAAAACCCAGCGTGGTGCACTTAGAATTAAAGTATAATTTTGTTCAAAATCATGTCGTCTAGCCTCCAACACTGGAGTAAATTTATCAAATTGACGCCAACGAAAAGAACTAAATAAATTTGCGTTAAAACCTGACTCAAAGTTCTTGGAAAGCCCTAAACGTACACCTTGTTGTTGATAAGCCGTAAAATATTGTTCTTGGGTATTATGGTCAACAAAATCCAGTCCGCCAAATAGCGTCCAGTTTTTTGGTAAAATTTTCCAAAAGGTTGAATAGACTGAATATTCCATGCCATCTTGGCCTTTATACTGGGAATAATTTATATCTTTCATTTCGGCTTCTAACTTGACAGCTTTGTCGTTAGAGATAAAACGCATCCACTCACCCCTTAGCCCATAGGCACTATACAGCGAGTCGTGGGCATAGTATTTATGTTCAAATACGGGGGCAATCAAGACTTGATTACGTTCATTGTAATAACTATAACCCGCATTTAAGTTAAAAGTTAATTCATTATAATCAGTCTGCTCTGGATAAACTTGACCATAGAATAATCCACGCAATGCAATGCCATGTTGTCCAGAAAGCGACCATCGTTTAGTTAAGGTGGCTTCATAATCCAAACCTTGCGCACTGATCGCGTCAGGTGTGCCACGCTTTACTTGTTCAATAGGAACGACCTTCTTAGTCTCAGGGTCAATGCCATAATATGTAATGATGTCGTATTTATCGGAAGCATTATTAACATTACTGGCATAACGTGAACCAAAAGCCAATGAACCATGCCATTCATCTCGTTGTTTAAGCCCTTTGATATACATCTCTACGGTTTGACGAACACCTTGGGCAGCGGGATCTGTAGACAGATCCAATTGAGATTGAATCTGCTGAAATAACTGTTGACCTTGCTGATTTTTTTGTTGTTCCGTGTAAACACGAGCCAGTTCAAGTTGAGTCATTAAATTATTAGATTGAATCTCTAAACTGTGTTTTAGTTTACTTTCAGCTAAACTTAAATTTCCCTGCGTGCGTGCCATGACACCCTCAGCAAATTCCGTCAATGCCTGATCATAATTTGGAAAATTTTTATATTTTTCAAGATAACGTAAAGCGACTTGCCATTGTTTTTGCATCACTGCCAAGTAAAGCGCATAAGCAACTTCTGCGGGTTCATCCTTCACCATATATTCCTGACCTTGTATGATCAGATTCGGCAATGCTTGTGTGTTTTTAGGGTCTTCTGATTTGAGTAGTTTCTTATCATTTTGATATTGCTGTTGGCTAATTTCCTGATTTAACCTGATACTGGTATCATCCGCTGCATAAACGCATTGTCCACACTGCAATACGGCACCAAGCAATACTATTTTTTTCATCTATAAACTCACCAAATAGAATAAAAAAGAAAGACTTACCGAAGTAAGCCTTTCTCATTCAAATCATTATTTCTTACCACCAAAAGCTACATCATATGTTCTATTACCAGCAAATGTTGCAATACCTGCTAAGCTGGTTTGACTATTATAGAACTGACCTGAAACATCACCACCAGAAGGACCACCTGTCCAAGATGCATTTGAACCACTAATCGTTGCATCATTATTAATGGTTGCAGTACCTAAATTAAAGGTACGTGAACTATCGCTCAATGAACCCGTTAACTGTTTAGTTGCAAAGTTAGCAGTAAACGTACCTGACAATAAATTAGAGCCATTATAATTATTGACACCTTGAACGCTATAATTTGCAGTACCTGTAGATGGTACGCTGGTATCCGCATCTTTACCGTTGTAATAAACAGTATGTGTCGCTGGATCAGCTGTACCTAGACGCTTACCGCTGGCATCTTTGGCTTCTGCATTCCACTCACCAAACCAAACGTCTTGTGTAGGCACTTGTTTATAGTTGGCATAACCAATTCCAGCATGAGACGCTGGAAGCCCTGGTAAGTACGGACTTAGACGTACCACACCATTGCCATCTGCATAGCCGTTAAACCCTGAAAATGCAACTATTGCACCGTTATAAAGGGTTTTAACACCAAAACCAACACCTGAGTTTGGATGATTTGGCCCAAGTGAACCAGTCGAACCAACCAAAACTTTAGTGCCATCACTCGTCTCACCGACTACGGCCGCTTGTGCAACACCGACTAAACCAACAGATAGTAAAACAGCCAATGAGATAGATTGAAGTTTCATTTTAAGTTCCTCGATATGAGTTTAAGTTTTATCATTAAGAATAAAAATAAAAAACTTAATGATTATCATTTAAAATAAAACATGTGCTGCACTGATTTTAATTTTTCAATTCAAGTGTAAAATCAAGGAGTACAAGTCTTATTCTTACCACACATTTATTGCCCACTAAGTGACAATAAATTCAGTTCATTACCTATAAATTCCTTTAAAACTTATGGCTAATGCTTAGCTTAAATGTTCGACCTGGTGCTGCAATTGCCGAACGAGTTAATGGATCAATATAGAATTCATCAGTGAGATTAGTCCCCACCAATTCAAATAAGGTGTCTTGTTTCAACCGATAATTAATATAAGCATCTAAAATGGTCATTGAATTCCATGCCAAAGGCGTATTCGCGTAATAACTCATCTCTAAATCGTTATAGTTTTTCGTTTCAGGATTTTCATACTTATGGTGATAACTTGCACGCGTTCCGACTTCGAGTTTTTGATCAAAGAATCGCCCACCGAGTGTCAAATTTACTGAATATTTTGGGGTTGCCATACTGACCAAATATCCCCCTACAAATCCATCATCTACACAACGATTTAATAAAAACTGGTGATTCGCTCCTAAAAGCATTGCTGAATTTTCATCACACACTTTATTCTTAAAACGATAATTGGCACTTAAGTCAGTAAAGAAACGCCCATTGTCAAAACGACTTTGCAGTTCCAAGCCTTCTGTAGTAAGACTATCGATATTACTAAATGCTAAAGTTGGACTACGCTCAATCGCATTCTTGGTTTTGTTATAGTAATAAGCCAATTTAATATCTGCATAGCTGCTGTTTTTAAATAACTCTGATAAATTATGAACGTAGGCAAGTTCATAATTCGATGCATGCTCTGGTTCTAACTTATAACCACTTAAGGTTCCAGAAAACCCGAGCGTACTTTCAAACATACTTGGCATTCTATACGCTTCGCTATAGCGCAAATACATTCTACTATTGGGGCTAAAGTTTACCGTTGCTGAAGCTGTCGGTGTCCAACCATGATCTTTGCTTTTTTGCACACCTGTTTTGGTTAAATCAATATCTTCATAACCACTTGGAGTGCCATCCGTATAATATCCATAATCCCTACCCTCCACCAAAGTACCATTTAAAAATGGATTATTGGCAATGGTTAATTTTCCACGACTATCCTTTTTATATTCGATCGTATTCTGTTTAGCGTATAGACTTCTTTTTAATTCCTGTTGCTTATATTCTTCCGTCCACCCCTGAGCCAAAGCTTCTGCATCAAACATTTCTCTTAATTGTTGTTCTCGTGCAGGGGTCATATTTGCTCTTTTTGTATAATAAGTCATGTTTAATGCTGTGGCTTTTTTAATCAGGCTGAATTGAGGATCACCCGCATTGACTCGTTCATTGAGAAAATCATCAAATGCCCAATAATTTTGATATCTTGCACCTGCACTTAAATTCAGCCATGAGATAGGTTGGTAGTCAAAGTTAAAATTAAACTCTTTCTCTTCTCGTTTGCCTGCTCGCGGTAGCATCCTATAGCCCAAATTTGTTCCGTTAATATTCGGATCTTTATAAATATCATCTGAACTGAGTTTTTCTTTTTGAAAACTTCCCCCTACTGTTAAGCCCAGATTAGACAGCAATTTAAACTTATTACTCAAGGTCACTCCTTGGCGGGTGTTGTCTGAGTTTGCAGTAGCACTGTTCACAAAAACACCTAAGTTTGTATTGGTATCATTGGGAAATCCACCTGAACTATAGGTATGACTCTTGGTATCTGTTCGCCAAATATTGCCGTAGAAATCGACTAAATTATTATTTTGAGGTTGATATTTGTATTCCATATTATAGGCTTTGGAGTCGATATGACTTAAAGGCCATTGTGGTACCCCTGCTTTATTTTTGACGACTTCACCCCAAGCAATTCGTGAAGGTAAAATTTCTCCATTGATGATTGAACTGTCCCGATAACCGAACTCTAAACGCTGTTCATCTGTAGGTTTCCACGCCGCTTTTAACAAATAAGATTCTGTTTCAAGGGATGTATTGGGAACTTCTGTACCTCCTGGGTAAACTTTGGCAAGGTATGGAATGTAATTAAATCGTCCTGTGGCAGGTTTATCATAAAAATCACTGCCATTTTTCCCTGCAAAATGATTGCCTTTATTACGATAAGCATAAGCAGCCAAAACTTCAAAATTATCACTACGTCCTGCCAAAGCAATACGTGTTGCAACATCATCGCCTGAATAAATATTATTTTCTTTATTTTGTCGTGCTAATTTAAATAAGGATGGATCATAATAAGGCTCGAAAACTGGATTGCCTTGCCAGTCCGTTCCTGTAGCTGGATAATTTGGATTATCGTAAATGCTTTGACCGGTGAGTAATTGCGGTTCTCGAGGTTTCACCGCATTGCTGCTGGTCTCTATTTTTATTTCCCCACCAAAATTTTTGCCCTCTTTTAAAACATCATCTACAGCTAGAGTATGAATAACGACAGCGCCACCGACACCTGTATTTACATTGCGTGTGATGGAAGGCCCTTTAATCACTTGTAGCCCACCAATTAAATTAGGGTCAATATAGCTACGATTGTTTGCACCGTTATAGCCACGCCATACAGTGAGTGCCTGTTCTGTGCCATCAATAAGGACAGGAACGCGGCCCGGTCCTTGAACACCACGGATACTTGGATCTAAAGCACCACTATTTCGGGCATCACCACTGTATACTCCGACCATTCCCTTAAATAAGTCTGCTGGCTGAGCACCTTTATATCGTTCTATTTGCTCTTTGCTGGCATAGACGCTAGAAATATCTTGATCATAAACATCATTCTGCCCTTTTGTATCGCGACTGACTGTGCCAAAAACAGTCATTGGGCTAAGTTGTACGACATTTTCTTGATCTGATGTCATAGACTGAGATTGTACTGGTATGGGTCTAATTTCAGCTTTATCCACATGCCTCAATATATAGCCATTTCCAACTTTCACCACAGTAAACTCGGTTGCTGCTAAAATATGTTGAAAGCCGTTTTCTAAATTATACTGCCCGCTTAAACCTAGACTACGTTTACCTTTGAGCTGATTTGCATCAATTGCAATCGAGGTACCCGCTTGCTCAGCAAAGGTATTTAAAACACTGGCAAGTGAACCCGCTGGAATATGATATGACTGCGTTTCTGTACTGAGCGCATAAGTGCTTTGTGTCGCGAATGTTGTTGCCACACCAACACAAACGAGATGAACCGCCAATGCCAATGATGTCACTTTGAAAGAATATTTTGGATGCTTTTGACCGCAAACAGCTTCACTCATT
The DNA here is from genome assembly GCF_048551735.1 of Acinetobacter legionensis. Lineage (NCBI taxonomy): Bacteria > Pseudomonadati > Pseudomonadota > Gammaproteobacteria > Moraxellales > Moraxellaceae > Acinetobacter > Acinetobacter legionensis. The sequence goes on from NZ_JBIMBV010000027.1 coordinate 5,973, forward strand.
TTACGCCCCAGTAAATGTAAATAAGAATCATTCAATATATTAAATTAAATGTATTCCTAATATTTGCTTCTACTTACTATGACGTACAAGAAATGAAAAAGTGGAACCGTTTATTCAAAATAAATTTAAATTATCTATCTTTTATTTTCACAAAATTATTATTTGTCATATTTATCAATCATTTTTAAAAACGATATGAATTTTATCCTAAAATTTTAGGTCTAATTTAAAGCTAAACAACATGATTCAAACCAAGTGCTTAAATCATGCTGTTTATTGCAAAGTCACAACTGTGAAATATGGGGTGATTTGATAGACATTTAACTGAGGGAACACACTGCTTAATAGTTGCAAGGCACTTTCGGTATGATCTAAAGGCAATACAGCATTGACCTTAATTTGCTCTAACTTGGTAGCGTTAAATATAATTTTTTCTTTACTATTTCGATTCAACTCATTTAGCACTTTTGACAAAGACATATTTTCAACAATCAAATGCCGTTGATTCCATTTCTGCTGTTCATTGTATAAATTAAAAGTATGTATAGGTTGTATACCATTTCGATCAAGTATGACTTCTTGCCCTGCTGTCACAATCACAGAAGATGCTTTGGTTTGATCTTCGTCTTGCTTCGAGGACTGCACTTTCACTTTGGAATGTAGCATTTTAAGCCCAGTCGCATCTGGCTGATATTGAACACTAAATGCAGTTCCCAATGCTTCAATTTGACCATGTTGGGTTTTGACAATAAAAGGACGGGTTTTGTCTTTGGCCACATCTACAAATATTTCCCCTTGAACCAACTCCACAACACGCTGATTTGCTGAGAAGTCTAGATTAACCGCACTCTGACCACTGAGTTTAAGTTGCGAACCATCTGCTAAAGTTTGGGTTGCCCATTCTCCCGCATGATTTTTAATATCAGCGGTTATATATGACACTGGATGATAAATAAAATAACTATAAATACCCCCTACACAACACAATATCACCGTTAAAATTCCACCATAGCGCATATTTTTTTGCTTACGGGCACTATGTAAACCTGTTTTTAAGACAGATTGGGTCATTTTCTGTTGTTGTGGATTCTGTACCAATTTTTGAATCGAAGTAATATATTGCTCGATATCTTGAGCAATTTTTTGGCGTTGTGGACTCTTGCTTTTCCAAGCATCAAAATCTGATTGCGCTGTTCTTTTGAGTAAATCATCATCGCTACTCAGCAGCACAATCCATTCCGCTGCTTCTTCGATTAATTTTTGCTTACTCTTCTCTTCTTCAATCATTTACTCAAACAAATCCTTCTCTTGTTTCAGTGCGTAGCATTGCACAAGGCAAGTTGCTAGATATTTTTGAATCATCTTGGTTGAAACACCAATGATTTCTGCAATTTCTTTATGGGTTAAACCTTCAAAATAATGGAGCACAAAAGCTTGTTGTGCTTTTTCAGAGACGCGTATCAAAGCCTGACAAATCTGGTCAATCGCTTGAACAACTTGAAGCTGATCTTCTGGTGAAGGAATTGTATCCAGCATATACTCCATCTGACTTAATTCATTCAGATAGGCTTGCTCTATGCGCTTACGACGCACCTGATCAATCATTAAATTTCTGGCAATAGTCACCAGATATGCACGAGGTTCTATTACTCCAAAAAGTTCATCACGCGTTTGCAGAATTTTAATAAAGGTATCTTGTACCAAATCTGCGGCTTGCTCACTATTGCCTACTTTTTTTCTAAGCCATTGATGCAACCAAGATTGGTGGTTACGGTACAATTGATCTACAAATGCAGGATTTTTGTTCACAATAGGATCAACTCTTTGATGGTCTTTTAAATGATAATAATTATCATTTAAAAGTCAAGACACCCTGAGAGAAAATCCCCGTATATATGATTATTTTTTAGTTTATGTACATCCTTATGTTCTATTTGATCATTTAATATACTTAAAAAATAAAGCTAAATTATCAATCGTTAATACACATTGAACCTCAATATCTTGGTTATCATTCAGTGTAAATTCCGATTTATTATTTAATTTTATGGATATTTTAATCATAAAATAATCTTCCCCTTTGACATGTTGTTTTAATGACTACAATAAGGACAAGAGGGTTTTTCTATAACCAGATGATATGAACTTGCACCATGTTCTAAAATAAGTCCTCGAATTTGCTGCTCTAAAGCCTCATCATTAATTTGTTGCAACTGACTACACTTTTTACAATATATTCTCATATTGGTTTGACTTCCCTTGAATGAATATAATGCTTGTTCACTGCCCAGCTTAAATTTAACCAACAATCCTGCTTTAACAAGCTGTTTCAGGGTTTGATAGACACCAGCAAAAGATAATTTTTTCACTTTTAAATCTGGACTATACAAAATTTCGGCTGCTGTCAGCTCTCGTTGTGCATTTCTTAAAATATTCAGTACAGTTAATCGTGTTGTGGTTACTTTTAAGTTTGCTTGCAACAGCAAGCGTTTAAGTTCTTCAGTATTTTTATAATATTCAAAGATTTCCATCCTGAGATTATCCTCATTTATGCTTTTAACCACATCCACAATTGCACACAAACCATCATCAAAACAATGGTCCCTACTGCCCATGGATGAGGCACAGTCCAAATTAAAATGCCAGCAGCCACACTCATACTGGCCAAAGAAAATAGTTTTACTTTTACGGGCAAAGTTCGTTTGAGTTGCCATTGCTGTAAAATCGGAGCAATGACTTTATTATTAACAATCCACTGATGCATTCGTTGCGAACCCTTTGCAGCAAACAACGTTGCCAAAAAATAAAAATCAAACGTAGGCAAACCAGGAACCACCAAACCGATCGTCCCTAAGACCAGACATAACCCCGCCAGTGCAATACAGATCCAGCGAACCAACCATGACTTCGCAAGTCTCGGCTCCGACATAGAAATACTGGTATTTAGATTGGTCTCTGACCCCGTTTGCTTCATTGCTTGATTTCCTTTATCCATCATCAATTATTTATTTCAGTGTTTTTAATTGTGCTAAAAGTTCACCAAAACGATGAAAGCCTTGCATAGCCCCCTCAATAATCAATTGCTGTTCCTCTAAACTAAAATTTGCATCATCTAGGGTTTGCTTGAAACGCTTCCACACTAAACCACGCCCCTCTGGATATGCTGCTAAGTTACGTGCAGCAAAATCAGCATTAAAGCCAAATCTAGCCTGAGCCTCTTTGAGTAAAAATGCTGCGCCTAAGGTTGAACCTTCTGAAACATAAATCCAGCCCAAAGATTGTGGAAAACTAATTTCATCGGTTGCAATACCCTGCTGCTGAGGCGTTAAACCTAAATCAGCCAAGTCTTGTAAAGCTGCATCGGAACGCCCACGCACATCTAAATCGGGAATCAATTGTTCAACCTGTGAATCTTGATAAAGATGTTCAACATCTTTCTGAAAATAATATTGCGACAGGGTGAATTGCGCATAATTTTCTTTACTCTCAAACGCGCCTGATTGCTGCATCAAGATTTCCATACGTTCATGCTCTGCCAGTGTTTCTTGTTTCAAGCGTTGCATTAAACTACTGCTGATCACTTTTTCTGTTGATGCGTTCATAAAAACTCCTAAATAAACCTTTTCATTGTTTAATGATCCAATCAGCGATTACGACCAAGCTTAAGCTGAATGGGAAAATCCACCACGATTGCCAATGCTTCACCATTGACAATATGTGGTTTAAATTTTGCTTTTTGTGCAGCTTGTATAGCTCTTTCGTCCAAACTACTCATGCCTGAGCTTTGCTTTACTCTGACATCTATCGGCTGCCCTTGTGAATTGATTTTGATGGTGAGAACCAACAAGCGCTGCTGGTTTTGCAATTCGCGATCATCGTAATTAAGCTTGCCAAAGCTGAGTACATCGACCCGACTCACGGGAAGCGGTTGCTGTGGTTGAGAAGTAGAGGCAGCGTTTTGTTCTTTTTTATTGTCTTTGCCTGCTTCACCGCCTGCACGTTTGGCTATCTCATTTGACTGACCTGTAACAGTCTGTTCACTATTCGTAGATGATTTCGTTTCCGTGAATGTTTGCGTTGACTGACGATTTGATTCAGATTTACTTTCCGTCTGTTGATCGGTTGGTTTTTTTTCTTGTGCTTTTGTTGTCTGTTGTGTTGTTTGATCCATCTTCAACTTTTTTGACTCAGTACTGTGTATCACTTTTACCTGTTGTTGATGTTGTACCGCTGTTGCTACTGTAGATTGAGGCTGTGCTTTTGATTGCGTTGCAGCTTGCTCTGATGCCTTCTGCAGCTTGGTACTGCTCTGTTGTACAACATCGGTTTTGTTCAAGCTGATAAAACGAATTTGAATCGCATTTTCAACTGAATGTGATTCAATACGAACATCTGTTTTTAAATAAGACAAATACCATAACAACAATATATGACTGATCACTACCCCACAAAGCGTAGAGTATTTTTGCTTATCATTTGAAGCGAGAATTACAGCAGACATAGGCTTAGATACAGCGCAAATAAATGTAGCGCATTTGCTGAGTGCTGAATAAGACCCTATGCTTTTCTTGTCTGCTCAATCTATTGTATTGCGTTGTACTGTTCATGAGTCCTTCCTGCTTCGTCTATCAGATCAATTGCTGTGAATTAAAAAACACTGCCTTTATCTATATAGACGAATGAGAAGGCAAAAATGCCTAATGAGAAATGTAATTAAATGTAAATAAGAATGGTTTAGAAGAGGCAATTTGACGATAAAACAGTGGGCCACTGAACGTATTTATTTAAATGAAAAAAATAAACTTATATAAATAATGCAGTTAAAACAACTGAACCGTATATCTAAAAAAAACTATAAGAGATAAAAATAATAGGAAGAAAAATTAGGTCATCTAAATAAATGCATATCATAAATGCAATGGATGGCTTAGAAATATTGTAGAGGACAAATACTTCATCCTCTACAAAACACAAAACTACAAGCTTAACGCAGAGCGCTTAAGGCAGTTTTCCTACAGATAAAACTTTACCACGTAATTTCTCAACTGCGCTGAGAATAAACACAAAAAATACTGGGACAAAAAAGATTGCAAGTATCGTCGCACTGACCATACCACCAAAAACCCCTGTACCAATCGCATGCTGAGTTTCAGAACTTGCACCTGTAGCAATCACCAATGGAATCACGCCAGCGGTAAAAGCCAAGGATGTCATCAAGATCGGTCTTAAACGAAGTTTAGCAGCTGCGACAGTGGCTTCGATCAAAGTCATTCCCTCTTCTTTGAGCATTTTGGCAAATTCAACAATCAAAATGGCATTTTTTGCAGATAATCCAATGATGGTAATTAAACCCACTTTAAAGAAAATATCATTGGGAATCCCTCGAATCCATACTGCAACCACTGCACCAATCATACCTAAAGGTACAACCAGCATCACCGACAATGGAATCGACCAGCTTTCATAGAGTGCAGCAAGGACGAGAAAGACCACTAACATTGACAAAGCCAATAAGAAATTGGTTTGCGCTTCTGACTGTTTTTCCTCCAAGGATTGCCCGGTCCACTCATAACCAATGCCTTGTGGTAATTGCTCAATCAGTCGCTCCATTTCCTTCATCACTTCCCCTGAAGAAATCCCTTCTGCGCCTGCCCCTGCAATACTCAATGATGGTCGTCCATTATAGCGATTGTATTGCTGCGGAGACTGTGTCCACACAGGTGTTACAATCTCAGACAGTTTAACCAGTGCTCCAGTTTTATTAATCACATTCAAATTTAAAATATCAGTGACTTTCATCCGTGAATCGGCATCAACTTGAACAATCACTTGCTGCATTCTTCCTTGATTTGGAAAATCATTGACATACATCGAGCCCATTGAAGATGAAATGGTATCTGTCACATCAGCAAAATTCACACCTAAAGCTTCTGCCTTATTGCGATCAATTTTTAAATCGACATTACTACCTGGTGGTAAACCCTCTGGATAAACATAAGCCAGTTTTTTACTGGTTGCTGCAAGACTGATCAACTGCGCTTGTGCCTCATTCAAAGCTTGCATTCCAAGGTTACCGCGATCTTGTAAACGTAAAGTAAAGCCCGAAGTTGTTCCCATTTCTTCAATTGCAGGCGGTAAAACAGACATAATCGTACCTTCTGTACTTTCTGCCATGGCCGCATTTACAGCGTTAACCTCATCTGCAGCGGAGGTATTTCTGTCTTTGAAATCTTTTAAATTTGTAAAGGCTATGGCAGTGTTATTGCCAGAACCACTAAAGCCAAACCCGAGTACAGAGACATTTTCTTTAATACTTTCTCTGCTTTTTAAATGTTCCTCAAACGATTTTACAATGGTCAATGTACGCTCTTGACTGGCATCTGCAGGCAATTGAAATGAGGTAATAAATGAGCCTTGGTCTTCTTCAGGTAAAAAAGCGGTTGGGATCGATTTAAATGCAAATAATAAGAAACCTGTCAGGACAAAAAATACAATCATCACAGTAAAAATGTGTTTCAACAATTTCACTAAAATTGCTTCATACTTTTTATTGACGCGGTCAAAAAAGCGATCAAACCACGCAAAGAAGCCCTTTTTCTGATGATTTACTTCAATCGGTTTTAACAAGGTTGCACAAAGTGCAGGGGTTAAAGTCAGTGCTAAAAATGCTGAGAAAGCAATGGATACCGCCATCGTCACTGTAAATTGTCTATAGATAATCCCGACCGAACCACTGGCAAAGGCCATCGGTAAAAATACCGCCACCAGTACCAAGGTTATCCCGATGATTGGACTGGTTATTTCTTGCATTGCTTTAGAGGTAGCATCAACAGGAGATAAGCCTTCCGTTGCCATGATGCGTTCCACATTTTCAATCACCACAATCGCATCATCGACAATAATACCGATAGCTAAAACCATACCAAACATGGTTAAAACATTGACCGAAAAACCACTGATCAGCATCACCGCAAATGTACCTAAAAGTGCAATCGGTGCAACAATTGAAGGAATCAAGGTGTAACGAATGTTATGTAAAAATAAATACATAACAAGGAAAACTAACACCATTGCTTCTAGCAAAGTCATGATTACTTTTTCAATCGAAATCTTAACAAACGGTGCAGTATCATAAGGAATTGAATATTGCATTCCCTTTGGTAAAACCTTGCTCAACTCCTCAACTTTTGCTTTGACCGCTTCAGATGTCTTGACTGCATTCCCCCCTGGGCTCATTTGAATCGCCAAAGCGGTTGCTGGCTTTCCATTTTCTAAAATAGAAAAACTATAGGTTTGCGCCCCAAGCTCCACCCGTGCAACATCTTTCAGTGTGACTTGTGCGCCACTCTGATTGGCACGCAAAGTAATATTTTGAAATTCTTCGACTGTACTTAATTGTCCTTCAGCCGTTAATGGCAGTGTAATCATCTGTCCTTGGACCGCAGGCAAACTCCCGACACTTCCCGGAGATATCGGCGTATTTTGTGCTTGAATGGCATTTGTGACATCTTTTATCGACAACTGATAAGACACCAGTTTGTTTGGATCTATCCAAATACGCATGGCTTTTTCAGATCCAAAGGATTGGATACGACCGACTCCTTCAACTCGTTTTAATTCTTCAACCACATTTCGAACCAAATAATCACTTAAATCAATTTCTTTAAATTGATCATTTGGTGAGTTGATTCCGACCATCATCAGAAATCCAGAGGATGCCGCTTCAACAATTAGGCCTTGCTGTCTAACAGATTGTGGCAATCTCGGTTCGATAGACTTTAATTTATTTTGCACATCCACCTGAGCCAACTCTGGATCAGTCCCCGGTTTAAATGTGGCAGTGATACTCGCTTGACCACTGGCATCAGAGGTGGCGCTGTAATAAAGTAAATTCTTTACTCCCGATAACTCTCTCTCAATCAAGGTGACAACACTATCATTCAAGGTTTCTGGTGTTGCTCCGGGATAAGTTGCATAGATGCTAATCGAAGGTGGTGCAACTGAAGGAAAACGTGAAATCGGCAACTTTGGAATACTTAAGACACCAAACAGAATAATAAAGAGTGCAATCACCCAAGCAAAGATTGGCCGTTTAATAAAGAACTGCGATATCATAATTTTTCTCCTGTATTCGGAGAAGACTGACCTGCCGTGCTTTGATCACTGCCCTTATTTTGCGTTTGTAAAGTCCCAACATCGGTTGTGTATTGCGACTTCCACTGGGTTATTTTTAAAGGCTGTTCTGGCTGTTGAATTCGATCATGTCCTTCAACAATGACTTTTTCACCTGCTTTAATTCCACTATTCACCACATAGAAACCTTTGTATAACTGTCCTAAACTCACTGGACGTGTTTCTGCAGTCTGATTTGCTTTTACAATCATCAGTTGTGCTTGACCTGAAATATCTCTTTGCACGGCTTGTTCTGGGACAAGTAAGGCATTGGGTTGTGATGCTCTGTTTAAACCAACTCTGACATACATCCCTGGCAATAATTTCCGTTGAGGGTTATTTACTTCAACACGGATGGTGACATCACCCGTATTAGGATCTACGCTGGTATCTGAGAATAAAATCTTTCCAGTCACTGGATATAATTTACCCTGACTATTGGATATGCTGACCTCAGCACCGCCACGTTGTAACAACGAACCATCACTCAAACGATCTTGCAATTGCTCATATTCAGAGATTGATTGTTTAACATCAACATAGACTTTATCTAACTGATGCACCAAAGCCATTGGATTGGTATCGCTGCTGCTGACCAATGCACCTTCGGTTACCAGCAACTTACCAATTTGACCTGAAATCGGGGCGCGTACAGTCGCATAGCGTAAGTTTAAATTTTGTCGTGCCAATGCCGCCTTGGTTTGAGCAACTTCGGCCAAAGCCTGTTGATAAGCAGCTTCCGTATTATTAAATTCCTGTTTACTAATTGCGTTGGAAGGAAGCAGTTGTCGATATCGCTCTTGTTGCATTTTTAGACGCACCACTTCGGCCTGTGCTTTTGCCAATAAAGCCTGATTACTATTGACATCTGCTTGAAGAATTTCCGAATTGATTTTAAATAAGGGTTGTCCAGCCTTAACTTCACTGCCTTGGGTAAACAACACCTTTTCAATAATTCCACCAACTTGTGGGCGAATTTCTGAAATTCGAAAGGCTTGTACACGTGCAGGTAAATTTTCAATCAAATGAATATTTTGCTGTTGAACGGTATAAATACTGACTTTGGCTGGCGCTACCTGCTGTGCTTGTTCTGCTTCAGTATTTCCTGAGCGATTACATCCAGTTAACGCACTCCCACTTAAAACAAACAATAAAATAATAAAAAAATAAGGCTTAGGCATCATCTGCACCCAGAGTTCTAGATATGACGATTATTGGCAATATTTGTGTACTTAGCGTCACTAAAGTGTGGAGATTGTGTGGATATAGCCACTAAAAATAAATTATGATGGTTCTATATCCATTTTAAAGTATCCAGCAATGGGCAATATTTCTTTTGCGTCTGATCCAGCCAGTAAACAAATTTTAGTCGTTGAAGATGATTATGATATCGGTGATATTGTGGAGCATTATCTGAAAAAAAACGGCTTTAATGTGCTTAGAGCGCTTAATGGACAGCAAGCCATCGAAATACATGCGCAGCAGCAGATTGATCTGGTGATTCTTGACGTGAAATTGCCAATCTTAAATGGTTGGGAAGTTTTAAATCATATTCGTCAATCCAAACAAACCCCTGTGATTATGCTGACCGCATTAGATCAAGAAGTGGATAAAGTCACAGCACTTAGAATCGGCGCAGATGACTTTGTGGTAAAACCATTCAATCCAAATGAAATTATTGCCAGAGTTGAAGCAGTATTGAGAAGAAGTGCGATGTCATCTCAGACGAAAGCCCAAATCATTAGCTTTAAATCAATTGAAATTAATACAGAAACACTTTGTGTATACATTATCAACGAACATTCGAAAGCACTGTTAAACCTTACCTTAACGGAATTTAAAATCCTTGCGTTGATGTCGCAAGCACCCTACAAAGTTTTTACCCGATCAGAATTAATGAACCATTGCTTGCCTGATGGTGATGCCTTAGAGCGTACTGTAGACAGTCATATCAGTAAATTACGTAAAAAACTGGAAGATCATCATCAAACCGACTTATTGATCAATGTCCGTGGTGTTGGCTATCGTTTAAGGCAAAATGATGAAACATAACATTGGAATTAGCCGCCAGCTGATTATCACCATGGCCAAAGTGAGCTTATTGACCACATGTTTTTCCTTGATTTTTGGCTATTTGACTTATTTTGTTGCCATCGAGTTTAAATTGGTCTCGCTAGAACAGTTAAATTCTGAAGATTGGTCATTTAATTTGATTGATCTGATCTGGATTTTACTGGTGACTTTATGCGGTTCATTAACCTCTGTTTATTTAGGATTAAAATTAGCGCAACGCTTTATCGCCCCGCTAAATTCTTTAGCCATTGCAGCAAGAGAAATTAGTTTGGGTAATCTTTCTGTAAGAGCGCAATTGGACAATCCCTCTTCTGTCGCTGAAATCACAAAGATGATCAATGATTTTAATCGTATGGCGGAAAAACTGGAAATCTCAGTCAACAATGCATCTATTTGGAATGCCGCAATTGCACATGAATTAAGAACTCCTGTGACTATCTTACAAGGTCGCTTACAAGGCGTGCTTGACGATATATTTACCCCAGATAAGGCCTTATTAAAAAATTTGCTCAATCAAGTTGAGCAGTTGTCATTTTTAATCGAAGATCTAAGAACCCTAAGTCTGGCGGATAATCAACAACTTCGACTTAACCTAGAATCAGTTTGTCTATCTGACGTCATTACACAATCTGTGAACTTACTTCAAGACCGTTTTGATCAAGCAAAATTAATCATTGAAACCAATTTATCGGATCAAGCCTGCTTTTTTGACCGACAACGGCTTGAACAGATCTTAATTGCATTATTTGAAAATGAAATTCGTTATGCACAGGCAGGAATTTTACGGATTAGCACCCAAAAAAAATCAGAAGGATTGGTTTTAACCATTGAAGATCAAGGACCCGGTATCGCAGATCAGCATATTCCCTTTATTTTTGATGCATTTTATCGACTTGAAGAATCCAGAGGCAAAAAGAATGGTGGTAGTGGTTTAGGTCTATCTGTTGTCAATGCAATTATGATCGCGCATGAAGGTCGCATTGAATATTCCAAGTCACAAGCTTTAGGGGGAAGTTGTTTTAGTATTTTATTTAAGCCCGACGATTTAAATAAAATATGAGATCAACATCCAAGTATAAAATCGACTTCATTTAAACAAACATTCAGCTAATCTATTTTAAATTGACAACTATAGACAGATCACATAGTGGCCAAATGCTGATCAAAAAGCAATCTAAGCACATTTCTATGGCTATTGGTCTATAGTTATTGGGAGCAAATTCGATTTTAGCCTAGCGTAATTTTCTTTAAACGGTAATCCAATGTTGCCCGACTAATTCCAAGCATACGTGCAGCTTCTGATACATTCTGCTGGCTTTTATCCATTGCACTACGAATAATATTTTGTTCAAGTTGATCTAAAGAGAAATTCTCGCTAAATAAATCCTCTACATTGATCGCCGATTGTGCAGTTTCACCTACTGCATCTAAATCTTTATGTTGTGGAAACAAACTTTCCAATTTAATTTCCTGTTGATGATCGGTCAGTAATGTGGCTCTTTCCAACAAGTTTTCCAGCTCACGAATATTGCCAGGCCAATCATATTTCATCATAAAATTTTTCGCTTTATCACTGAGCCCTTTTAGGGTTTTGCTATACATATTTTCAAAGCGTGCTAAAAAATGATTAATCAGCAAGGGAATATCTTCTCTTCGCTGACGTAAAGGCGGAATAATCACAGGAAAAATATTTAAGCGATAATATAAATCTGCACGGAATTTACCATCTTTAACGGCTTGCTCTAAATCCTCGTTGGTCGCAGCAACCAGTCTGACATCGACTTGGCGGGTGCGACTATCTCCTACCCGTTCAAATTCACCTTCTTGCAGCATACGTAATAACGCAGCTTGCGCACGTGGTGAAAGCTCGACCACTTCATCTAGAAAAATTGTTCCGCCATCGGCACGTTCAAATTTTCCCATTCGGGATTGCACCGCACCAGTAAATGCGCCTTTTTCCACCCCAAACAGTTCTGACTCAATCAAATCTGGAGGAATACAAGCACAATTCACTGCCACAAATGGCTGCGCTTGGCGCTGACTGCCATTATGAATACCACGTGCAAATGCTTCTTTGCCAACGCCTGTTTCACCCTGTAATAAAACTGCGACTTTACTCCCTGCTGCTTTTTTAAGTAGATCACAGACTTTGCGATAGGCAACCGACTCGCCTACCGCATTAAACATGGTGTAATCACTTTCAGCATCGGTATAAATATTTTTCTTTAATTGATTGAGTTCCGCCTGTAAGGCAATGATTTCGTCCGAGACAGCATCGGGTGACATAAAGCGAATCAACTCATCGGCATTTTCCCATTCACTCAACGGCTTTCCAATGATTCGACAATGTTCATCACCTTGAGCAACGCAATGTGTTTCCTGATAGATAATGGTCTGCCCCATGACAAAGCTGCTATAGCCACAGGCATACCCCAATAACATCCAGCAAGCAGGTTGATCCGAAGCACCAAATTCACTTAAATGCACTTCTGCTTCAAATGAATTAAGCCAATTAAAATCAGCATAAAATTGTTTTAAATCATGGCTCAAATGCAGTTCATTGACTTCAACCTGCACCATGCCACGGATGCCATGCATTTGCGGTCCAGCCATAAAAGCTTCTGCTTCATTTAAATTTGGTCGTAGTTTTGAGGTTACTTCTGCATCGCGCATGCCAGCTTGATAACCACAACGAATAAAAAAGCGTTTGGTGCGTTCAAGCCCCAACATCTGATAAAGATCTTTTCTTAAAAAGCCCAGAATACTGGTATGCATCAACAACATCCGATTTTCATCAAACCAGATTTGTCCGTGTTGAGCATCAAAAACGATTTTATCGAGTAAATCTTGAATATCTTTGTTCTGTTCCAGTATTTTTTTATATACCTTCACATCTTTGGCTGGGGGCATGCTATATCCATCCTTGGCTATATTTCGTTGTAAATACGATCTTGATATTACCTAATTTTGATCCAAAAGCTTCACTACCTATTCTTATATTTTCATACCTTTAAGGTATATTGTTTTAATTTTAATCGATATCAAGTCTTTATTGGTTTTTTATAAGCATTAACTCGACCTTACCTATCAAAATCACTGTTTCATCTTTTGATGAAATCAGCATCTCTTTATGTTCATTATTTGATGAAAATAATGCTGCCATTGTTCATAAAATTATCATCAATAAATATTAAGCATTTGAATTTTAATTAAATTTTAATATTGGCACGACTTTTGAAATATCTAGAGCAAACCTAGCACATGAGCATGAAGCTCTACATCGAAATCTTTTTGATGTTGATAAAAGGATAAGCACATGATTGACGCTAAACAACCTACCGCATTGGTTAAATATATCCGTATTACAGGTGAGCGGAATGCCAAATTTGTAGAGTTCGATTTTGCCATTCAAGACCCGACGCTTTTTGTGGAACTAATTCTCCCCCAACAGGCTTTCCAGCATTTTTGTGAAATTAATCACGTCATTGAAATGACCGCAGAACAACAAGCTTGGAACGATGCGCAGGAAGATAAATGGCGTTATGGCATTGAACCGACTGTTTTAAATCATGTTCGCCAACATTCTGATCAAGAAGATCAGGCTTAATTCTACAAGGAGAAGCTAATGACTTTAGAAATTAAAACATCCAATTTGGAACCGATTCGTCAGACTTATGCGTATATCGAACGCCGATTTGGAGCCAAGCCCGCAACACGCTATCAAGAAGTCAGCTTTGATATTCAAGCTTCAACAAACTTTCACTATCGCCCATTATGGAAGCCAGACAAAACTTTAAATGATAAAACCCATACGGCTTTGCAGATGCAAGATTGGTATGCATTTAAAGACCCTCGCCAGTTTTATTATGGCGCTTATGTACAACATCGTGCACGTCTGCAAGATACAGCTGAAAGTCATTATGCTTTTTTTGAAAAACGTCAGTTGGTCAATAATCTCAGTGATGAAGTAAAACAAAAAATCATCCAGTGTTTACTACCTTTTCGCTATGTCGAACAAACGGCCAACTTACATATGATGTCAGGCAGTGCCTATGGTTATGGCACAGTCATCACCCAGGCATGTATTTTTGCAGCAATGGATCGCCTCGGTATGGCGCAATATATTTCACGTATTGGCTTAATCCTCGATGGCAATACAGGTGAATCCTTACTGCAAGCCAAACACGCTTGGCTAAATAATGAAACTTGGCAACCCTTACGTAAAATTTGTGAACAAAGTCTAACCGAACAAGACTGGTTCAAACTTTATATTCTGCAAAATCTGTTGATTGACAGCATGTTACAAGAGCTGGTTTTTGGACAGCTGGATGAATGGCTGGTTGAAAATGGTGGGCGTGATATTGCCATTCTTACTGAATTTATGAAGGACTGTTTAACTGATTTAGCGAAGTGGTCAGACAGTGTTTTAAAAACTGCGATTTTAGAATCTGAAGACAATAAAACCCTGATTCAATCATGGATCACGGAATTACTACCCCAAGTTAAACAAGCCTTTAGTGCTTGGGCACAAACCGCACTCACGGATTCTGGGATTGATTCCGGTCTAAATAAGATCTCTGAACGTAGCAAAAAAGCCGGCAACATTTTACTCGATTTAGCAGCATAAGGATTTGCCATCATGACCTCTAAAGTTTATTTAGCATTGCAAGACAATGACACCTCACGCTACATCATTGAAGCGATTGAACAGGACAATCCTGAAGCAACAATTCAATATCTTCCCGCCATGATTCGGGTAGAAAGCACTGGCGAACTGGTGGTACGTGCAGAAACAGTATCAGAAAAACTTGGGCAAAACTGGGATATCCAAGAACTACAACTCAACATGATTACCTTGGGTGGCAATGTTGATGAAGATGATGACAGTTTGACCTTGAAGTGGAACTAAGCTGCACTTCCCCTAGATTTAAAGCATAAATAGCAGGCAGCTGCATGTAAGTTAAAGGATGATCAAAATGAATAGCCAAGCCAAAGTAAACAATAAAAAACTCAATGCCAAAGAACGATATCGGATACTCACCCGTGATCTAGATTGGGACTTTTCCTATGCAGATCGTAAAGATGCCTTTCCGTATGAAGAGTTTGAAGGCATCAAAATTACCGACTGGTCGAAATGGGAAGATCCTTTCCGTTTAACCATGGATAACTATTGGAAATACCAAGCAGAAAAAGAAAAGAAGCTATATGCCATTTTTGATGCTTTTGCACAAAACAATGGACAAATGAATGTTTCAAATGAACGTTATGTCAACGCGATTAAACTGTTTTTAACCGCGGTAACCCCGCTTGAGTATCAAGCGTACCAAGGCTATGCCCATGTTGGGCGTCAGTTCAGTGGCATCGGTGCACGTATCGCCTCGCAAATGCAATCGATTGATGAATTACGTCATGTACAAACCCAGATTCATGCCATGAGCCATTACAACAAGTTCTTTGATGGCTTCCAAGACTGGGCGCATATGCATGACCGTGTCTGGTACTTGTCTGTACCTAAATCATTCTTTGAAGATGCACGTTCAGCGGGACCTTTTGAGTTTTTATTGGCAATCAGCTTTGCCTTTGAATATGTCCTCACTAACTTATTGTTCGTTCCATTCATGTCGGGAGCAGCTTACAACGGTGATATGGCAACCGTAACATTTGGCTTTAGTGCACAATCAGACGAAGCACGCCACATGACGCTAGGACTGGAAATTGTAAAATTCTTACTGGAACAGCACGAAGATAATGTGCCAATCGTACAAGAATGGATTGATAAATGGTTCTGGCGAGGAACTCGCCTGCTGTCCATCGTCGGCATGATGATGGATTACATGTTGCCAAATAAAGTCATGTCATGGAAAGAAGCTTGGGAAACTTATTTTGAAGAAGCAGGTGGCGCTTTATTTAAAGACTTAAGTCGCTACGGGATTCGTATGCCGAAATATAGTGAAGTGATTAGCAAAGAGAAAGAACATGTTTCGCATCAAGCATGGTGGATTTTCTATAACTTCGGTCATGCAGCAGGCTTCCATACGTGGATCCCAACAGATGAGGAAATGGATTGGCTCTCAGAAAAATACCCTGACACGTTTGATAAATACTACCGCCCACGTTGGGAACTTGCTCGAAAAATGGAAGCTGAAGGTAAACGCTTCTATAGCGCAGGTTTACCTCAATTGTGCCAAGTGTGCCAAATTCCAATGACCTTTACTGAAATGGATGGTGACCCAACACTATTTAGCTATCGTGATTCAATTTACAAAGATGAGCGTTATCACACTTGCTCTGATGGTTGTCATGACATTTTTGAACGCGAACCTGAGAAATACATCCAAGCGTGGTTGCCTGTACATCAAATTTTGCAGGGTAACTGTGGTGGTCCAGATTTAGAAAGTATTTTAAGGGATTACTACAACTTTAATGTCGGTGCAGACAATCTCGATATTGAAGGTTCACCTGACCAACAGCGCTGGAAAAAGTGGAAAGGCAACGCAGCTTAAACCCTCATCCAAAAATTAAAAAATAAGCAATGGATGTTGTCTAACTCGACAGCATCCGCTCAAGGATTTATTCAAAAGTTTAAGGAAATACACCATGACTGTACAAGCGATTGTTGAAAAATATCAATTTGAACCACTAGATCTACAACAAAATTACGGCGAAAACATGTTGTTGTTTATTGGTTGGGATCATCACACCTTATTTTGTTCGGCACATGCTTTTGTGGTTTCACCAAAACAAAGCTTACAAGCCTTGATTGATGGGCAAATTCAGGCGGGTTTTGAGCAACATCCCGATTTTAAACATATTGATTGGTCTAAAGTTGAATTCCGTTTAAACCGCAATCTTTTACAGGCTGATTTTTCTAAGTCCCTAGAAGATTTGGGTTTTGATCATAAATCTCTCCTGCGCTTTGTAACGCCTGATTTAGCAGGTTACCAAGGCACACATGTTTAAGGAGAACACAGATGAGCTATCAAGTCACGATTGAACCAGCAGGAACCATCATTCAAGTTGAAGAGGATCAAACCATTTTAGATGCAGCATTGCGTCAAGGTGTTTGGTTGCCCTTTGCTTGCGGACATGGCACTTGTGGTACATGTAAAGTTCAAGTCACAGACGGTTTTTATGATGTAGGTGAAGCCTCGCCTTTTGCACTTATGGACATTGAACGTGAAGAAAATAAAGTGTTGGCTTGTTGTTGCAAGCCCGAATCTGACATGGTCATCGAAGCGGACGTGGATGAAGACGAGGATTTCTTAGGCTATTTAGTCCAAGACTACCAAGCCAAGGTCATTGAAATAACGGATTTATCACCAACGATTAAAGGTGTTCGACTTCAACTTGATCGCCCAATGGAATTTCAAGCAGGTCAATACATCAATATCCAACTCCCCAATATTGAAGGAACTCGGGCATTTTCAATCGCCAATACACCAAGTGAAGCAAATCTGATCGAATTACATATTCGTAAAGTACAAGGTGGGGCCGCAACACGCTATGTGCATGAGAAATTGGGTATTGGTGATGAAATGATGCTTTCAGGACCTTATGGACAATTTTTTGTGCGTAAGTCTGATCAGCAAAATGTCATTTTCATTGCCGGTGGTTCAGGTCTTTCAAGCCCTCAATCGATGATTCTGGATCTTTTAGAACAAGCTGACACCCGTATCATTTATTTGTTCCAAGGTGCACGGGATGTTGCTGAATTATATAACCGTGAAAAATTCGAACAGCTTGTCAAAGAATATCCAAATTTCAGATACATCCCTGCCTTAAATGCGCCTAAGCCAGAAGACCAATGGACAGGGTTTACAGGTTATGTACATGAAGCGGTTGCCAATTATTTTGAAAATAAATGCAGTGGGCACAAGGCATATTTATGTGGCCCGCCACCGATGATTGATGCCGCCATCTCCACCTTGATGCAAAGCCGTTTATTTGAAAAAGACATCCATACTGAACGCTTTTTAAGTGCGGCAGATGGTGCAAATGGGCAATCACGTTCGGCACTTTTTAGACACATCTAAAGTTGAGTGGGTGAACCCTTAAATTATCCAATATAGCAACACCAGCGTGAGTGATCTGCACTGATTCCAGATCGCTCTCAAGATACTCATGCCAAATACTCATATCAGTCAAAGGACGCTGATCAAGTCCCCTCTACAGAGGTTGATCGTCGTCGAGTAGCCGCTTAGTCAATAATGTAGTGATGCTTAACCCGTTTAACTACACCTAGCTGCAATAAAAATATCATTGAAAAGGATTTTCTATGAAACAATTGATGTTCAAACTTTCAATTCCATTGATGCTCGGTTTAACCAGTAGCATTGCATGTGCCACAGAAAATGGGGCTGACTCATTTGCCCTCGGTGCAGAAGGTATGATGGCAGGCGCACTACCACCCGCTGGCGTGTATCTATTAAGCTATTATCAAAATTACCATGCTGGAAGTTTTGACAATGGCCCAGCGAATTTTCATTTAGATGTAAATGCCTTTATCCCCCGTTTGGTCTGGATGACAGAACAAAACTATCTCGGCGGTCAACTGGGTTTCTATGCCATACAGCCTATGGTTGATCTCAGATTATCTGCAGCGGGGATGTCAGACCATAACACTGCCTTAGGTGATTTAATGTTGGGGTCAATGTTAGGTTGGCATCAAGGAGATCACCACTGGATTGCTGCGGTAGAAACAGTACTCGCCACAGGTAAGTATGATAAGGCCACAGCACAACAGCCTTTGGTCGCCAATATTGGCAAAAACTACAATACTGTTCGACCGATTTTTGCTTACAGCTATGCGCCAAAAAATGGTTTAGATATTTCAACTAAAATTTCTTATAGCTTTAATACTGAAAATGATGATACCCAATACAAATCTGGGGAATATTTTGCTGGTGATTATAGTCTTGGATATAAACTTACTGATCAGATTAAAGTGGCTGTTGAAGGCTATGCTTTTAAGCAAACCAAGTTAGATAAGCAACAGGGTGAAAATATTGCGATGCGAGGACAAGTTTTGGCAATTGGTCCTGCCATACAATATCAAGATAAAAACTGGTCAATTGAAGCAAAGTATTTAAAAGAAACTCATGTTGAAAATCGCCCTGAAGGCCATACGAGGGTATTAAAATTTGTTTGGGCTTTTTAGTGGCTATGCTTTGCGTTCAACAGTATTTGTTTTTTTGTGCTGATGCTCAAATGTAGATGTTAAATCATACTCTTAACCAGTCATTAACGCCGAATGAAAATCATTCGGCGTTAATTTAGAAACCGTCAATTCAGGTTAAAGTAAAGCTGCAATATATCAACATAAATCACTTCGGTTTACACCAATGATTATTTATAAATCTAATACCAATCTTTTGCCTTTAGCACGAGATACACAGATCATCATCGATTGCTGTGATGCCTTTTCATCATCACTCAAATACTGATCAAAGTGCTCTGCTTCACCCTCTAGAATTGCAGTTTCACAGGTACCACACACCCCTTCACGACATAAACACTCAACATCAATATTCAATGCTTCAATTGCCTGTAAAATAGTCTGGTTGCCTTGAACTTCGACTTGCTGATTGGATTTCGCCAAAACCACAGTAAATGCTTCACCATCTTCAGGTACGGTTGAAGCAAATTGTTCCCAATGAATATATTCATCTCGATAACGATGAAAATTACAACGATCAATCACAGCATCAATCATTGGCTTTGGCCCACAGACATAAACATGTGTGCCCTTTGGCTGTGCAGAAATTAATTGATCGAGGTCAAGGCATTTCCCATCTGAATCGACATAACTAAAAATATGTTCAGCATGTTTTTGTTTGAGCTCTTGCAACAGCGCAGCATGCTCCAGCGAACGATAAGCATAATGCAATTCGTAATCTGCCCCACGTGCTGCCAATTCATCCATTTGCGGCACAAAAGGCGTAATCCCAATCCCACCCGCAATTAAAATATGTTTTGCGCCATTTTCAGCCAGTGGAAATAAATTTTTAGGTTCTGAAATCAGAATTTCACAACCTTCATTGCATTGCTCATGCATATAGACCGAACCACCTTTACCTTCTACATCTTTACGTACGCATACTTGGTAAGCGCTAAGATCCTGAGCACAGCTCATCAGTGAATAGGCATTGGAAAGCTGATCATTCATTTTAACAATGATATGACTGCCCCCATTAAACTGAGGAAAATTTTGTCCATCCTGACGTTTAAATGTAAACCGTTTGATCAATGGTGTAAGTTGCTCTACCCCTGTGACCACTGATGCAAACATTTCATAATGACTTGCCATGTCTAAATCCTCTTTACCACATATTGCTTTGTTAAGTACTTATTCAAGCGCTTTCTCATTGGGGGGCAGCGTGTTGAATGATCATCAATGAATGTCCAACACGCCTTTATCCTATAGCCCTAAACACATATATTTAATGGTCATGAATTCTTCTAAGCCATACTTAGAACCTTCACGGCCTACCCCTGATTGCTTCACGCCACCAAAGGGAACCACTTCATTTGAAATTGCAGTTGAGTTCATCCCCACCATGCCATATTCAAGTTGTTCTGCGACACGCCAGATCCGTGAAATGCTTTCGCTATACACATAGGCGGCCAAACCAAAAATGGTGTCATTGGCCTGAGCAACCACATCTGCTTCATCACTAAATCGAATCAGTGGTGCAACTGGCCCAAAGATTTCTTCTTTGACAATTTCCATGCTTTGATCCACATCTGTAAGCACAGTCGGTTCAAAAAAGGTCTGTCCAAGTGCATGCTGTTTACCACCACAAGCCACTTGTGCACCTTTTTTACGTGCATCATCGATCAACTGTTGTGCTTTAAGGACGGCTTTTTCATTGATTAAAGGGCCTATCTGTACATTTTCCTCAAGACCATTGCCAATCTTAAATTTTTCAACTTCTTGCACAAATTTCTCAGTAAATGCCTGATAAACCTTGTCATGTACATAAATACGGTTGGCACAAACACAGGTTTGCCCTGCATTACGGAATTTGGCAAAAATTGCACCTTGTACTGCTTTATCTAAATCTGCATCATCAAAAATAATCAATGGCGCATTTCCACCGAGTTCGAGCGCAAGTTTTTTAATCGTGTCTGAACATTGCTGCATCAATAAACGACCAACAGGCGTTGAACCAGTAAAAGTTAGTTTTTTGACTTTTTCATGACTGGTAAATACCGCACCGATTTCTTGTGACTGACCTGTTACAACATTGATCACCCCAGCAGGAATCCCTGCCATTTCTGCAAGTTTGGCAATGGCCAAGGCGCAATAAGGCGTTTCATTGGCAGGTTTAATCACAATCGTACAACCCGCAGCTAAAGCTGGCGCAGCTTTACGGGTAATCATAGCGATTGGGAAATTCCAAGGCGTGATCGCTGCAACCACACCTACAGGTTCCTTGGTAATGATAAAACGCTGTTGATTATTGGTGGTAGGAATCACATCACCATAAACTCGCTTGCCCTCTTCTGCGAACCATTGAATAAATGAAGCAGCATATTTCACTTCACCTAAGGCTTCAGCCAAAGGCTTGCCTTGTTCAATGGTCATGATACGAGCCAGTTCGTCAGCATGTGCCAATACCAACTGATACCAAGCCAATAATAAATCTGCGCGTTTTTGTGCAGTTAAGGCTTTCCACGTTGCTAAGGCTTGATATGCAGCATCAACCGCGAGGCTTGCTTCTGCTGCCCCCATATTGGGAATACGCCCAATCTCTTCACCTGTTGCTGGGTTGGTGACGGGTACAGTGGCATTGGATTGTGCATTGATCCATTGACCATCTACCCATCCGCGTTGTTGAAATAGCGGACTACCTTGCAAACTTGACATGTCATGATCCTATGGTTTGAAAGCAAGGTACGGCTTCATTTGCCGTACCTTTAACTTGAGAGCTTCTCTAAAAATCACATGATTGAGCTGTTCGCCCCAGTGATGTTTTGAGAGGCTCCTTTAAATGATTACTTGTGATATTGCGCAACGAGGTTTTGGAAATAAGCAATACCGTGTTCACTAATCCCCGAACGTTGCTTATCCGTCATGATTCGCCCTTGACCGCGATAACCACGTGACTTTAAGCCACGTTGCACACTTTCAACCAGATTTAAATCTTCTGGGCGGAAGACATTACGATACCATTCAATCAAATCTTTTTGGTCTTGAGTCAGTTCTTCATTGGTAAAGTAAATATCATAATGTTGTAATGTCGTTTCAGCATCTACAGGAAATTCATAGATCACAGTCATGAAGTTACCGCCTGGTGGTACATTAAACATAGTGCAAGGCCATGTCCAAAAGCCACTAAAGGTTGGATCTTTCACAGATGGATCAAGCTTGAACGATTTTTCCGAAGAGCGTGCATAACCGTACTGCAAAGTCCAGTTTTGATGTGTGGTATGCCAATATTTATCCACTTGAACAGAATCTGCAAAGCCTGGATGTGCAGGTCCACAGTGATAACACTCCATATAGTTATCTACAATCACTTTCCAATTTGCAGGTGTCTCTGTCACAAAGCGTGCTGCAAGTTTTAAATCTTTGATGACAGCACAAGTTTCATTAAGTTTTTGGGCA
This sequence comes from Acinetobacter legionensis, assembly GCF_048551735.1. Taxonomy (NCBI): domain Bacteria; kingdom Pseudomonadati; phylum Pseudomonadota; class Gammaproteobacteria; order Moraxellales; family Moraxellaceae; genus Acinetobacter; species Acinetobacter legionensis. Next base: position 28,828 of record NZ_JBIMBV010000027.1, read on the forward strand.
AATTCAGGCAATTGATCTTCAACACAAGTGGCATTTTCATCCATGTTAATAAAAATAAAACCTGCGTATTCTTCAACTTTTACCGGTACCATCGTTGAGTTTTGTTTATCAAATGATTCAACATGATCACAGTTACGTGCCAACGCCAAACTCCCGTCTAGCTTGAATGTCCATGCATGATAAGGACAGGTAATTACGTTCTTCGCTTTACCACTTCCGCTTAACAATTCATGACCACGATGTGGACAGACATTATAAAAAGCCCGTAATACACTATCTTTACCTCGAATCACGATAATGTTTTCACCAATCACCTTACGAGTAATATAGTCATTGGCTTGCGCCACCTCACTGCCGTGTGCAACGCAAATCCAGCTTTTTGCAAAAATTGCTTCTTTTTCACGCTCAAAAACCTGAGAAGATGTATAGAAGACTTTTGGAAAGGTCCAAGCTACGTCCGGGTTTGAACAGAAATCTTCTGGTAATTTTTCAACTGCATTCATGTCTTTTACTCCATTAAACTCTTTTTTGTCCTAACGACCTTTTGATTAAAATTGGCTGATGTTCAAATCAATTAAACATTGGCTTTAACGAACTCAGCATGCGCTGATATAAATCTTGCACCACAGGACAGTCACGTACTAAACGCAAACTGCCATGTAGTAATCCTTTACCGAGATAAAATTCGGTTGCAATATTGGCCTGTTTTAACTTGTCAGCAAAAATACGCCCATCATCACTGAGAGGGTCATACTCAGCGACGGCAATAAAACTACGGGGCATATCGGAAAAATCCTGTGCCAACAGTGGTGATAAACGTAAGTCCTGCCAATCGCTTGCATTTGGCGCATAGGCTTTCAAGTAATCATGCATATCTGTTACTGACAGTAACGGTGCATCCGCTTTCTGCTGACAGGATGCCGTATCAAAACGACTACTCAAACATGGATAAACCATTGCAAGACCACAGGCTTGAGCCCCTGTATGTTGTAATTGCACTGCAAGTGCAGCCGCTAAATTACCGCCCGCACTGTCCCCCATCAAAACAATTTTATTTGGGTTTATCTTCCATTGCAGACCATGTTGATAGAGCCAGTGATATACTGTTTCACAGTCTTCATATGCAGCTGGAAAATGATGTTCTGGTGTTAAGCGATAATCCACACTCAACACAGCAACATTTAAATCACGACATAAATAGCGAGTGATAAACTCATGTGAATCAAGATTCCCCACCATCCAACCACCACCATGAAGATATAAAATACATGGCCAACCTGTTGCTGGTGCTTCACCCAGTGGTGAATACAACCGAACATTCACTGGATGATTGAGCTGCGGCACAGTTTTATCTTCAATATTAACCGTACCATCACGCGGTAAGGTGTAATGTAAGCACATCGCATCATACGCAGCCCGAATAGAATCGATATCATCATCCGCAGGCGAATAAATGCTGCTCCAGTACACCAGACTTTGCATTTCTTCACTCAATCTATAGCGCATGCTCGGTTGTTGTGTCATGACAATTCCTTTTGACTGGTTTTATCCGCAGTGGGTTCAATTGCAACATCAATGTGCATATGTTTATTTGCATCTGTTTGATCTAAAGATTCCAACTCGCTAAAACTCATTTGCTCAATCAGATGGGATGGAACCTTTGAATAATCCTCAATCAACCATTTCACCAAGCCATAGGTCTGTATCAAAATAATCACAATGAATGGCAAGGCAGTCACAATGGTCGCAGTTTTCATGGTGTCCAAAGGCGCTTTAGAGAAAATCATCGCAATCGGAACAAGGGTTAGCATCACACACCAGAACAACCGCGCATTTGGTGATGGGTCTTGCCCCTCACGTAAACCGCGGGTACACGTTGCTGACACCGCATAACCCACAGCATCCATATGTGCTGCAAGAAAAATCACCATAATTCCAAGGAAGATCCACATCATCAGTTTGCCAGCAGGCAATAAACCAAGCAGTTGGCTAATCGCAACTTCACCGCCTTGTTGGCTTAAAACTTGTGGCACATTGACCATACCGTGAATAAAGTTATAGACACTGTAGTTTTCAAACACCCCAAAGATGAACCATAAACCAACGCTACCGCCGATGACCATGGCAAGAATCACTTCTTTGATGGTACGTCCCTTTGAAACACGCGTTACAAATAACGCCACACCCGGTGCATAAGAAATCCACCATAACCAATAAAATACGGTCCATTCACGGGTGAACTTTCCATCGCCCATTGGGTCGGTAAATAAACTCATATCGACAAAATTGGTTGCCATTAAGCCAAAGCTCATCAGCGAGTTATTCATAATGAATTGGGTCGGCCCAAAGCACAGCACATAAATCGCAAACAACACCACACCTAAACACACCATATGGCTGAGACGTTGCATGCCCTTATCCATTCCCACATAAGAACTTAGGGCGAATAAAATCGATACTGCAAAAATAATCACCACTTTGGTCATAAAAGTATTGGGAATACCTGTCAACTGCGACAAAATATTGGTAAAGGTCACCGCAGTCAGCACCAAAGAAATCGTTAAAGCACCGAACATACACAACAAGAACATCAGATCGACAAGACGCCCAACAGGTCCGGTTGCCTTAAAGCCAGTGACCGCTTCAATCATTGAAGCCAAACTCAAGCCTTTATTCTTTCTGACATGGTAGCTATAACACAGTGAAATTGAAGCTAGCGCATAGATCGACCAAGCACTCAATCCCGAATGAAAGAATGAGTAAGCAACGCTATATTTCAATGCTTCCGCTGATTCAGGGGTTAAATTTAAACCCGGTGTTTGATAATAATAAGCCCAGTCTAAGAAGCCCCAATATAAGGTCGAAGAACCAATACCCGATAAAATGAACATGAAAATCCATGACATGGTAGTGTATTGCGGCTTACCTTCACCTAACTTGATTTTTCCATATTTACTAAACGCCAAAGCAAAGGTAAAAATAATTGACAAAAATGTAAATAACAGCACGGGTGTGGTAAAAACAGATGTTGTCCACTTCATCCATTGAGCAGCAAGCTGTATAGATTCAGTTGAGTAAATTGCCAAACCAGCCACCGAAATAAACACTACGGCAAGACTGGTTATTGCAAGTGTCTTATCTGTATAAAGTTTTGTATTTTGATTATCCATATCCATTCAATCCATCTTGGATCCTGATTGTTTATTCCCTAAGGGCGATTACTCCATCGCGAATAAGTTCATTTTTTGATGTGTTACAAATGCTGCAATCGCATCTCCAACTTCGCCCGTTTTGGCTGTTCCACCCACATCTGGTGTTTTCGGGCCATGTAACAATACATGTTCAATCGCCTGCATAATCTCTTGGCCTGCTTGAACCACCTGTTCGTCGCCATCTGCCAAGAAATCCAACATCATTGCACCAGACCAGATTGCAGCAATTGGATTGGCAATTTTTTGACCATAAATATCGGGTGCAGAACCATGTACAGGTTCAAATAACGATGGGAAATTACGTTCTGGATTTAAGTTTGCAGAAGCGGCTAAACCAATCGTTCCTGTACATGCAGGTCCCAAATCCGACAAAATATCACCAAATAAGTTTGAAGCAACCACCACATCAAAACGTTCAGGCTGTAATACAAAACGAGCGGCCAAAATATCGACATGCTGTTTGTCTGCCTTGATTTGCGGATACTGTTTTGCCATCGCATCAACACGTTCATCCCAGTACGGCATACTGACTGCAATACCATTTGATTTGGTTGCAGCGGTAACTTTTTTAGCATCGCGTTGATTGGCAAACTCAAAAGCATATTTCAAAATGCGATCTACACCATGACGGGTAAACACAGCTTCTTGTAAAACAAACTCACGCTCAGTACCTTCAAAAGCCTTACCACCAATCGCAGAGTATTCACCTTCGCTATTTTCACGGACCACATAGAAATCAATATCTCCTGGTTTTTTACCTGCAAGTGGGCATTTCACCCCAGGCATTAAACGTACTGGACGTAAATTCACATATTGGTCAAAACGACGACGGAACTGTAGCAAAGACCCCCAAAGAGAAATATGATCTGGTACTTTTTCTGGCCAGCCCACAGCACCAAAGAAAATTGCATCGTATTGCTGTAAAATTTCAAACCAGTTGTCTGGCATCATTTTGCCGTGTTCAAGATAATAATCACAACTTGCCCACTCAAATGCATCGAACTGTAGCGCTATGCCATATTTGTCTGCAGCAGCCTTTACAACCTTAATCCCTTCTGGTAGAACTTCTAACCCGATTCCATCGCCTGCAATCGTCGCAACTTTATACTTTTTTGCCATAACGCTCCCTTACACCTTTGGTTAATATCCTTAGAAGTAAACATGCTATTTTCAGCAAAAATGATCAATAATAAAACTATCACCCCAATGGACACGGATCGTGAACAATCTACCTAACCTATCGGATTTAAAGGTTTTTTGCACAGTAACGAAACGCAAAAGTTTTGTTGCATCTGCGGAAGAACTGGGTGTTTCACCTGCATTTATTAGTAAGCGCATCAATATTTTAGAAAACAATTTAAACTGTAAATTGTTTCATCGCAGTACCCGTCATGTCAGTTTGACTGAAGATGGCAAACTGATTTTGGAGAGAGTTGTTCATATTTTGAATGAGTTCGATGAAATCAGTGAGTTAGTCAATAACCCATTGAGTACCCCTACTGGACATCTGGATATTGTCAGTAGCTTTGGTTTTGGACGCAAACACGTCGCACCGATCCTATCGAAGCTAATGACCATGTATCCAAAATTAGAAATTCAGTTTGATACGATTGATAATACGAAAGATTTAATTCAACACAGTATTGATCTAGATATTCGGATTGGTAATGAAATTGCACCCAATATGATTGCCAAAAAAATGGTTTCAAACTTCCGAATTTTTTGTGCTGCACCAAGCTATTTAGTCAAAAATGGTATGCCTAAAAGCTTAGATGATTTGCGCAATCATGATTGCTTAACCATCAGTGAGCGTGATCAATCCTCGGTGTTGTGGAAATTACGACATGCTTCGGAAGATATGTCCGTACATGTTACTCCTCGCTTTATATCCAATAATGGTGAAATTATTCATCAATTGGCAGTTGAAGGTCATGGCATTATCTTACGTTCAATTTGGGATGTTGCTGATGAGCTGATTAGTGGTCAGTTACAGCATATTTTGCCTGAGTACTGGCAAGATGCCGATGTATGGGCAGTCTATCCTTCACGGCTAAAAAGCTCGTCTAAATTACAGACTTGTATCCTGTTTATACAAAATGAACTGCTCCATCGATTGCAGCATGTTCAGAACCTATCGCGTGGACAACAGGTTCAAGCGGTTGAACTGACTCAACCGAATACAGAAAAAGTATTTCTATAATTACGATAAGCTGCCTGCTTTCTTTTTCCATCAACATCATGCACATTAACCCGATCATGAAAAAGCAGGTAGCATATGAGTACGGCAATATTTGGCCTTATTTTAATCGCAGCGGCATTTCACGCCACTTGGAATGCTATTGTAAAAGCAGGCTCAAATAAATTTTTAACCACTGTATTGGTGACTGCATCAGCAGCAGTTTTAGCAGCGCTACTACTGCCCTTTTTCCCGCTACCACATCGCGCTAGCTGGCCTTATATTTTAGCCTCAACGGGAATACAAATTCTCTATTTTGGCATGGTTGCCAAAATCTATCGTGTCGCTGACATGGGACTAAGCTATCCACTGATGCGCGGTACTGCTCCGCTTATTGTGGCAGTTTTGGGGACATTTTTGCTACATGAAACACTGGAATTCAATGCGTGGGTTGGGATCATTACCATTTCGATTGGCATTTTATCCATGATCTTAGCAAGCTCTCAAACGGGACGAAAAGGGATTGGTTTAGCCTTACTCAATGCGGTCTTGATTGCTGGCTATACCTTGGTGGATGGTCATGGGATTCGTCTCTCAGGATCACCCATTTCTTATATCTTATGGAGCTTTGTGCTCTCAGGTCTGATCTTTTTTATATTTGCCTTGAAAATGCAGTATCGCCAGATGGGTGATTATTTTCGTCATAATTGGCATTTCGGTTTAATCGGTGGGATTGGCTCATTTTTCTCTTATGGACTCGCATTGTGGGCGATGACACTTGCACCAGTTGCGATTGTTGCCGCACTGCGTGAAACCTCAATTTTATTTGCTACGCTAATTTCGATCTTTATTCTCAAAGAGCAAGTTAATACGATACGTATTATCTCGTCATGTATTATTTTAATCGGGGCATTGGTCCTAAGAGTTGCCTAATACTAAAAGCCGTTTATTCCTAAGTACCAACTATTCCTAAGAGTAGCTGGCGTAGGCAGAACCGAAAGAACCAGCCTTTTTAAATAGACTGGTTGATCTTCAATGTTAATTTTAGAAGTAATAACCAAGTGATAAGTAAAATAATTTATTCCACTGATTACTGTCGCCTTGTGCTAGACCATTGGCACTCCCGCCTGTCATTGGATCATTACGACTCCAAATATATTCACCCTGAATTCCTACGGCCTTGTAATTAAAATACACCCCCGCAATTAAACGATCTGAATCTTGATAGCTCTTCTGATCTTTAAAGAAACGGCTATAGGACAGATAAGGTTTAATATTTTCTAACTGATAAAAAGGCTGTGCCAAGGTGTAATTAATTTCATTGGCCATAAATTTACCTTTATTGGCCACTTGGTAGGGATAATCAAATGCCCCGATGGTTGAGCTATTTGGCAGTAGATTATCGGCATTTTTAATGTTCTGTTCACCTGCAAGGAAAAGCCATTGCCATGCTTGATAATTGGTTGTACTAAATACACTCCATGTACTTCGATGACCGTCTTGCTGCGTGCGATTATTTTCCAGATCTGAGTACCAGAATGAACCACCAATCTCAGTTGAAAACTTTTGCGCTGGGTCCAACTCAAATTTTTTAGATAAGCGAGTCACCCACATATTTTTTTCATCGATATCTGTGCCTTGGCTTAAATCATCGGCTTGAACAAAGTTGCCACTATAGCGACTTGCGTCTTTGGATGTCCCTGTATAGTTACCACCATCTGTTGGGTAAAAACCTAAAATAAAATTGTATTGATCATTTTTAAACTGATACTTCGCACCTAGATTTTGAATATCTTCTAAACCAACCGTATTTAACAAGGTTTCATAATAACTGTTACCCCACAGTCGACCAAATCCAAAATCAACTGATTGAAAACCCACGGTAAAGCGTTGTTGGTCTGAAATTTTATATCCAGCCCAAGCATCTTTTAAAAATAATCCATCACATAAACGGCTGTATTGGTAACAGCGTAGATCTAATGAGGCAATCCAATTTGGATTTTCATAACTCAATACTGTTTTAATATCTGCAAGCTGCCAATCCTTGTTTTTAGAACCTTCATTTGCCTCAACGATATAATCTTTGTACATATATCGGGTACGGATTGCGCCAGAAAGTTTAAGTTCACCTGATTCTGTTTTAGGGTCACCTATACTTAAATCTGCTGCAAAACTGGGCATGCTGACCAAAAGTCCCATTGAACCTATAAATAGAAATAACTTCTTCATTGTTGTACATCCTTGTTTAACCTCATATAAAAATGAAGAGTTTATGTACAACAAACAATGGGCAAACTATAAAGTCGGAATTTACAGACTGTGTTTAATGCGGATTGATTAAATGATAGTAAGGGAGTAAAAAATCTGTGATTTTTAGGTTTTATTGAAAAACCAAACTTATGACAACGATTCAAATCAAAGCGTCTTAAAATCAATAAAATCGTTTTAATTTTGATTACATGCAGCTAACTTTAATGTACTTTTATAAACAGAAATCAGCCAGACATTAATGTCATCATAGCTTAATGGAATACCTGCCGGAGTCTTTGCGAATTTTCCTAATGGATATAAAATAATTAGAGAAAAATCTTCTCTAAAAAACCTAACTATAGGTATTTTTTAATTCTATTTGGCACTTTGCTTAAAAGACCTAATTTTTTCATCTCTGCATAATATAGAGCGTAGTTTTTTCTAGCGATCGGTTCATTTTTTTGTGCGACATAAATATCGGCTATATTTAAGTAAGCTACTGCTCTACTTGGATCTAGCTTTATAACATGGTTTAAAATGCTTAAAGATTCATTATAATAACCTAATTTATATAAATAAAATGCAGAATCATTGAGCTCTTGAATATCATTTTTGCTATATACAGGCAATTGACAATTTATACTTTTAATTATTTCATCTATTTCTAATTTCTCAGACTTTTTCAATTTCTTTAAATTTTGGCTTGTTGAATAATTCATATAAACAACTGTGCCTCTTCCCCCACCTACATCAGCCTCCCAAATAGGTAGATCCTTTTGCTTATCCCACTTTCCAGCACACATACCGCTTAACATTGTTGGAATAGCATCCACAATCACTTTATTTTTATTATTGATAATTAAACAGTAGCGTTGATCATGATCTGAAATCGGTAAGGTCAAAAAGTTATATTTTTTAGTGATGTATGAATATTCAGGAAAGACATCTTTCAATGAAAGACTAAAATTTTCATCACTTAAATTTAGCGGACTACAATTTTTATAGCTTAAAAAATCAGGAGTTGCATATACTGTAAAAATTGTACTACTTAACAATATAAAGAACGTTTTCTTTAGCATTATGGTTGTCCTAGTGTTTATAACTTTATTATAAGTTCAGGTTCATTGATTGGCTCATAGAATTTGTTACTTTATAAAGTAATTTAGAGGCTACATGCTGTTTAAATTTTCTTGAGCTTATAAAGTATAGTCATGGGTTTAAATTGAGATATTTTAATTTTGTTTTAAAATAAAAAAAATGATTGTTGAAATTAGCAAACAAAATGATGAAATAGTGATATTTCTTGTAACAGACTTATACCATTTACCATGATCTCTGAATAATAAATTAAGGTTTTTATCATTGAGATTAGGAGATAAAGGCAAGTATCCTTTAGAAAAAACTGAGTTTCTTTTAAGTATTTTTAACTCCCTAAATCTTAAAGCAGCAATAGCTCCTACAGCCATTTCTATTTGTAAGTGATTCGCCCAATCTAATTTTTTATAATATTTGGGATCTCCAAAAAATAGATTAGAGAGAGAATGAAGATTTTTTTTAACATATTTATAGCTTTTAAATACAGCAATTGGATAGCTAACAAACAAAAGTAAGGTTGTGATAGTTAGTATTATTTTTAAAGTATTTTCCAGCATTTTATTTAGTCATCCATTCTATACTTCGATCAGCACCAGATCCAACCATTTCACCTAGCCAATCTCCGGCTATTCCTCCAGTAACAGCGTAAGCACCAATAACGACTAGCTCAATATCATCTCTATAAATGGGCTACGACAAAGTTGAAGTCTTGGTTTTTGATATAAGTTAATTTTCAATATTATTTTGGCACGAAGAGTAATATCGTTAATATTGATAAGCAAATAGACGAAAAAATTATATTTTGTACAACAGACTTATACCAATCTCCATGATTCTGTAATAATAGATTAAGGTTTTTATCATTGAGGCTAGGTGCTAATGGTAATAACCCTTTAGAAAAAACTGTATCTCTTTTTAATACTTTTAGTTCTCTGAATCTAGCTGCCGCAATAATTCCTATTGTTGTCTCGATCAAAAAAAAATTAGTTAAAGCTAACTTTTAAAATATTTAGGATTTTCGAAAAGTAATTTAGATATAGCACTAAGATTTTTTTTAACATATACATAACTTTTGAAACTAGAAATCAATGCACAAGAGATCCAAAGAGACCCAACTACTGCAAAAATTATTTCCAAATACTTTTCTAACATTCTAATTAATCACTCTTTCTATATTTTTATCTACGCCATTTCCCATAATTTAACCAACCTTACCTCCCCCTATTCAAACAGCAACAATGCAGCATCTCTATAACGATTAATCCAATACCACCTGTTCCGACACTTATAACTATTGCGGTGCAAAGCTATTTGGTTCATAAACATAGAGCTTAGTATAATCAGTTTGAACTTTCGATGATTTCACTGATTCCCATACAATCAGATCACCATCCCGACCAAACAAGTTTAGACTGTAGGCTGATTGGTAATTCTAAAATAATCGGCGACCAAACACATCATAACCATAATCAGTAATTATTTACAAAGATCATCACCCCATTTATTGTAAGAATACAAAACACCATCGACATTATTTTTTGGTAATTTTCCACCTTTAAAATCATAAAGTTCCCCATTCCCAACAATTACTACATTGATACGATTATTCAAACCTAAACAATATGTATTAACGCCTACTCCTTTTCCTTTAAGCATCCATCCATCTTTTTCTAATAAATTTGTTATTTCTAATATTTTCTGACTATTATTAGAACCCTTTAGATCAAAATATGAAACTTGTACTTCTGCTCTTCGTAATGAATCAATAACGTCCAAATTTTCACCTAAAACAGTTTTCATTTTTTCATCAAAATGGTATTTATCTGAAGGTTCATTATAAATTTTATTACTACTGCATCCTATTAAAGTGATCATAGAACATATTAAAAAACTTAAACTGCAAAATTTCATATTTAATCCCTAATTTTTTCTGTAAGAGAGCGGCCTTGACCTTCAACACCATATCCAACATTAAAATCAGCACCTGGAGTACCAACCCCAATTTCAAAACCTTTCATCGTTTTAGAGGCAAAATAAGCTTTAACTTTTTCACTAACCGATGTAGAACTTGTATCAATAGGTAATACTAAACCTGCACGTACTCCCCATATACCACCACTTGCACTTCCTGCTAAACCAGTTAAAAATGCATCTGTATTATTTACTTCACAATCCTTTACTGGTTTATTAAAAATATAACCTGCCACAACTAGCCGAAAACTTACCTTTTAATTTTGTAAGATCAGAAGCACCTAGTTTTTTACTTCCATCAAGCACCATCACAGCATTCTTACCTACGCCGAAGTAAACCATTTTTAGCACTTATTAAATTTCCTTGTAAATAATACAAATAACCTAGTGAATAGTGGGCTGGTGAAAAACAATAATTAGCGGATTTATTTAAATAAAACTCAGCAAGCTCATAATTTTTCAATCTATCTTTTCCAATCAAATATGAATATCCATCATAATAATCCACATAATAACTACCTTTCATTTTTTTAATATCTTCATCAATTTTATTTTGATTTCCCTGCAAAGAGTATAAACTCATTATCATTATTTCCTTTTCATTAAAATCATCAACTTTAATACATTTAGCATATAAAATATCAGACCAAGTTAAAAAAACAAAATAACATATAATCTCATAAATCAACTCAGCATTAAAAAAATAAAAAAAACAAAAATTAATAAAAAACAAATCTGTATAAAATATAAAAATTTTAGTCTTTTTGCATAAAAATTATGATTATCAAAATTTTTAAAAACTATTTTATAAAGATATTTAGTATGTTGAAAACTTTTCAAGTTGAAACCCAAATAATCTTTTGCAATATTTTTACTAATAAAATATTTAAACAAATAAAATCGAACTATACAAAATAAAATAACATACAGAAGCAGTGACGATAAAAATAAAAATAAAATAAATCCATCTGACATTTATCTTAATCCCCCAAAATTTAAAGGAGCCCGTGGAAGCATTTGTTGATTTCTTTTTAATTGCTCATGATCGATTACTGTTTTCGGGGCTAAAGGGTCATATGATCTTTTTTCTCCGCTAACTCCACTTAAAGATGCTCCTAACCCAACACCCAAGGCAATATTTCCATAAAAACCACCATTCATTGAGTAACCTCCACATACACTCACTGCCAATCCTGCGCCTGCACTTGCACACGCTTCATAATATTTCCCATCTTTTAAATTACCAGCATTTAATACTTCTCTAGTGGTTGTTGCTTCCAACGCTATCCCATATGTATTCCCACCTTTCACACTATATTTTCCATTTCCATCATATGATGCAGAAGCACTAACTCCAACTAAAGCAGCAGCAGTGACATTTGCATTCATACCAGTTAAAACTCGATCTGTCATTTGAACTGCAGCCGGTTTATTTTTTAATCTACTTGGTACTTGTGAACCAGGTATTCTATCTACAAAAGCCTCTTTCATCGCACTTCCGAGTGATTCATTTAACCCCATCGGATCAATCCATTGATTTGGATCACTTACATAAGTAGAATTGTTTAAACCACCTTTTAATCCAATTGGATCTTTACTCACATACCTTGCACTATACGGTTCATAATAACGATAGCGGTTATAGTGTAACCCTGTTTCCTTATCCTTGCGCTTCAGACCGAGCAGTGCTCGATCTTTGCTCATGCACCCTGAAATCGGATCAACCCACTGATTCGGATCACTTACATAAGCTAAATTATTAAAACCTCCTTCCAATCCAATAGGATCTTTACTCATGTATCTTGCACTATACGGTTCATAATAACGATAACGGTTATAGTATAAGTCTGTTTCCTTATCCTTGCGCTTCAGACCGAGCAGTGCTCGATCTTTGCTCATGCACCCTGAAAACGAATATTACTTTGTTGCAATGGATTGTCTTGGTTTGTTGTATTAATTTCTAAAGCAGTGCCCCATGTATCCTGTTTAATTTCCCAAACACATTCCCCTAACTCATTACTTAAAGTTTGTGGTGTACCGACTTGGTCACAGTGGTAAAAAGCAACACGTTCTAATTCAGCTTTGTTCTTTCTGGTTTCAGTTTTTCATACAGGGTCTTTATAAATCGAATAAGGTACGTTTTGGAATTGGCGATAGTCAGGTGTTTCTATCAGTTGAATAAAACCTCTATAACCAGTCTGTAATAACGGTACAAAGCTATTCGGTTCATAGACATAGTGTTTGGTATAATTTTGCTGTTTTGATTGAGTTTGGTTTGCTTGATATGACTCCCATATCATTAAATCACCATCCCAACCAAATAAGGTTAGGCTGTGGTCTTGATGATTATTCTTAAATAATCGCCTGCCAAAAACATCATAACCATAATCATTAATTATTAATTATTAATTATTAATTATTCACAAAGTTCTTCTCCCCACTTGTTATAGCTATAAGAAATTATGTCCACATCCGTTTTTGTAACTCTAACCTTATTTCCTTTAAAATCTGTCGCATTAAATGATATTGGACTAGCTATATTGATGCTATTTTTTGAACCTAAACAATATGTATCGACACTTATTCCTCGCCCTTTAAGTTTCCAGCCATCTTTTTCCAATAAGTCTATTATTTTCTTAGTTTTTATAGAGTTTGCAGGTAACTCGACATACGCTAACTGAACTTCTGCTCTATTCAATGAATTAACAACTTCTAATTTTTCACCTAAAACAGTTTTCATTTTTTCATCAAACGGGTATTTATCTGATGGTTCATCATAAATCTTATTACTATTGCATCCCATTAAAGCGATCATAGAACATATTAAAAAACTTAAACTGCTAAATTTCATATTTAATCCCTAATTTTCTCTGTAAGTGAACGACCTTGAGCTTCAACACCATATCCAACATTAAAATCAGCTCCTGGTGTACCAACCCCAATTTCAAAACCTTTCATCGTTTTAGAGGTAAAATAAGCTTTAACTTTTTCACTAACCGATGTAGAACTTGTATCAATAGGTAATACTAAACCTGCACGTACTCCCCATATACCACCACTCGCACTTCCTGCTAGCCCTGAAAGGAAACTATCTGTACTTTGATCTTCCCCCCTAGCTACTGGTTTATTAAAAATATAGACTGCCATACAACTAGCCGAAAACTTACCTTTTAATTTTGTAAGATCAGAAGCACCTAGTTTTTTACTTCCATCAAGCACCATCACAGCATTCTTACCTATCGCTTTAGCACCTTTTACATCTGGCCTAGATGATGCACCTACTTGAAATACCTTACCATTATGTAGGTTAGTAATCTCTGCATAAGCAAAGGGGCCTACCCCTCCCGAACAATAAACATAATCGAATAACGGAGGACCTTGCAACCGACAAATATCACCTGTCTTCATCCAACAGTCATAATTTCGATAACCTTCGTATTCTAAATTTGCTGAAGCTTGACGACTTAAACCGATAAATTCTCCACCATAGGTTACTTGCAATCCCAAAGCATCTACCCACAAAGTTGGATTAATTACATAACTGTAGTGATTCAATCCTGCGTATAAATCTATAGGGTCTTTACTCACATACCTTGCACTATACGGTTCGTAATAACGATAACGGTTATAGTGTAAGCCTGTTTCCTTATCCTTGCGCTTCAGACCGAGCAGTGCTCGATCTTTGCTCATGCACCCTGAAAACGGATATTACTTTGTTCCAATGGATTGTCTTGGTTTGTTGTATTAATTTCTAAAGCTGTGCCCCATGTATCCTGTTTGATTTCCCAAACACACTCCCCTAACTCATTACTCAAGGTTTGTGGTGTACCGACTTGGTCGCAGTGATAAAACGCAACACGTTCTAATTCAGCTTTGTTTTTTCTGGTTTCTGTTTTCCATACAGGATCTTTATAAATCGAATAAGGTACATTTTGGAATTGACGATAGTCAGGTGTTTCAATCAGCTGAATAAAGCCTGTATAACCAGTCTGTAATAACGGTACAAAGCTATTCGGTTCATAAACATAGTGTTTGGTATAGTCTTGCTGTTTTGATTGATTTTGGTTTGCTTGATATGACTCCCATATCATTAAATCACCATCCCAACCAAATAATGTCAGACTATTTTCATTCGCATTATTCTTAAATAATCGGCGACCAAACACATCATAACCATAGTCTGTAATTTGACCATTGTTGTCACTTTGAATCAGACGATTTAAGTTATCCCAAGTGAGTTTTAAGGTCTGATCTGCTTGAGTGGTTTCAATCACATTGCCCTGTGCATCATATTTATAATGTTTGCCTTGATACTGGCTAATCAAGTTATTTTTCACTTGCGCAGCTTGTGTAGCAATTGGATCAATTATGCGTAAAATCCTAATTAAAAAAACCTTTGTTTGCCTATCATTCCGATATAATTTTAAAATATAGTTTTTACTTAACTACACCTAATTCCTTTAATTTATCTTGAGCTTCTGTATTCCCCTGTTTCTCAGCTTTTTTTAACCAAAATATAGCTTCTTTTAAATTCTTATTTTTATCTTTATTTAATAATATTAAAGCTAATTGAAGCTGTGCATTCTCATGATCTTGATTAGCGGCTAATCTATAATAATATTCAGATTTATTTAAGTTTTTCTCTCCACCAATTCCTCTCAAATACATAATACCTAAACCATTTTGGGAAGGGGCATCTCCCTTTTTTGCTGCTTTTTCTAACCATTCCTTAGCTACATTTGCATCTTTAGGGAATCCACTATCACCATTTAAAAAATTCATTGCGACATTGTATTGTGCATCAATATTCCCTGATCTAGCTAATTCTAATTCATAACTTTTTTCATATGAGGCGCTATTAGCACATGCACTACAAATAAATAAAATACTCAAAATAACCAAAATTTTCATAACTAATAAACCTATAATCCGTTAATATTAATATTAATAGGGGGTTGCTGTTTTAATGCTTCTGGCGCTACTTCTTTAACCGTTGGCCGATTTAATTGCGCTGGGCTAAATCCAGGTGCAGCAATTGCCCTTTTTTTATCAAAACAACCACCAGGTCCGCAAGCAGGTTTTTCAGAAACTCCACAAAAACTCCATTTTTCTTTGACTCTTACAACTTTACCTAAAAATGTTCCTATAGCTGCATTTGTTGTTGCATCACCATTATCACTTTGTATATCTGTTGTCGCTACTCCTAAAGCTTTTCCTCCCCAAGATACCCCCTTACCTACTACGGATCCTTCTACAGCAGCTCCCCCCCAAGCACCATTTAAATTATTAGGATAAATTGTTGAATTGTTATCAAAGAATGTTATTCCTCCTGATGTTCTACCTGCTGGCACGACACTAGCTCCCCCAACGCCCATTGCCACTGCATCAATTTCCAAATTAACTTGATATTTATCAATACATTGTGATGTTAAGTTGTAATTACCATAAATTACTGGCCCTAATGTCCAAGTAACTTCTTTTCCTGAAAAACCAACTAAACCTAAAGGGTCTATCCATTTATTAGGATCACTAACATACTTAGTGCTATGTAAACCACCAAATAACCCAATTGGGTCTTTACTCACATACCTTGCACTATACGGTTCGTAATAACGATAACGATTATAGTGTAGCCCTGTTTCTTTATCGTAATATTGTCCCTGAAATCTTAAGTTGGTTTGCTCAAGCAGATTATCACTTGTATTTATTTCTAAAGCTGTGCCCCATGTATCCTGTTTAATTTCCCAGACACATTCCCCTAGCTCATTACTTAAAGTTTGTGGAGTACCGACTTGGTCACAGTGGTAAAAGGCAACACGTTCTAATTCAGCTTTGTTCTTTCTGGTTTCAGTTTTCCATACTGGATCTTTATAAATCGAATAAGGTACGTTTTGGAATTGGCGATAGTCAGGTGTTTCAATTAGTTTGATAAAGCCTGTATAACCAGTCTGTAATAACGGTACAAAGCTATTCGGTTCATAGACATAGTGTTTGGTATAATCAGTTTGCACTTTTGATGATTTCACTGATTCCCAAACCATCTGATCACCATCCCAACCAAATAAGGTTAAACTCTGGTCTTGATGATTATTCTTAAATAATCGGCGACCAAATACATCATAACCATAATCTGTGATTTGACCATTGTTGTCACTTTGAATCAGGCGGTTTAAGTTATCCCAAGTTAACTTTAAGGGCTGACCTGCTTGAGTGGTTTCAATCACATTGCCCTGCGCATCATATTTATAATGTTTGCCTTGATACTGGCTAATCAAGTTATTTTTCACTTGCGCAGCTTGTGTGGCAATCGGATCAATCAAGTTCCCCGCAGGATCAAAACTAAAGCTTTCAGATTTATATGGGTTTTGGCTTTTGATTAAACGCCCGATTGGATCATATTGGTAATTTAACTTACCTAAACGACTATCATCAACTTGAGTCAGCAAATAGTTGTTATCATAGTGATAATGACGTTCTGCTTGAAATTGTACCCTGTTCGTTGTTTCTTGTTCTGGGCGAATGACTTGTGAGCTGAGTAAGCCCACATCATTATAATTCTTGGTTTGCACTAAACCATTGGCCAGCAGTCGCGTGGTTTCACGATGTAAATCATCACGTTGGAATGCCACCATATCTTGTTTGTTAAAAGCAATACCATAAATATGCCCTGATCCATAACTTAGATTGGCTTGTACTTGTCCATCAGGACGAATGGTTTGAGTCAAATTCCCCAATTCATCGTACTCATAACGTAATACTGCTGTGA
>NZ_JBIMBV010000028.1:0-46252 GCF_048551735.1 Acinetobacter legionensis
TCAAAGATTTAGCAGTTGGTACTTTAAAGATACAAGATGAAGCAGTCACTGTTCCAACATCAATCAAGTCAACAAGTGAAATCGTCGTTTCAGGAGCCTATAGTCCGCAATATAGCGATTATAATTCTCAACTTGCAGAGTGGGAGGCTAAATTCGGGAATTTATTAACAGCCACAATCAACCGATCAGGAGGGAAATGCCGAATAGATGCATCTTGTATTGCTTTTAAGAGTGAATACTTGACTGCGTATGCAGTGGATGGTGGCTCTCTTTCATATTTTGAAAGGTTAAACCTTAGGGCAGTTCTTTCGATCTACAGAAATGGAGCTTTAGTCGCCCGACAGGAAACACCCCCGACTGATGTGATGAGCTCTGGTGGATTTTATTTCACAGGAACTTTTGCAGTGAATGCGGGTATAGAAGACATTTTTAGTGGGACAGCTACTTACGTTCTCAAATTAGGTTTTGCAAATCGCAATACTCGCGCGATACGTATTACTTTAAACAGCACTACAGGTATTTTTAGCATTCAAAGTCCACAAATGATTCTGACGGAAATGAAGAAATGACAGCTATTATTTCAAAAAGAGGTGAGCTGCTACAGTTGATTTATGCAAATAAAGAAACCATTGCACTAAATAAACCGCTTGGTTGTTTGGCTGTTTCAGATCCTCCATCCTCAAATATGTATTACCGTGGGTGGTGGGCACATATACCCAAACAACCATCAACTCATCACATATTCGATTATGATTTGAAACAGTGGATTGATCCTCGGTCATTAGATCAAGCTAAAGAGCAGAAATGGTCGGAGATCAAAATTCAAAGAGAAACCGCCGAATATGGCGGTTTTTCTTTTTTAAACTTTACTTTTGAGTCAGATGTTACTTCTCAGTCCCGGATCATCACAGCCAGTGAACTTGGCGCAGATGTGGAATGGACTTTAAAAGACAACTCAATCGTTTCGCTAAATGCAGAACAATTGAAAGGTTTGAGAATTGCGTTAGCTCAGCATGTTTCAAACTGTCATTCAAGAAGTCGAATAGCTCGGCAACTTATTTATGACTCAGAAAGTATTGATCAAATAGAATCAATTCAGTTTTAGCACCCAACAGGGTGCTTTTTTATTGCCAAAAATTAGGGGGTTACATGTCTGAACAAGCGTTAGACACATCGGCTACAGCTCTTGTAGCAAGCAAAGCAGTTGGTTATGGGGGATCAGTTTCAGGCGTATTATCTGCTTGGCTTGGCTCAGTAGATATAGTTGTTTGGGTAAGTATTATTGTTGCAATTGGCGGTTTCTTAATGAACTTCTATTTCGCGCGTAAGAAAGACAAACGTGATGAACTAGAACACAAAGCCTATATCGCATCACTTCAAATTAAGGGGAAGATCGATGTCAAACAAGACTAAAATTTTAGTGGCTAGTCTAGCAGCTTCAGCTGCTTTTTTTACCTCTTTAATTGGCTATGAGGGGTACAAATCAAAGCCGTATTTAGATAGCGCTAAAGTGGCAACAATCGGTATCGGGTCCACATCATATGAAAATGGTACCAAGGTCAAAATGACAGATAAGCCAATTTCTAAAGAACGTGCGGTTCAAATTGCCAAGGCTCATATTGCTAAAGATGAAGTTGCTTTTCGTAAGTCGTTGCAGGACGTGAAGCTCACTCAGACTGAATATGATGTGTACTTGGACTTTGTTTATAACTATGGCCAAGCCAACTGGAACGGCTCATCAATGCTTCGTAATCTCAAAGCAGGGCAATACAAACAAGCATGTGCTTCATTACTGAAATACAAATATGTTGCAAAGCGTGATTGTTCGGTTCGATCTAATGGCTGCTATGGCGTTTGGACCCGTCAAAAGGAACGCTATAGCAAATGTATGGGGGCACAATGATGCAAGCATTCTTAGCGAAATTTTATGAAACCGTCATTATTGTTTTGGCGGTTTTTTTATTGTTAGCCATTACGGCTTTAGGTGTTCAGTCATGGCGTGTAAATCACTTTAAAAGCGAATACACATTATTGAATGCAAAATATAAAACAGAAGTTGCAGAAGCTAAAGCACTGGCACAAGAAGCCAAAGCCTCTGCAGCGCTCAAAGAAAAACATTGGTCTGAACAACAGTTAAAAGCGGAGCAAAACTATAATGCCAAAATTAAACAGATTAAGTCTGATGCTGATATTGCTCAGTCCAGCGCTGACAGCTTGTCAAAGCAACTCAAAATTGCAGGCAGTCGCTTGTCCAGCTCTACCAAAGAAACCATCGTTGAGTACACCATTGCCAACAGTGACATACTCGAAAACTGCATTACTGAATATCGAACAGTGGCAGAAAAAGCTGATGAACACGCAGCTGATGCAGAAAGATTGAGGGATGCATGGCCCTCTGAGTGAGGGCTTTATTCAACAGAATAAAATTCAATTTTTTATAACCAATTTGCCTAAAAAATAATCAAATATATTCTCAGGAATAATTTTGGAATAAAAAACCATTAAAAAGGCAAAAAATGCTAACTTGCGCATTTTCGCAAGCTTAAAATAAAATAGAAAAATATTGCCTTCTGCTATAGAATTAACTTGTTAAGAGTAAGATTCTATTTAGTTGATCATATGTGAATAGCGGATAGAGGACTATTCAATATAAAGTATTGGTAGTACTTTATATTCCTAATGGTTTGGTTTAGTTGGTAGCTAATCCAAACCATTTTCATATAGAAGTCTTATTCTCAGTATCAGCTGATATGGGATTAGTCGCGTTCTTTCTTTCCTCAACGTCTTCCTCAAAATCTAAAGGTATATTGATTGGCTCTTCTGTTGAATTAATACTGTTCCAGTGGTCAGCATCTAAAGATAACTGCAAAGCATCACCAATAATCCCATCTCTTCGTTTTATAAGAGATTTTTGCATTAATGGTCTAGGTGCTTCATCAATATCAATCCACAAAGATTGTTGTGAGCCAAGTTTAGGCACAGCATGATTTGCACGATAAGGACGTCCAGTTGCTTTGTCAGTCCTAGTTTCTTCTCTAGCTGCTACTGCAATTTTCTTTGCTAATAAGTCGAACGGATCAACTGGTTCTGGAAGCTTTATCCCTAAATTAGTAACTGCAAATTTTGCTACTTCTTTTAGGTCTACTTCAGTTACTCCTGTTTTCTTCTTATAAAGCCGTATGGCTTCTTGGAAGGCTTGATTTTGATTCACTTAGTTTTTACCTCTCTAGTTTTCAAGTGGATATACATCACCCCAACCATCTTTAGTTGCGTAAGGGAGAATGATTGAGCGAATAGGAACCAGATGCTTTCTGAATAAATTGAATTTTTGAGTATGATGTTGTAGTTTTCCTGCGATGATACCTGGATGTACTTTAACTGTATTAGCTAAACCCATGATATCTAGTTCGCTAAAAAATGGATGTTTTCTAGCGATAAAACTTTTCATCTTTTGTTCAGATATCGCGAAATACGCTGCTGCTTCATTAGCAATTTTTTCTTCAATGTCTGCATCTGGATCATCTTTTAAATCAACATCAATCTTAGGAGAATCTTTACCATGACCTTGCAACACGTGTTCAAGTTCATGACGCAATACAAACCAAAAGTTATCAATGCGATCAAATCTCAAAGACATGCCAATAACAGGGGATAAACCATCATTAATCCAAAAACAAACACCATCCATTTTCGAACCTTTTAATGATTCAACAATGACTAATCGAATACCGTGTTCAGCAAGAATACCTGGTACTTTTCTTATTTCTTCTGGTGAGTAAAGTAACGTTTTAAGTTTTTCAACTGCAGCCTCACCTTTTTTCTGAGTATAAGTAGGCACAATCATTTCTAAAGCAATACGTTGGACATGATTAATCCATGCTGATTGAATGGGTGTGGTCTGATCATATTCAGAAGATTTTTTTGCACTATGGGTTACAGGCTTTAGGATTTCTTCTAGAGATGAAGCTTTGAAAAGTTTTAATAATTCAGCTTCAATTTTAGTGAAGTCTTTTTTGTTTTCCACATCCAACCATGATCTATTGATCATTTCTGCAATTGGAAGGCTACCAAATAGCTTAGCTCTATATTCTCGTTGAGGGTCAGGGACTTGTTTAATACGCGCTTTTGCAATTTCATATTTGGATTGTAATATTAAAAACTCCTCAGCGGGAACTTTAAAAATATCTTCAAGCGTAAGAGCTAAATCAGGCGAAATCGCTTTTTTATCCTGTAATAAGCGATTAACACCAGATTCATCAATCTGTAAAATTCCAGATAAAACCCTTCCATTCCACCCCTTTTCATTCAAAAGTGCAGAAATAGCTTGTCCAGGCGTACGATAAGTATCAATGAGTGTATTCATAATATGCAAAATACATCAGTTTGCACAATTTCGCAAGTTACGAAATACTTTTATTAGGTTTATTTTATCTTTGTATTAACTGATCCCTTGCCCTAAACTCTTAAAACTTGAGTCAGGGCAGGGTAAAGAAATCACACTATGGATCATCGACACGGTTTCTAAATACAATGAGTGTAGCGCTTTGAATGATGTGAAGAATAAAGCCCTTAGTTGAGGGCTTTAATTACACCTAATTTACACCAAAAAAATAATAGCAATTGTAAGATATTGAAATTAAAAATAAATATTTAAAAGTAAAACCATTCGGTGATTGTTTTCATTTGGCGCTCCATGCATGTGGTTGGCTATATTTATTTTTTGCTGAAAACAATATAAATCAGAATAATGTTTTGGTCAAAATAGCGACTTTAATTAACGTGAGTATGACTTAACTATATCTTTAACTTATTGAAAAGCAATGATCTCGACGGAGTCTTGCTGAGCTTACATTCAATTTCAGGATCAGCCTGCGGCTCGCCCTACTTTTCTTTCGGGATGAGGAGCGAAGCTCCGCAAGGGTAACCATCTTGCGCAGCTACATCGCTGCTCACCGCAAAACTCGTCGACCACCAGTAACGCATTCAATGAATCGCAGAAATAACACTTTTTTGAATGAAGTCCTGCCTCAGACAGTTGCGGATGACGTTTCCACGTATCATATTTCATCAAAAATTTTATATCGAAATCAGGTTAATTAAAAATAAGTGCTGGTCAGGGGATTTCAATGTGTTGCCTGATAGAAATTTAAAATATCACGTGCCCATGTTTGGTGTTCTGGTTTAAGTGTGACTTTGATTTCCTGAAAATTGGTGACATCGTTGCCATCGCTTTCGTCGGCATAATAGGCGATCCCATGTGTTTTATTGGGATAGTTGGGAATTTGATAGCTAAAATATACTTTATTTTTATTGGCTTTGACGATGTTTAACAGGTGATTTTTATCTTCAATGGCACCAAATTCATTGTCTAAACTGAGCTTTTTGATATTGGGGAAATACAAACTTGCGCTATGCATGGCACAGCCAGCACACGCGGATGAATTATAAATGGTGATGGCTTCATCTTTTTTACGGCTTGCCAGCACAGCATACGCAATGCCAGAAGGTCCCATATCCGTGCTGCTCACTTGCCATGAAAGGGGGACAAGTACAGGACCAATACCCGGCAGCAAGATGATTTTAAAGTTTTTTGCTTGAGTCGCAGATAATGTATAACTGAACTGACATTTCACTTGTTGGGTATTGTTGATCTTACAGATGGAATCATCTTTGTAGAATCCTGTATCGTTAAAAGGATTGGGAATTGCTGCAATATAGGTATCCACTGTTACATTATTGCTGAGAGTAGCTGCGGGAAGTTGTTCAAGTTGGTGTTGTGGCTGAGGTGCTTGGTTGGTTTTTAGATCAGGAAAAGTGGCTTTGAAAATAGCGATATCTCCATAAGCAAAACCACTTAGGCCCAATAGTATGATTAAAAATTTCGAATTGAGCATGTCCTATCTCGACTATCCCTTACTGATCCTTATTGGGGACTTTGATAAATCAATTGACCTTCTTTATAGGTTGCCAATATTTTGATGTCTTTAATCTTTTGAGTGGGCACTTTTAATGGGTCTTGATCTATCACCACAAGATCCGCTAATTTGCCTTTTTCTAAGGTACCTTTGTCTTTTTCTTCAAAGTATTGGTATGCGGCCCAATCTGTGACTGATTTTAATGCAATATAAGGACTGACTTTTTGATTCTCACCTAATACATCTCCAGAACGGGTGGTACGATTGACGGTTGCATCAATCACCATCATATTTTTAGGAGGGATGACTGGAGCATCATGGTGCTCAGTAAAAATCATATTTTTTCTTAATGCAGAACCTGTAGGGGAAATTCGGTTGGCACGTTCTGCGCCGAGCGTTTCATGTTTATGCCAATCGCCCCAGTAGTAAGTATGTAATGAGAAGAACGAAGGAATAAGCCCTAATTTCTTGGCTTGATCTAATTGATCCTCACGCATGGTTTGCGCATGAATAATCACATTGCGGCGATCTGCTTGGCCATATTGTGCATTGGCTGTCTCAATAGTTGCGAGATATTGGTCAATTGCAGCATCACCATTGGCATGTGCAAGAATTTGCCAATGGTTTTTATAAGCCAGATTAATTGCATCTTGAACCATTTTTGTATCTGGGTAGGCTGGATAACCACGATAGTCTTTAGTTTTTCCTTCTGGTGGGATGAAGTAAGGCTGCGTTAGCCATGCGGTTTTGCCTTGCGGGGAGCCATCTAGACTGATTTTAACCCCACCAATTCTAAAATGATTTTGATAATTGAGGCTACTGTCATTTTTCAGCATGTAATCTTTTTCATTGATGATATCTGGATAAACCACGACATCAATATTCAATTGATTGATGGCCGCAAAACTTCGCCATAATTCAGCTGTACCATGATCTGCACGACCTTCTTGTACAGTGGTATAGCCATTTTTGATATAGGTATTCAGTGCTGTTTTTGCCATATTTTGCATGATTTCAGGTGGAACTTTGCTAAACGCAGTTGCCATTGCTGAAAAAACAGCAGCTTCTTCAAGTACACCATTGGGTTCTTGAGAATTTGCTTTACGACGAATAATCCCGCCAGTTGGATTTGGGGTATTTTTATTGATGTTTAAAAGTTCAAGAGCCTTATGATTGACAGAGGCTAAGTGTCCTGACTGATGTAAAACAATAATCGGGTGATTGGTGGAAACCAAGTCTAAATCATCTGCTGTAGGATGTCGTTTTTCTTTAATTTGGGCGTCATCATAACCATTTCCAATAATCCAGCCTGAGGTTGCTTTGATAAAGTCAGGATTGTTTTGTTGCCACAATGAAAGTTCATGAATTAATGATGCAATATCTGAAACGTTACCATCTGGCGTAGGGTAGAGATTTGCCACAGTTTGCTGTAGACCGACACTATTTAAATGACTATGTGCATCAATAAAACCAGGCAGCAGGGTATGACTGTTTAAGTTAAACTCTTGGGTATTTTTTTGTTTTAACTTTTGCGCTTGTTTTAAATCACCTGCAAAGACAATTCTTCCATCCTTGACCAGGAGCGCTTCGACATAATGGGGTGACATGCCTTGCATGGTTAAAATTGAGCCACCGTAAAATAGCGTGTTTGTTTGCGTCAATGTTGCAAGATCCGCGGGTGTATTCGTGTTTGTTGGAGATATTGTGGTACATGCGCTAAGCGAGCCAAGGCCAATTACGCAGATGATGGGTGCAATTGCATGGACAAGTTTTGATGGAACGCTGATTTGTAACATGAATAATCCCCCAATTTTGTTTTATTAAATATTGCTGAAAACAGATGAATTGAATTGTTTATTTTATTCAAACTAGCAAAGATTGTGATCTGCGTATAGATTTGATATGTGTATAAAAATAATGACTGTTTTTAAATTTTAGCAATGATCTTGATTCATCCTAAACGATTTTTTATTTATATACAGCCTAAATAAATCTTTTTCTAAAATAAATCACACACAACAGTGCCAGTGCTAAACCAATAAATGAGGGGCCATAACCGATAGGAGTAGCAAGTAAGCCAACAATTACTGCTCCTGCTACAGCCCCACCATAATTAAAAATATTCACCCGTGCGATAATTTCATCGCGTCGATTTTCATCTATACGACCTGCTGCTGAAAATGTCAGCGGGACTAATGCGCCTACAGCAACACCAGCCAGTGCAAAACCAGCAATGACAATCGCCAATGAATGCCCTAAGCCAGCGATTGCACAGCCCGTTGCACCAATCAGCGTTGTGATGAAGGCAACCCATGCAGCGCTTTTAAATTTTAAAAGATAATCCAGACTTAAACGTGTGAGTAAAATACCCATTTGGTAAGCAGCATAACCCAATGGGGCGACTGTGGCTGAGCTTGCTAAAATATCTTTAAGATAAATTGAACTCCACGTGCTGATTGCTGAATCAACAGTAAAGGCGATGAGAATGATCACACCAAAAATAAGCAATTGTTTATGCGGAATTGGCGAACGTTGTTGAGGATGTAGGGCAGCATTTTCTTTTTGTTGAAATAACCAACGTTTTGACACTTGCGATGTAATCAAACACATCACGACAGCAATGCACAATGCTGCTGTTGCCCCAAGTGTGGTTGAGACTGTCGCAGACATGATTAACGCGCCAAGGAAAGCAGCAGCGGTATAACAGGCAAAGAAACCGCCCAAGGCGCTTTTTCCAAGTTTTTGCTCCATCATGACAGCTTGCATATTCAATGCCGCATCTAAACATCCGAGTCCAAGCCCATAAAGTAAAAAACTAGCGACCATGATCATGACACTAGGACTAAATGCTGCAATTGCAATACCGATGCCTTCAAATAGCAAGCCGATAACAATAGCCAGCCTTGAACCTAGTTTCACAGCGAGTCGATCTGCCAAAATAGAACCCAACGCTGCTGCAATACAGACGCCAAGGATAATAATCGACAGTTGATCATCTGAAAGTCTGAATCGGTTTTTGATTGTAGGAAGCGCGGTCATGACGCTGGCATAACCCAAGCCTTGCGTGGCAAAACCAAGTGCGATTACTTTTTGGGTTTTGCTGAGGGATGTATGCGCGAAGTTTGGCGTTTTGCTGTTCACGTCCATGCATGGCTCACTTTTTTACTTTTAGAATTTAAACTTCGGTTTTCGTTTTGCTGTTTAGTGATACATCCTGTATCGACTCGCATTTTATTTTATCTGGAATGCATTTAAAGAAAAGGGGCATAACTGGAAAGTTAAGGGGGCAATTCGGACATCTGTATTTTTATTTTTTGCAATAAAAAAGCCACTGGAAAGTGGCTTTTGTTAAATGCATGCAGTGATTTACGAGTTTGGACCATCTACGCGTTCAATATTAACGCGTGCTGTTCCTGAATTTGTAATACCTAAACGCTTAGCAGCGCCGTAAGAGAGGTCAAGTACACGGTTACCATGGAAAGGACCACGATCGTTGACTTTAACCACTACGCTTTTACCATTGTCTTTATTGGTTACACGAATAAAGCAGTTTAATGGCAAGCTACGGTGTGCAGCAGTCAAATCATTCATATCGAATGTGTCACCGCTTGCGGTTTTACGGCCGTGGAACTGACGACCGTACCAAGATGCAACACCAGTTTGGCTAAATTTGCGAACTGTGTTTGAAGCAACTTCATTAAGTTTATCAATTACTGAAGGCTCATCTTCAGGAACTTGAATCTTTGCTGCAATAGTTTGACGACGGACTTGATCGCCAGAACGTTCAGTAATTGACAAACTGTTTAGGTTTGAAAAATGAGAGTTGAAATTTGTTGAATCTTTGCTAATCACACGAGAAGCTAGACTCGAACTATCCGAATCATTGTTTAAGTATGATGACTGAACCATTTCTGAGTTGACCTGCGTCATACTCAGACCCATGGTCAGGGCCATCATATATTTTAGTGAAGCATGCATCGTTTAACTCCTTGGAACCTCAATTTTAACTTTCTAAGTCGCTGAAAATTAACCATAGAGGTCTGTAAATTCACTTTTGCAACTGCATTTAACGGAAAGGATGATATTCAAGCTGGAATAAATGTGTCTAGCATTATTTAAGAAACAGTTACAAAAAGGACAAATTCTTACAGGTTTTGATTAAAAAATAAACAATATTGTAACAAGATGTGCAAAAAGTATTAAATGTGATCAAATTAACATAAAAAAATCTTGACTTATTTGTTGTTCAGGAAATTGCAAGTCTTAACGACTTACAATTTCGGTGCCTAAAAGCCATAAAGCAGTGGCATACATACGGCTTCTATTATATGTCGTAATCACTTGAAAATTAGGATAAGTAATATAATAAATAGGGCCATTGCTGTCCTGTAATTGAATCACATTAACCAAATCTAAGTCATCAATTTTGACGATTGGATTTAATGGAGAAATCCCTAAATTTTTAAGTGATCCATAGGGAACAGGCTGAGTTAAATCTTTTGCAATAACTGCTTCAGGATTGTTCCCTGTATAACGCGCTAAAAACGCAATAGGGCGATCACGCTGCCAGCCATGTTGAGCCAGATAGTTGGCAATTGAACCAATCGCATCGACCGCAGAGTTACGCAAGTCAACATGACCATTTCCATCGTAATCCACGCCAAATTTAGACACATTACTTGGCATAAATTGCGGATAACCTACTGCACCTGCATAAGAGCCAACAATCGAATTGGTTGGAACGCCATCTTTATATGACCATGCAATTAAAGCACCCAACTCATCTTGGAAATATTGCGCACGGCGAGGATAACCAAAACCGAGGGTTGCAAGTGCATCACGGGTGATAAAGGAGCCCTTATTTGAGCCATAACCTGTTTCGACCCCTAGAATGCCTAGGATGATTGCTTGAGGCACCCCAAACTGCTGTTCTGCGCGATTTAGCGTATCTGCATATTGTTGCTTAAAACGCACACCACGTTGGATGGTGCCTTCAGCTAAAAAATTAGTCTTATACTGATACCAAGGTTTACTTTCACCTGGTCGTTCCATAATGCTGATGATATTGGGTAAATTGCGTGAGCCATTCATTGCCCAATCAATTTGTTCGCTACTTAAACCATAGGTTTGCATGGTTTTGGCTTTAAAATTATTGTATTCAGGGTTGCTAGCAAAATCATTGGCTTGGCAGAAACTGGTCAGTGAAAATGCAGCTGCGCAAAAAGTGATGTTTTTAACCTTCTGTAAAAGCCCAAAAGTAAACATAGGTTATATTTCCTAATTATTTATGATAAAAAATTAACGATGTGTATGTATAGACATCACAATGCCAAAAGTGGCCATTAAAGTAATAATTGCAGTACCACCATAACTCATAAAAGGTAATGGCACACCGACTACAGGTAAAATACCACTGACCATGCCTGCATTTACAAATACATAAACAAAAAATGACAAAGCAAAAGTACCTGCGACAAGACGGCCAAAATTATGGAAGCATTGTAGACTCATTTGAAAGGTTCTAAAGATAATACAAAAGTAAATGATGATCAGAAGTAGGATACCAATCAGACCGAATTCTTCGGAAAATGCTGCAATAATAAAGTCAGTATGACCTTCAGGTAAAAAGTGTAAGTGTGACTGAGTACCTTCTAAATAGCCTTTGCCCATAAAGCCACCCGAACCTATCGCTGTTTTAGACTGTATAATGTTCCAACCTGTGCCTAAGGCATCAGCTTCCGGATTAAATAAAGTTAAAACCCGTTGTCTTTGATAATCATGGAGTAGAAACTCCCAAGCTATTGGAATAATCACTGCAACAGCACTCACTGCGCCTACAATCATTTTCCAAGAAAGACCACTCAGAAATAATACAAAAATTCCACTGGCTAAGATGAGTAGTGACGTCCCTAAATCGGGTTGTTCTGCAATTAGTATAAAAGGAATACCAATCATAATCAGTGATAAAAACACATTTTTAAAACTAGGCGGTAGAGGATTGCGAGATAAAAACCATGCAATCATCAATGGCATACCAATTTTTAAAAACTCACTGGGTTGAACGCTGCCAAAACCTGGAATCCCAATCCAGCGTTGAGCACCCATGCGAACCTCACCAAATACTTTGACCGCAACTAAGCAGAGCAGTCCAAACAGATAAAAGTAGGGTGCAAATGCTTGATAAACTTTAGGGGGAATTTGGGCTAAACCACACATGACGAGAAAACCGATACCAAAGCTCATGGCTTGTTTGTAAACCAGCCCCATATCTTGTGCAGAAGCACTATAAAGGACGGTTAAACCAAGCATCGCGTTTAAAATTAGAAATAAGCTCAACCAAGGGTCAATATGGAGTTTTTGCCAGCGTGAGGGGATCATGGCAGTACTCAGACCATCACGAGGAGATTGACGTAAAAATTTATATTGAGAGCTTGGTGCCATTGGTCTATTTTGTGCGGGAAATGTGTTTTGCGAATGCTATCACAATCCCCCTTGAAGGCAATGAATATCAATACTTTGCAACAAAATTATGACCTGAATTTTGTGATTATTTTGAGGTTGAAATATTTAAATTAGAAAATAGTAGGTTAAAGAGATTGAATTAAATGGTTTTGACTTTGAAAAGGTCTTATATGGATCTAGGGATAGTATTTTATAATGATTTTAAGTTTATGAATTTAATGGTTAATTACTATCCTTAAAAGCATAGCTCAGTAACTTTATAAAAAATGCCCTTACAAAGAAGGGCATTTTTATATTTAAAAATCCAATTGAATTTTAACGATCAATTAAAAAATAAAGTATCGTAATATTCTGCAACAGCTGTGATCTCATCTTTATTTAAATTTGGAATCAATTTGTCAATTGCCATGTGGACTGCCTTACCTACAGCGGAAGCCCCTATATCTGCAGCTTTACGTTTGATCATACCCAAATCGAGCGTTTTATTGAAATCGCGCATAAAATGGTTAATCGTCGCATCTGAGAATTGTTTGAATTGTTCAGACAAAACTGCACGATTTACATCACCATTTGCTTTGACTTCAGCAAAGCTATTTTTAAGATTGATGACTAAACTTGAGTCTAAATTCACTCCCACACGGAATTGACCTTGTGGATCTTTAAATAGGCTACGTTCGGAAAAATCTACAGACTGACGAACCACATCATTGTCTGCCTTACTTAACAATTGTTTAAGTAAAACAGCAACAGTTGATTTGACATAGCCTGCTAATTTTTCAGCAGTATCTCGTTTGTCGCTTGCAGGGAAGCGACGAACAAGTTCAATCAAAAGCGTATCAATAATTTCTTCATTAATGAGTAAGGCAGTTTGATCACGTAAAGGATAAAGTGGTTCGTTAGAGTTTTTTTTCTCAATACCAGTCTGAATGTTCTTTAATAGTTCTTCAGAAGGTACAAAACCAAAAAAAGGCATGTTTTCAACCTCAATGTTTATTGTCGCGCCAATCGAATTGGGCTTGGCATCCATGATTCATCAGATACACGGCAGGGGTTAATATCTAAACCGCCACGACGTGTATACGTTGCATACACCATCAGCTTTTCAGGTTTTAAATTTTGCCAAATATCGGCAAAGATTTGTTCCACGCATTGTTCGTGAAAACCGTTATGCTGACGATACGAGATAATATAAGCTAAAATACTACGATAACAAGGTTTTTCGCCTTGATATCGGATAAAAACAGTTCCCCAATCTGGTTGTCCCGTCACAGGGCAATTACTTCTCAATAAGTGTGAATACAGTTGAATTTCAACGTTTTCTCCGTCTTGTGTATTTTCTTGATCAAAGGTCAAAAGGCTTGCATCTGGATGATTGACCAGCTGGTCAGGTTCTTGATCATCAATACAAATACCCATTGGTTTGGTAATCTCTAAATCATCAACTTGAAATAAAGTTAGAGTCACTGCTGCTTGTGCAGCAGTAGATAAGTCTTTTTCAACAGTATTGATAAAAGCTTGATGAGAATCAAACTGGGTAAAGTTCATGCTATTAAAGTAGAGCTTTAACGACTTCGATTCAATCAAATTTGGTGATGTTGCAGGAAGCGCAATACGCCCAATGGCAACTTGCGGGATCCCTTTGGTATTTAGCCAAGAAATTTCGAATACATGCCACCAATCTTGACCTTTATATATACCCGCTATATCCGCATATTGCTCACGTGCTTGTGCACGTGCGATCGGGAAAAGAATTTCGGGTTGATAGGTAGTTGGGTAATCGGTTTCTTTACCCAATAAAGATTTTTCAACAGACATTATTCACGCATTCCTGAACCACGAGAAAGTAAATAGTAAGCAATACCATAAAGTACGCCACAGAAAAGAGTCACTATCAGTAAAGACAGAGAAACATTGACATCACTATGACCTAGAATTCCGAAACGGAAAGCATTGACCATATATACAATTGGGTTAATTAAAGAGAGATTTTGCCAAAATGGGCTTAAAGCACTGATTGAGTAAAATACACCACCTAAGTAGGTCAGCGGTGTTAATACAAAGGTTGGGATAATGGAAATATCATCAAAAGATTTTGCATATACAGCATTGATAAAACCCCCTAAAGAGAATAAGAGTGAGGTAATAATAACGGTATATATTGTAACGAAAATATTGTGTATATAAAGGTCAGTAAAAAACAAACTCATTGCTGTGACAATTGCCCCAACAAGAACACCACGAGCAACACCGCCAATCACATAACCACACAAGACCATATGTAATGGAACTGGACTCATGATCAATTCTTCGATGCTTTTTTGGAATTTAGCACTAAAGAAGCTTGAAGACACATTGGCATAACTGTTTGTAATCACCGCCATCATGATAAGGCCTGGCACGATGAATTGCATATAGCTAAATCCACCCATTTGCCCAATACGAGAACCGACCAAATTTCCAAAAATCACAAAGTACAAGCTCATGGTAATCGCAGGCGGTAATAAAGTCTGCGGCCAAATTCTCATAAATCTGCGAATTTCTTTTTGAACTAAAGTATAGAGTGCAATACGTAGTTGAGTAAAATTCATTCTGCAACTCCTTCAAGATTTTTCTCAACCAGTTTTACAAATAACTCTTCAAGACGATTTGATTTATTGCGCATACTGCGAACACGAATGCCCTGAGCTTCTAAAAGTTGGAATAAATCATTTAAAGAATGTGCTTTATCCATCGTGACTTCTAAGGTCATTGGGTCAATCAGGTTGAATTTCACACCAATAATATCGATTGTAATGGGTTCAATTGGATTTTCTAAATCGAAAATAAAAGACTCTTCGCTCAATTGATTTAAGAATGCTTTCATTGAGGTATCTTCTTTGATGACACCACGATCAATAATCGCAATTTGACGACACAGCATTTCTGCTTCTTCTAAATAATGCGTGGTTAAGATGATCGAGGTTCCTTTTTCATTCATCTCTGTAAGGAAATCCCACATTGAACGACGTAATTCGATGTCCACACCAGCAGTAGGTTCATCTAAAATCAAAAGCTTAGGCTCATGCATCATAGCACGCGCAATCATTAAACGGCGCTTCATACCACCAGACAACATGCGCCCTTGAGTATTACGCTTATCCCATAAACCTAATTTTTCTAAATATTCTTCAGCACGTTGTTGTGCAATTTTAGGCGGAATTCCGTAATAACCTGCTTGAGTAACTAAGATGTCGAAGATTTTTTCAAACTGACCGAAGTTAAATTCTTGGGGAACGACACCTAGGCATTGTTTTGCTTGTGAAGGATGAGTATCTAAATCATGACCAAAAATTTCCACAGTACCCGAGGTTTTCCGCGCCAAGGAACTGATAATACTGATTGTTGTCGATTTACCAGCGCCATTTGGTCCTAAAAGTGCATAAAACTCTCCTTCTGGAACTGTCAAATTGATTCCTTTGAGTGCTTGGAATCCATTTCTATAGGTTTTAGATAAATCTCTTAACGTCAGGGCATCAGTCATGAAATTCTCACTTGGTTTATGGAGTGTGTATTGTGAGCGATCTTTTTAAATAAACCAAGTAAGTTAGGAGGAATTCTGCATTGCAAATATGCGACATTGTTTAAAGCATGAGCATCAAGCAAAAGAGTTGTTTTATAAATGCTTTACCTCGCGGTTTTTTTTGTTATGATGTGCCATCTCAATTTAAGCGCCCATAGCTTAACTGGATAGAGTACAGGTTTCCGAAGCCTGTGGAGTGGGTTCGAGTCCCGCTGGGCGTACCAAATTTTTAATAAAATCAATAACTTAATAATGGTTTGGCGTAAAATTGGCGTAATTCAGTTTTTATCCACAGATACAAAATAATAAACCCCGCTAAATTTTGCGGGGTCTGCCTGTAACTTTTTTTGTAGTTTCTGGTCTTTCTCTTAACTATTTAGAAATAGATTCTAAATTCCATCTTCTACCTTTTGAATTTGTCATTATGTATCTTGGCGCTGGAAATCCTCCTAAGCAAATTACATGACTTTTAAAATGAACAAGTGAATAACTTAAAAAAGTAGCTGCTTGTTCATCGCTAGTGCCAGCGATGACAGCTTGTCAAAGCAACTCAAAGTTGCAAACAGTCGCTTGTCCAGCGCTTCCAAAGAAACCATCGTTAAGTACACCACTGCCAACAGTGACATACTCGAAAACTGCATCACTGAATATCGGACAGTGCTAGAAAAAGCTGACGGACACGCAGCTGATGCAGAAATATTAAGGGAGGCATGGCCCACTGAGTGCGGGCTAATTCGCAAAATTCCATTATATATTAAATAACGAAAAGTACTCTTAATTTAATGGTTTACAACTGATTTTGATAGTCATAAATAAAAATCTGTTTCGAAAATATAAAATCAAGTTGCACATATTTTATCTTATGGCACTTAGATGGCTGCTTATCTAAAGATTCATAAAAGTCACGCCATGTCAAACCAGAAGGAAAAGCTTTTTTACGAATTCTTTGGGTATCATAAATATAGTTATCAACATTAATGTAGTAACCTGAACCATTTTTAGATTTACTTTCCCCTCTAAAATATGCACAAGTTTCAATGATATTTTTAGGATTATTTAATTTATATTTTAGTATAGCGTTATAGCCCCATACATTCATAAAGAAGTTAATGGAGATGAGCGCAATACAACCATAGACTATCACTTGATACAGTCTAGACTGAGACTTTATGTGGTGATAATAGTTTCTCAATAGATTTCTCTTATCATTAGTTTCAAATAGAATTATTTATGAGTTAAATTTTTCTGAAGTTATCTTAATACAGCTTATTGGAAAATTTAGATATTTTTTCATATCATAATGCCATCTTATCCTAAACTCTTAAAACTTAAGTCAGGGGCAGGGTAAAGAAATCACGTTATGGATCATTGATACCATTGTTAAATACAATGAGTGTAGTGCTTTGAATGAAGCTAAGAATTAGGCTTTCAGGTGAGAGCTACTTAATACCTAGATCTTTAAATAACCATATAAGTTATGGATTGATCAATATAAGTCATTGATGGGTGACTATTCGTAATTTTTAAAATTTAAAAAATATAAAAGTAATTTGAACTTTAAAAATTGGATGATCTTTTGGAAATGCTTTAAATAGAGTTGCTTTGTTGGTGAAGCTTTTTATAGCCAACCACTCGATAAGATTGATCCTAAAAAGCATAAATGAGCAGGCAACTATAAGTCAGCGAAATATAACATGTGTCTATCAGTTTTCTTTTAGTCGAATGATTAAGCTAAGTATTTATAGATTTTAAATTTTCGTATCAACATGCATATTGGGTGTTTTTCACCGATTAAAAGAAAGCTCTAATAGTTGTTATATATTGCCACTGACAAGTAAAATCAAACCCTAGTAAAATAGTAGGTATTCCTCCTGTTACCGAATAATCGGTTTTTGCCTGTATTCTTTCCCCAAAGATGCAGGTTTTTTTTACCTCATTGTTTAGTTTTTTCTGTATATCATTTCAAATTTTTTTGTGTTGAAAATCATAGAAATCACAAGAATTTAGAATTTTGCTCAAAGTTCATAAAGTAAGCCTGAATGCGGTAGTATAGTAATTAACGACAAGAGTAGTCATTATGATGAATGAAACATTTAAATATTTGTATACCCATGTGGGTATATTTGGTTCTTTACCTACACATAAAGTGTTTAAAAGCGATAAAAGTGATAGAACAAAACTAATTTTTGCTGATAATACATTTGTTTATAGTTTAATTTCTTCTTGGGCTTTGAGTAACTCAGATTTTGATAGTGGAAAAGAGACGTGGAAAGACGAGCCAGCAGATTATTTAGAAAATGAAATAAAAAAATTAGCTATTTATAAAGCGAATCATCCCTTATTTATCACTGAATTGTAATTTTATATTGTAGCTAGAATTAACTCGCAGCTGTTTAAAGATGGATTGAATACCTAGCTAAAAGCTTTAAGATTGTCTTGCAGAAATGTGAGGCATTCTTCATCTCTTAATTTTTCTTAATTCGCCAAAAAAATGTCATAAATGGGTGTTATATTGAATAAAACAAATGAGGGGAGCTAACATGAGCATTAATCTAAAAGAACTAAACAAGCAAATTGCTGATTTTAAAGAAAATAAGGAGCCACAAAAATTAATTATCGGCTATAAAACTTATTCTAAATTGATGAAAGAGAGTAAGTTTTTAGATAAAATTAGCAAAGACGCAAATGATCCAATGATTAGATATTATAAAGAAATAAAAATAAAAATAGTGACCGAAAAGCATTTTTTTGAGATTGAGTAACTGATCGAGCTTTATGAAATCATTTGTGCGCAATAAAGTTGTGAGTCAAGTGCCTAAGATGTCATTTTAATCCCAAAAATTGATAAAGATATTTATGTATTATTCTAGAAAGGCTGTCATCAGACTAAAATGATAATTCTTATTTAACATTTTAAAAGTAATGGTGATTTGGAAGATCTACATTTTTTTAATTTCGGTCGCAATAAATGTTGAAAATTCCACCTTATTAATGTATAATTAATGTACAAAAATAAAATAAGGTGATTACATGATATATAAATCTATAAACATCGCTTTTTTCTTCTTTATGTTTATTGTTCTTACTTTGCTTATACATTTATTTGGTAATATCCCTTCAGGGTTATGGGTGTATAAGTAAATACAACTGGATCTAAAAGCTCATCAAAAGATGGGCTTTTATGAGTTTTTTAATACTAAATATATCCAGAAAGATGTTGTGTTTATGTTGACTAATTAGCTGAATTGTCTATTTAAATTATTCTTTCTAGTTAGAAATTTGGAATGCAACCTCGTCTAACCACTGTTAAGTGTCAGTGTATAGAGATGCCTAAAAAGATTAAAATATAGTTAATCTAAAAAATGATATTCTTCTAAGAAAAATTGTAAACATATATAAAAGTATAAAAATTGTGTGAATATAGCTGTTAAATCAGTCTTTTTAGTATATATATTTAATAATGGTTGTAATCCTTATCTTTAAAGCGTATAAAGTCACTTCGTTGATGCGGGATGGAGCAGTCTGGTAGCTCGTCGGGCTCATAACCCGAAGGTCGTTGGTTCAAATCCAGCTCCCGCTACCAACGAAAAAAGATTTAAAGTTTATAGCCTAGTTCGCTTCATGCTTACTAGGTTTTTTTATGTTTAAAATTTAACAAGATCAAACTCTAAAGTTATAGAAAAAGACGGCATGAAAGTGGGATAAATTAAGCCACTAATTTATTTTTTGTATTTGAAGATAAATAAAATAATGGTATTTATTGAGTTTTCACTTGTGCTTACATTTTCTATGGTCCAATCTAATCTATACAAATTGCCTGCTAAATATTGGAAAGGAAAGATATCGATTGGATATGGTATTGGATATTTTGAGGGGGCTGTCGGTGATAATTATCCACATCGTCATCACGCACATCAATTAAGCTTTGCAAAGGAAGAGGGAGAGCGTGTTCAGGTTGTTTATGAGGATGAAGATAAATGTATAATGAGTAGTGGGGTGTATATCGCAGCAAATACATCACATCATTTGCGACCAGGAAACTACTGTTCGATTTATATTGATCAAACACATTTCCTTGCAGATGTCATACAGCATTATTTACAAGGGTACCTACAATCAGACTCGCCCATTCGGGTATTGCCTGAAAGTCTGGTGATTATACTTAGAGAATTCTTTCTAGAACAAAATCATGCTATTGAATCTTTTCAAAAACTTATTAGTTATTGTAGTCAGAATGACTTCAAATATCAGAACATCAGAGCAAGACATCTTTCAGAATATCTTATTCTCAATAATCAAAAGAATTTAACAGTTAAACAAATTGCAGCAAAGCTCAATATCTCAGAAAGCCGTTTTAGTCATTGGTTCAGTGAAAATTTTGGTATTTCTTATCGTAGTTATCGGAAGTGGATACGCTTATTGCAAACCTTACAAGCAATAGAGCAGGACGTTAATTTAACAAGCATAGCTCATCAATCACACTTTTCTGATCAACCACACTTTAGTAGAACGTGTAAACAAATGTTTGGTATTCAACCCTCATTATTAAAATTTATTCCATTCATTGAACAGATGCCGATATTAGTAGTGCCATATAAACCATATTAACAAGACATTATAGCGGTTTCGTTCAATTTTTAGGGTATTCCAATCCGCATACTACTGAAGCGTATTATGATGATTGGAGTAATAAGTGAGCGCTTTTTTTAAAATATCTCTACAATATTTATTTTATCCGCTTTGTATGATGTTTACAGTATGGATCGTGATGTTGGTCGTCTCTGGGCAAATTCCGTATTGGCCAAGTTCAATAATTTTAATCTTACTAAGCGGCTTACTGATAGCATTGGTTGAATATTATTTGCCTTATCAACCCAAATGGTTAGATACACATCAAGATTTTCTTACAGATATAGTTCATGCAGTTTTTAATTTATTTTTGATTGTTTCTGTAGCAAAAATGATAGAGTGGTTGGATGTTTTTAGATTTATTCCTCGTTTATGGCCTGACCAAATTTCGGTATTTTGGCAGATTATAATTGTTGCTTTAATCATTGATTTTGGACTTTGGTTCATGCATTACATGAGCCACAAGTATCGATTTCTATGGAAATTACATGCGATTCATCACCATTCACGTCGGTTATATTGGTTAAATGCTGAAAAGAGGCATCCGCTGAGTGCAATTGTCCTTGCTGGGCCAAGTTTAACTGTACTGGCCCTTTTCGGGGCACCTAGTTTGCTGATTGGATGTTGGCTGATGTTTATGGCTGTACATTTGTTTTTCCAGCATGCCAATGTTGATTATCGGGTGGGTCCTTTAAAATATATTTTTGCTGTTGCCGAGGTTCATCGTAGTCATCATCAACATGGTCTTGGTCGTAAAAATTTTGGAGAAGTTTTTATATTTTGGGATATTATTTTTGGAAGCTTTTTTTATGAAGATAAAAAAGTTAAACATGATCAAGTCGGAGTGCGTATCCAAATACCAAATCAATATCTGGCTCAATTGCGCTGGCCTTTTAAAAAATAATCTTAAAGATGATTTTTACTTTAATCCCTACTAGCCACAACTAAATCACTTGTTAAAAGTGATTTAGAAAGCTTAAGTTACTTGGCAAAGCTCTCGTTTGAGAGCTATTTAAGTAGATAAGTTCCTCTTTAAGCTTAAAAGAAGTTAAATATATATATAAGAAAGCTTGATTATTTTTTTTTTTCCTGTAAAGTAAAGACAACTAGAAAAAAGTCATGTTTTGGTAAATCTTCTCTAAGTATCGCAGTTTTAGTCATAATCCTTCGTTTTATTCAGATTTTAAGTTCAATTCTTTATTATTTTCGACGTTATCACTAGTCATAAAATGACTTAAAATTTTTAAATTTCAGTAGGATTGATTATGTCAAACTCAAATGTTGTTAAAGGTACTGTTAAATGGTTCAACGAAACTAAAGGTTTCGGTTTCATTCAACAAGAGTCAGGTCCAGACGTTTTTGCTCATTTCAGCGAAATCGCTAACTCTGGTTTTAAAACTCTTGCTGAAGGTCAACAAGTTGAATTCAGTATCACTCAAGGTCCAAAAGGTCCTAACGCTGTAAACATTACTGCTCTATAATTAGTAGTAAGTTAAAAAAAGCACGATATCGTGCTTTTTTTAGCTGTGCATTTTTATTTAAACTAAAATTTATACATTTTAATTATTTCGATAAAATTTTCTATTCTATTAGGTATGTTCATACTGAATCACAATGTTCATATCAAAGATCAATTTGGTCTTCAATACTATATTTAAGCCACAGTTGATGGTGATTTCGGCAATACCCAATCTTACTCTAATTTATGCTTTATCATAATTAGGGTAGAAGATATTTGCCAGATTTTGAAATGATTTTTCAATGTACTTTAAGTGGAAAATTATATAAATACATTCCCTTTTTATGAACATTACATCTCTGTAATCATTCACTTATCCTTGAAAGTTTAAGCATATCTAACGATTTGATGTATGTGCCTAGACTTTTACATTCTGTGGAATGTGATGCTGTTTCACTTATCGCTCAGGAGAAAAGAAACCTGCATCATGCAGGTTAGTTTCGAGTTTCTTTATTGTCATATAGACCACTCTCTCCAATGGTCATCGCTACTATACATCTGCTCACTAATAATAAAAACGCAGTAAAATAGTCGAGATAAATTTTGATAATCGTTAGGCTCGAAATGATAATTCGATTTTCTACTTTTAATTTCAATTATTTAAAGTAAATTAGCTGTGATTGGCTTTCTGCACTGGTTGTGTCGAGTATGTTACTGTTGCTTATTATTTTTATCTTCTGGACAATATTTAAGTGTACTAAGTGCTGATTAGTACCTTAATTAAGCATCATATTTATGTTCTTTTGAAATTAAACATTCGATGAAGGATCTTGAAGTAATACTTAACTTGTATAAATTAAGTTTGCATCACAGTTTTTGTAGATCCAACTACTTATTGTTGATTATTTTTTATACATTTTATAAGAAGGTTAAGGCTGATTTAACTTTAACTTTACATTGTTATTTTACTAAAAATAAATAACAAAAAAACCTTAATCAGCGCAAAATTAAGGTCAAGCCTTACAAAAATATCAGGCTTTTGTATTGAACAATAGCATCTTGAGAACATAACCGGATTTTAAGCTTATAGATTAGAAACTATAAAATTGAACCTTATTAGCCAAATTTTATTACGATGACAAGTAAAATGAATTTGTTAGATTAATTGAAGGGTACCAAGGAGATGAATGTAATGAAAAAGTTAATTTTAGCAGTGTAATTGGTTGAGGCAACTTTAGAAGGTGACCATGTCACCAGATTGTTAATCGAAATTTTAGTTGGCTTTCTGATGGAAAGTGGAACTGTGAGATGTGAGGATTATTTTCAATTTATTCAACAAACGAAAAAATATTTGATTGAGAATTCCAACGAGACCAGTGAATCTAAAGTAAAAATAATTGAAAGTATTTTTTGATCTTCATCTTGATGATTTAAAGGAGATAAAAGGATAGATATGAAAAGCGCTGAATAACATCTAAAACGATCTTTTGGGTAAACACTTAAAATGTAAGTAAATAAAAAAAATAATAACAATTGAATGTTTTTGCAGTATATTAAATCTCGTTCGATGAACAAGCATAAATTTAATAATCATTGAATTTTTAGGTACACAGTTTTAGCTATTTTTTAATTAATTTTTAAGGTGTTTTTTATGAATAAACTCGATATAAATGTAAAGGATCAATTTGGTAAGTGTTATGCAGTAGAAGCAACATTGGATGATGTTGTGGTAGATCCAAATAAAACCCATGAACGTATAAAATATATTATTGTTGAAAATGAACTTTTACGGCCTAACTTTGAAATGCTCTTTGAAAGTACTAAGAACGGAAAAATTTATAAGATACTGGAATCTATAGTTTAAATATGACCACCTGCGGGTGGTTTTTTAATTGATAAAATTTATATTTACATGCTTGGATTTATTTAAAATTATCATGATCAGTATCGTTTGAATAATCAAGTCGACTTATGCTGTGATTAAAAAGTGTAGAAAAACTTACAAATCATAGTAATTGTATTTAAA
Source organism: Acinetobacter legionensis (assembly GCF_048551735.1). Classification (NCBI taxonomy): domain Bacteria; kingdom Pseudomonadati; phylum Pseudomonadota; class Gammaproteobacteria; order Moraxellales; family Moraxellaceae; genus Acinetobacter; species Acinetobacter legionensis. The sequence goes on from NZ_JBIMBV010000028.1 coordinate 24,051, forward strand.
AAACCTAATTTATTAGTTTTGTATATTGAACGAAATTGGGTTTATTGATTTTGCCAGACTTGATAGCAACTTTTGCAATAACAGCAAACATGACTTTTTATTAAAAAATAAACGAGTAGTTAAGTGAATCAGTCTGAGATTTATTGATCAATTATTTATAAAATGTTTACATTATAGATATTCAAATTTTTATTTCTTTAGGATTTTATAGTTATTATCAACTATTAATCAGATCATTTTATATATTCTCATTTTTTATTTTTATTACATAGTTTAGTTAAAATAATAAATAAAGATTGATATACTGGATTTAAATTGTTGTCTGACGCTTACGTTATTCATATTCTCCTAAACATACCCTCATTTTAGTGAGTGTATTTCTTTGATACTTTGGATGTTTTTACTATATTTTGAAGTTAAGATCATGGACCAACAATAAGTGTCTTCTGAGTGGTTCGGCTTCTCATTCATAATTCTTTTAAACATATATTGAATAAAGGTTGTATTTCTCGTCTTTAAGGCGTATAAAGGTGCTTCGTTGATGCGGGATGGAGCAGTCTGGTAGCTCGTCGGGCTCATAACCCGAAGGTCGTTGGTTCAAATCCAGCTCCCGCTACCAACGAAAAAAGATTCAAAGTTTATAGCCTAGTTTGCTTCATGCTTACTAGGTTTTTTTTATGCTTTTAAATCAGTTAGCTTCATAAATTTATAATCAAAGTGCAAATAAATGCTGTGAAAAATTTTCAATTGAAGGCGCATTTCGAGGTTGCTGTATAAGTTAAAATAAAAATAATATGTAAAGCACGCTTTACATAGTGCGCTATTTGATCTAAATTTGTGTAAAGTTTACTTTACATGAGTACCGTATGAAAAAATATAGATCTCTGATTGAGTTTAGCGCATCAATACTGCTTTATATTGTTGTGCTTATCTGTACATTGAATTATTTAAAGAATGATAATATCCGTTATTCAACACAAATTTTTGTGACATTATTGCCTATAATTCCCTGTATTTTGGTGGGCTGGAGTGTGCTCAGGCAATTAGCGCGCCTAGATGAAATGCAACAACACATCCAATTACAAGCTTTTGCGCTTGCATTTGTGGGTACCGCACTCATCACATTTAGCTATGGATTTCTTGAAAATATTGGCTTTCCACATCTTTCTATGTTTTTGGTATGGCCTTTAATGGCAACGCTGTGGGGTGTTGGTATTGCAATTGGGAGTTGGCGTTATCGATGAAAAATATCTTATCTGAATTGAGAACGCAGCAAGGTTGGTCTCAGCAACAATTAGCAGAATATTTGGGAGTTTCTCGCCAGACAATTAATGCAATTGAAAAAGAGCGCTATGATCCTAGCTTACCTTTGGCCTTTAAAATATCTAAATTATTTAATTCACCCATAGACGTAATTTTTAAAGATGAATAGAATTTTATAGATGGGTTAAGCTTGGCCTGGGCAGAAATTTTTGACCACTAAAAATAGTATATTTAAAGCATTATATTCTTAGCCGTTAATAAATTTAGCTCAAGTATTCAACACTTTTCATGGAATTTGATCTGTAAAATGGGTAAACGAAGCCTGACGTGAGAGGAAACTTACAAAACTTCGTACTAGACCGTAAATTGTTAATGAAAGCCCACATTGAGAGGGCTTTTGTTTGAAGTCTTTATGTAAATTAATACTTATAAAAGGCATTTATCTTTTGCTTAAAGTTAATTTATTCCTAAAAACTGGAATGGTTTTGAGCTTTTAAAATAAGAGTTTGATTTTCCAGAATAGGTTATTGCTTGGTCTTTACCTAAAGCCAGTTTTTTGGTTTGCCCATCTTTGAAGTTAATCTCTTTTAAGTCTACCCAAAAAATATTTGGTGATACAGCAGATTCAAAAAAGTAAAGATTTCTCTTATGGTCAGCGACAGTACGCCAACGCGTAGAAGAAATATTTGGTTCTTCTGCGGTATTTAATCCAAATGGAACAGAGACATTTCTGATCACACCAAACACACTTGCGATAGAATGTTCTGATGACGCTTTTTTAGGTATTGCATTGATATAAAATGAAGCTCTTGCAAAGCGATCTGAAGCACGATTGGTTCCGGGTAACATGATTGTTCCGCCAATTTGCTGCCAATAGCTATTGAGCGCTAATTGTTGATCAAAGGTTGGGGAATTGGTCATTACTTGATATTTACGGCTATGATGAATCACTTGTTTACCGCCAATATACTCAATAATTGCACTATCACCCGTTGCATCCGATATAGAAAGATGTAGAGTCGTTAAACGTGTATCACCTGGCACAGTATCTGTAACAACTATAAAAGGTTCCTTTTCTAAAGCATGTACTGCTTCGTCTACAGTTGCATAGTTGTCTAAGACATATTGAGCCCATAGAGAAATACTCAGAGGTGGTTTGCTATTCTTCTTAGTATCTGGATAATCAGATTCTACTAACCAAAGTAAGTTAGCCACTAAACCTTTTTCATTCATGCCATCTGTTGTGGCAACATCATAACCTGTTGCAACGACGCTACCATATTTAGCCGTCCATTGAATAGAATTCGGACCAGCTAAGCCTGTACGTTTGACATTACTTGGTAAAATCCATAAATCTGTCCCTACGTCTTGTTTCCAATCCATAGAACGTGCTGTAATCACTTCATTGCCACCTAAATATACGACACGTGTACAAGCAGTGGTAACCTCTGCTGCGACGAGAATTCCCGCGGCAAGTAATATCTTTTTCAAAGCATTATTCATCATCATTTCCTCTTAAAAAACGGTAAATTAATGTCCAAGACAGGGGCTTGTTGTCGAATATCCCAATGGAAGTTATTGCATTTATAATTTTGTTCAAAATAACTGTAGTCAGTTGTTAAATTTAGATTTCGATTCAAAAATAGAAATTCGATATCCTGTATATACATAGGCAGAAATCGTTTTTCTCCCCTCAAGGTCATTTTTGAAGCTAAATTCCAAGGTGAATCAAAATTGTATTTAAAGCGAGAACCTCTAAAAAACCATTCCATACGCTACCTATGTCTGTAGATTGATTTAAAGTACTAACTTTTGCTTTGGGTTTGGTGCAATGCATTCCAATTTTAGGTTCTATAATCGGCTTTGGTAGATTTTTGAAGCTAAAGGCAGGTGATATGTGTGCTCGATAGTAAGTTCCAGAACTGACCTGATCTAATTGATTATTTATAGAGATCGGTAAGTATCTTGTTTGTTTTTCTTGAGACGGTTTTATAATTTGTTGGTTAGCATAAATCCCCCATTTTCCCTTAATTAGTTCGGCATGTGCCATAAATGAATGGTCTAGCTCTTTTACTATTTCTTTGAAACGTTGATCAATATTATATTTAATTTCCTCTTTTTTGATTGGCTCATCCACATCTGCGGCAAAGGTGTATAAGTTAAGATTTGACTTTTCATGACTATCAAAGGAGTCTATGAAGCTTTCAGCATAGACTATTTTATTTAAAATAATACCAAATATCATATATAAATAATTATTAAATATCATTTAATTTCAAAATTTTTATATCATAATGTTGATGAAATTATTTTATTTAAGATTTTCTACATTAATTTATTAAAGATATTAATTATTGTATTTATGTTATGGTCATCTATGCATATAATGAAATATAAATTTAGTGGCTAATACTAAAAATATTAAGTTTATCTTAGAATTCAGATTTTTAAATAAGTAATGGATTCTACATCTGTTTCTAAAGTGTTTATTTTAGGGGCACATTTTTAATGGACATTGTCTAAACAATATTTATGAATTTTTCTTGTAAAAATAAATATAAACTAATGATATTAATTTTTAAATATACCTTGATACATGTCGCTACTATCTATTCAGTTCATAAAGGTGCATGTTAAATGTACCATTAATATGAATGGTAAAAAAGAGATATCACTATGTCAAAATTTAACAAGCAAGTGAGTAGCAATCAGGGTAAACAACCTGATGCTAATGGTCATCAATCTCAAGCGCCACAGCAACAGTCAAATAAGGATCAGAATAAGCAACCTGACGCTAATCATGCTAATTCACTTCAACTACAGCAAAAGAAAGTTGAAGAAAGATGAGTGCAAAAAAAATAGCACTAGGTGTTTCAATGCGTGAAGAATAAATTGTAAGGATGAAACTTCTTTCAATTTATTAAGGAGTTAAAGTAATGATTAAGAAAGTAACGGTACATAAAATGTATGCAGAATTTCAACAGTTTCCAGTTATACAATATATAGGTGAATATGATGAGTCATTTAATTTAGTTAGGCTATTCAATTCTTTCAATCAGGAATTAATCAGAATATTTGGAACCTATCAGTGGACTTTAATTGGCACTGATGAGGTTTTTTTTGTAGAAGAAGATCCAGCCTTTCAACAGAGAACACTCTAATCATATTTCGTGATATATAGTGAATATAAATGTTAGACTTGCTATATTTGTTGAAGGGAAGTATTTTTTATAAAAAGAGAATTTTCAGTTTTATGTTCAATAGGCGGAGTATGATCAGCTGTTTAAAAACTAGCAATTATTAAGTTTTATGATGTCTAGCCCAATTTTATTTTGTCTAGGATCAATGAATATCTTTTCTTGTTTATTATCTAATAAGATAATTAAAAATAGGCTTACTGTGGCGTCACTTATTTAGAGTTGAGTGTATAAATTTTTTAATCTGGTTATATAGGTCTATTGAGGCTCTTTACAAATATGAAAAATCAAGATGTACGTCATTTTAAGACGCGATGAGATTGAATAAAAACTGAATTAGTATTGTAATGTGTTCTCATTATTTTCAGAATCAAAGACTATGGCTAAAAAGCAAATAATTACATTTGATGATTTTACGCGTGAACAATTAATCTATTCGTTGAAAAAGTATGTATTAAAGGAACTAGACTTGGATCTAGGAAATTTTCCAGCGCAGTTTTTGTTTGATTTCATCGTAGAAGAATTTGGTCATCACTTTTACAATCAAGCACTCAATGATACCCATGAATGGTTGGCAGAAAGATTTGCTCATCTCAATGAAGACCTATTTTTATTATCTAAAGAAAAGGCAATAAAGTAAAATACGTAAGGCCTTAAAAATCATACTTTGAAAGCTTAATGTTATAAGACAGGGTAAAGTGAGTGTTTAATGACAATTCATACTGAGAATTTTTTAGAACGCTTAAAGTAGAGAATTGCTGCCCAGTGAGCATGGACTAAAACGGCCACACTTTTTAAACAAGGAAGTACGTCATTGCTTACTATTACTTTAGTTCATGCACGCTTCCTTTTTTCCAAATTGAGGAGCAATGTTGAAACTAAGCAAGATGAGAATTTCGAATATTTATCCAGTTATTTTGCTTAACTCAGTAAGATGACCACGCAGAAGACTTTTTTGAATCATACTTACTCGACTTTTACGACAGGCATTTTATATAGACGATACCTGATAAAATGTTCATTGCTTAGGGTGACTTCACCATCCAATTTAAATCCAAGTGAGTAGATCCCTTTTAAATTTTTCCGTGTTGGCGGTAATAAAATTGTGATTGATTCAAAACCCATTTCGTTAAATGCTTTATTTATTATTTTATCAAAAATTTGTTTGCCAATTCCCCAATAATTAGGATGCAAAACTAAAGCTAAGTCAGCATCTCCATGCTCATATTGTAATCCTCCCCAACCTGCAAATTTGCCATCAACAATAAATGCCCATGGGCCATAGCCGTATTGTGTCCACTGATTTTCTTTATCATTGACCCACGCAATACATTGATCTTCATTAAAAATAGTCCCTTTGGCTAAGGGCATTTGTTTGAGGACGCGATCATTTGTGTTTAATTCAATAATCTCGGTCTTACTGACATTACTTAAATGGTCAAACTTGATCTCCACTATGATCCTCCTTAAATACCAATTGTTTGGATTCCTTCGATTGATTTTATAGTTTAATGCTAGATGGGGCGTATTTTAAATAATACAAAGCATAATGCGATTAAGGGCTAATATTTTACTGATTAAAGTCAATTTTCTAAATGATTTGTGCTATGGTTTCTCTAATTTTACTTTAATCGCATGATTAATTCGTTCAAAATTCGGCTTGGTTTTAGTCTATAAGTTCTTTAAGAAAGGTTTTAACAAAACTCCACTTAAGGCTTCACTATGAATTAACCTTGTTTGATTCGTGCTTATTTGTTGTAATCTAAATTTATGTTCTACATTAAATACTCCTTTAACGACTACATTTCAACACCAGCTGACCTCTGTGTTTTCTTGTTTTTCTAACACAATCATATTGAAAGACATTTTGTTTATTGCATTATTTTGTATGCTTAGCTTGATCTTGCCAGCTTTTTGAAACGCTCCAGACACGTTTAGGATAAATGGATTCCAATTCTTATAATCTTCAAAATTTGTAAGAGTTTTCCAAAAAATATCAATGGGTGCATGGATCAAAACTTCGGTTGTTATTTCAAATTTCATGTTAGCTTTTTCAACTGGTTTGTATTTTAATCACCCTACACTTGTTTCATCTTTTTAATATCGCTAAAATCAACGCTACTCAATTGATAGCTAAAACTAGTCAGTAAAATAATAATTATTGGAATATTTTGAGTTTTTTGTATTGGATATTTAGTTCTTTCCATTCTTTTATACTTGAAAAGTATTCACCTTAAATTATCAACTCAATATTTGAATCAAGAGAAAAAATAATTTAAACAATATCTTAGTTTAAAAAATTATAAATTTAGTTCAGTCATCTGAAGAAAATTGAACAATAAAAACTATAAAATTAATGTGATTTATGTCATGGTATTTAAATTTAATTTGAAATTTTATGCATTTTTGTATAATCTGTATCTGTGTTTTACGGCTTTATACAGGTAATTGTGATGATTTTTTATGATGGGGAGCATATTTTTCCTGAGCGTGCCAATGAATTTAAAAACTTTTTAAAAAAGTATTTGATTGAACATCAAGCTGAATATTTATTAGAACAAAAAACATTTGTATATGACAGTGATTGTGATGAGTTTTTTGAGTCAGATATTCAGGAATTTTATAAAATTTGGTTAATGGCTTAATAAAAAATGAGCTAATATTCAAGGCTTAAAAGCATTCAAAAGCCTGATAGGGTTTTGGGTAAGTAAACTCTGCTGTTCTATTGATTTTCCTTTATAGCCAAAAGCATTGTCAAAAATTAATAGTTGCTTTGACCTTAATAACTTTTTAAATAAATCAACAAGCCCTCTTGTAAATAACATCCTTTCTTGTAAATTATAAAAAACTACGGTTGATAGAAAATTGTAGAGCTTTTTGTTCTTAATTCTTTTTACAATTAAATACTGTGTATAGTCCATATTTTAAGAATTTTATTCTTAATGTTAGGATAATGCTCATCTTAAGGCATGTCTAATATATTGGTGAAAAATAATATAATAAATATATTGATAAGTGGTGTATATATGGAAATATATTGTCTATGGAACATTGATTTTTTATTTTATTTAATTTTCAAATCGTTGTATTTGAAGGGTTTTATTGTTTTTAAATTATGGTGTTTTAAATTGATCTATAAATAAGTATTTTATTTATATTTCTATTCATTGTTTTTATTGAATATAAATTCATGTTAATAAATTTTTGTGTTGAGTTAAATATTTCACTTGTGAAGTAATATAGAGATAATTATTTGTTTATATTAAAAAAAGTTACAAATTATTATAATAAAATAATATTTTATTATAATTTTGTGGTATTTTTTAAACATGAGGGTGCTTTAGAAGTGGCTCATATTATCTCTTTTTAATAAAAGGCACATATAAATGGCTAAAATTGACTTAACAGCTTTAACAGAAATTGACGGATTCACAGCAGCAGCGCTTGTAGATAGTACAAGTGGTTTATCTTTAGCAGCACATGGAACAGGAATTGATTTGGAACTTGCCGCTGCTGGAAATACTGAAGTTTTAAGAGCTAAAATGAAAACAGCAGAAGCTTTAAATTTACGCGACACGATTGATGATATTTTAATTACATTAGGAAAGCAGTATCACTTATTGAGACCACTTGATAGAAACAGTAGTCTATTTTTATATTTAGTATTAGATCGCCAAAAATCTAATTTAGCTATGGCGCGACATGAACTTAGAATTTTTGAAAAAGAATTAGATTTCGCTTAAAATATAGACTTGGCTATTGCTTCAATATTGTCGTGATAGCCTTGTGACGATATTTAAATTGAAAAAATTCATAATAATTAATAATAAAAGTATTGTTTAAATATTAAAGTTTTATTAAAAAATGAAAATTAATTAGTCTCAATGTTTTTTTTAAGTATTTTGATGAGTTGAGAGGCTATTTTAATTCTCAAGTTTTTAGAAAATAAAAATATCATTTACAAATATAAAGAATATCTTTAACCACAAAGTCGCAGCTAGAATGAGCAGCATCATGTTCGATAAATTTTGGTCACGTATGATCAAGAACATCCTCGATTATAAGGCTTTAATCATATTTGTTATGTTTATTGCATTAGGACTTAGCATTTTAATCAGATTACTCAGAAAAGCTGAATTTCCTTTTCAAAGAATGGTCACATTGAAAGGGAAGGTTTTGGTATTCAGATAACTGAAAATTTAAAGTACACACAGTCTAGACAGTATCCCACATGTTGAAAAAGTTAATTGAATTATAGCACCAGCAGGGAAGCTTAGAAAAAGTGTGTAGATCACGTGGAGGGGGAAGTCATTGTAAAAATCCTATAGCTGTTAAGTATAAGAATCCATATACGAAATCTGCTATAAATAGATGCTTTTAATGATTTATGAGAGAGAATATTATCGATAACATATCAACAGAATAGACGATTTAGTAGGTCAAATTTATAAGACCCTTTTTAACGAAATATTGTAATTTAGATTTTTCATGTTTGAACGCGCAATAGATATAATCAATCAAACTTTCCTATTATCTACTCATAAAAAAAATATTCAATTTAATAATTGCTGTCATATCGTTCAATAATGTTGCTACATCTTGCAGATCTAAATGCATCTGACTATATTAAAATTACAGTAGGTCGCTAAGACGCTACGAAGTAGTTGGACAGATCAATGACGGCTTATTGAATTTGTGACTCCAGTTCAAATAAAAAATAAGCACTAGCTTTCCAACATAAAAAGCTCGCAGAAATGCGGGCTTTTCTTTTTGAAATGTCATGAAATAATTGAATTTGGTTGTATTTACACAAAGTATTTAAAGTAATTTATTGATTTATAGATATAAAAAACTATAATGTAGCTATTTTTTAACATTGCCATAAAATCTAACAACTTCAAAATAATTATTGCGTGATGTCATGGTATAAGAAAACAGTACATAAAAAAGAGGACACAAAAATGACTGAAATGATTACAGTAAGGGTCAAGGATCAATATAGCAATGAGCTGAATGCAATGGCTTGGTTAAACAAGCTACAAGAGCATGAAGACACAGAAAATTTATCTTTGTTCCAAAAAATTGATCACATCATTGTGGATGGTGAAAAAATACTACCCAGTATTGAATTGCTTTTTGAAAGCAAGGAAAGTGACAGCATATATCGTATTATTGAACAAGTGAGTTAATTTTGACCATGAATTAAAAAACGTGTTGGCTGGAAGCTTAACACGTTTTTATTTGTCATCGTTTTTAATAGTCGGATAAAATTAATTAAGCAGTTTTAAAATGATTAAGTACCACAGCAACAAGGTGATACAAAGCCAAACGATTTTGGTTGGCATGTTGAATTGCATTTTTTTCAATTTTTAACTTATCTTTAAGCGTCCCAAGATAATAGCTTTCGACCAATATATGTTGAGAAGAAATAGGATCATTTTTGATGCGTAGATCTTTTTGATATTTAATATTGGATACAGCCGTTAAACATTGTTCAAAAGTTGGATAAAAATTTGAAAGTTCTAAAGCTGTTTGATTTGTCGATTTTGTAAGATATTGCGTCATAATTGTCTAATTATTTTAAATAATAGGTTGGCTTTTGATTCTACAGAATGCTTGTAAAACAGACAATTTGATTTTGTAAATAGATATGAATCTTTGGAAGTTGTTTAAAATCATAACAAAAAAATTTCTAGTTGAGCTGATTTGAAATAATATCCCCATGCTTACTAAACTGAGCATACTCTTTAATTTATTAAAATTTGTCATTGTCTCTAGCTTATTTTGGGTATCATTAGTTCAATATAAAAAACCAAATACCAAACTGGATAAAAGACTTAGAATGACGCTAAAAGCACTAAATTTGTCATTCTAAGGGGTTAAATTGAAATCAATATTTATGATTGCTTTAAGATGATTGTAGGTGTTGTAAGGAATAATTGATCTGTTGCATAGTTAGGTTTAATTCATGTGGCGAAATTCGACTTTCTTGAAGCGCGGTAATCCATTGCATTTGGCAAAATTTAATATCTCGAATGGATTTGGCCTGTTGTATTTGTATTACCAACTGTTTTGTCATCAGTCCACAATGAGTTTGTAGAAGGGTAGACATTTTTTGCTTGATGTCATCAAAATTTATATAAATGAGCTCAGATGTAGATTCAACATGTGTTTCTTCTTCAGATATTACTGTGTTGGTAGCATGCGTAGTGGTATGTGAATCTGCTGATTTTGTATTTTCATTCAGATTTTGAGTGATAATACTTTTTAATTTATCAACTTCTTTTGGAAAAGGTAGGGGAGTAAGGTTAGTACATTGATTTAATTGATGTAAGTGTTCTATCTTGAATGATTCAGGCGTTATTTTTGTCTTCATTTCAGATGAATGATCAGCATGATTCTGAAAAATTAAACCTAACTCTTCAAGTTGCTGAATAAGTTCTGGTGTTGCGAGTCTTTGTTTGAGTGGACTCTTTAAAATTTTAAAATCATCAGTGCCAATCAGAAGTAGTAACTGTCTTTGGCGAGCAGTGAGTTGAAATGAGCGGTTTTTTAATGCCTGAATTCCCAAGTCAGTTTTAAAATAGTGATCCATGAGTCAAATTATTCCCCAATAAATTGACCCTAGAATAAAGAATGAAAATTACACTAATATGACTTTCTTGTTACAAATCACAAGCTTAAAGTGTGACTATGTTTGCATTCTCTAAAGCCTTGCGTAAATATGGATCAAGCTCATCTTGACGAAGTAACCATTGTACATAGTCTTTAGGTAATTCTGAAATAGCGGTACCACGGTGCTTTCCAAAGTTAATACTACGTGGGATACGTGCATCTTCTGAAGCTTCATATAATTCTTCAATTGTTTGAATTTTCAATTGATAAATAATATGCATAAGGATGTTTGCAGTTAAAATAATATCTGCATCAGCACGATGCGCACCTTTTAACATTTCACGTGCTTTTTCGCTGCCTTTACTTATCATATAGATCAGTGCTGATATATTGTGTGCTTCAGCATCAGGCCAAACAAGACGAGCAAGCGCAAGTGTACAAATGGCTTTGATATGAGCTGTATCTACGCCACATTGTTGGATTGCGCGAATATCATAGTCAATATTGTGCCCAATGATGTAAAGGGTTTGTTGAGGAAGTTCAAAACAGGAAAAATTTGGTTGATTCGTAAGATCTGATTCTAATATATGATGAACAGCCATTGAGCCGAAAGAAATCTTTTCATTTCCAATACTGTAAAGCTGATCGAACATTTGTTCACGATCTAGACTCAATTTCCCTTCTTGAATTTGAATCGGCGCATAAGCAATTTCAATGGGTAAGCCATTGAGTGTATGAGTCTCAGTATCTAAAATGATTGCTTGCATGCCTTTGTTCCTCAACCAATATATAAATGGAAAGCTTCCTTAAACTAGCTTTTTTAGGCCCTAAATACAATTTAAAGTCATATAAATTCGAGATCAACATTGGATTTTGCTTAAATCCTATTCAATTATGGTTTTTAAATACATGCAGTCGGAAAAATATTCAAATTTAATTGTCTTAAATGCATTAGGCTTCTTTGATAAAGCTTTTTTAAAACTATAAATCAATATAAAAATCCCCTCATCCTAGCTTTCTCTTAAAATGAGAAGAAATTTTCAATACCAAAAGTCTTCACCCAACATGATCATTTTTTTATCTATCAAGGGGGGCTATGGGAATAAGGTGAAAAATACAAATAATTAGGGGGAAATCAAAGTTGTATTCTATTTTATGTTTTAGTTTTTGTGTGTCATGTAACACTTCCCAACTGTAGTATTTACATTAATTGATAAGAAAGTTGTTTGGCTTTATTTAAGTGCTGAAGAGCTACAGGTCTTTATGATATTGAATCAATGTTTAAAATCGGGATTAAAAAACTTGCTTAACATATTTTTTTGACGTATTGATAAAATAATTATACGCTTAAGCTCGTATAAATTAATTTTAAAAAATTGTGTTTTAAGGATAACTCACATGAAAAAAAAATTATTAACGGTTTTAATTTTAAGTTCTGGACTGGTTTTAACAGCATGTAAGAATGGTGGTAGTGGGGGAGGTTCATATGAATCGCCGTCAAATACTGATGTAAATAACATTACAAATCCTGTTGTTGGCACACCTACAGCATATAGCAAGACTGATTTTACTGCTGTTGCTGCAGATAGTGTGGTGATGACGTATAAGATGAAGGGAGTGAAGGGCACAGAAGTACAAGCAACGTCATTGGTATTTACTCCTAAAACTGCGCCACCAGCTTCAGGTTGGCCAATTGTGGTTTGGGCGCATGGTACAACCGGTGTCGCTGATATATGTGCGCCAAGCCGTAATGAGACAAATGTTTATATTAAAGGAATGATTTCTAAATTCCTTGCGGAAGGCTATGTGGTTGTTGCACCAGACTATGAAGGTTTAGGGGAGCCAAGTGGAACTGAACTTCATCCATTCTTAAATGTAAAAAGTGAAGCTTATTCAATTACAGATGCTGTGGTTGCAACACGAAATTGGTTAGGCAATAAAGCTTCGAAACAATGGGTGACTGTTGGACACTCGCAAGGTGGTCAAGCTGCTTTGGGGGCTGCACAATACGCAGATCGTGCAAGCTTAGATTATAAAGGTACGGTTGCTGTCGCACCTGCGTCACAACTGAATTTGATCCTAAATGCTGGAGAATCTAGCGTGGCAAATGCAACGCCTGATAAACAGATTCCAGTTTATGCATCTTTAGATACGTTTACCGCTCTGATCGCGGCAGGCTTACGTAATGCAAACCCAACTTTAGACTATAGCCAAGTCTTTAAAGTGCCGACTGATGCGATTGCTAAACAAGCAGAATCTGTTTGTTCTTCTCAACTAGGCGATAAGTTCGGGGGAGCAATGGGACAGTATGTTGCAATCAATGGATCATTGAAAAATTATCCAAGAAAAACAGATACATTTATGTCCCTACCTGTGGTTCAAACTTTCTTGAATAAAGATTCTCAACCTTTACAAGTTCAAGTTAAAACGCCTGTAATTATCTACCAAGGTGGAGCCGATACCACTGTACCTCAAGCGGCAACAGATACCTTATATGGTACAGCTAAAGCACTGGCAACACCTGTGAATTATATTACCAATCCTGCTTGGGATCATAGTACAGCTTATGCCTTAAATATCGATAATATTGTGGCTGATGTAAAAGGAATGTTTGCAGCACAATAACTATTTTAAATTGTAGGTTTTAGCAAATGGCTTATGTTTTCAACATGAGCCATTTTTATTTAAAACGGAGTAAACTTCATTCTGTTTAATTACAAACTTCATGCTACAATACGCGCAATCTTAGCACGGCTTAAAAGCCCTAATTCATAGGACCTCGCTAATGTTCGCCAATATCTCTATTTCTGAATTTGATCCAGAAATTGCTCAAGCAATCACTCAAGAAGATGCCCGTCAAGAAGCTCATATTGAGTTAATCGCATCTGAAAACTATTGCTCACCAGCTGTTATGGAAGCACAAGGGTCAAAACTCACTAACAAATATGCGGAAGGTTATCCTGGCAAGCGCTATTATGGCGGTTGTGAATATGTTGATGTGATCGAACAATTGGCGATCGATCGTGCTAAAGCATTATTTGGTGCTGACTATGCAAATGTTCAGCCACACGCAGGTTCTCAAGCAAACTCAGCAGTTTATCTTGCTTTACTCAACCCAGGTGATACTGTTTTAGGTATGAGCTTGGCACATGGTGGTCATTTGACCCATGGTGCTAAAGTCAACTTCTCTGGTAAATCATATAATGCTGTTCAATATGGTTTAAATACAGAAACGGGTGAAATTGATTACGAAGAAGTTGAACGTTTAGCAGTAGAGCATAAACCTCGTATGATTGTTGCGGGTTTCTCTGCATATAGCCAAATTGTAGATTGGCAACGTTTCCGCGAAATTGCGGATAAAGTTGGTGCATATTTATTTGTAGATATGGCTCACGTTGCTGGTCTAGTTGCAGCAGGTGTGTATCCAAGCCCAGTGCAAATTGCTGATGTAACAACGACGACTACGCATAAAACTTTGCGTGGCCCTCGTTCTGGTTTAATCCTTGCAAAAGCAAACGAAGAAATTGAGAAAAAACTTCAATCTGCTGTATTCCCTGGTAACCAAGGTGGTCCATTGGTTCATGCTATAGCAGCAAAAGCAATTTGCTTTAAAGAAGCAATGATGCCTGAATACAAAGAATATCAAAAACAAGTGGTTGTAAATGCTAAAGCAATGGCTGAAGTATTGATTTCACGTGGTTATGATGTTGTATCTGGTGGTACAGAAAACCATTTATTCTTGTTGTCTTTAATTAAGCAAGATGTGACAGGTAAAGATGCTGATGCTTGGTTAGGCGCTGCTCATATTACTGTAAACAAAAATGCTGTACCAAATGATCCACGTTCTCCATTTGTTACTTCAGGTATCCGTATCGGTACGCCAGCAGTAACAACACGTGGTTTTGGTGAAGCGGAAGTTCGCGACTTGGCGGGTTGGATTGCGGATATCCTCGATGCAAAAGGTGATGAAGCTGTGATCAATGCGGTTAAAGCAAAAGTTGAAACGGTTTGTGCAAAATTCCCCGTTTATGCTAAATAAGCATTAACTTGAGAAGGCCTCCTCTCAAGGGGGCTTTTTTTATGGTTGTTCAATAAGCTTAAACATCGAAGTAAATATCTGTTATAAAAGAAGTAGATTATGGGAGTTTATTGATACTTCGTTTCATGTTTCCGACATATAGGTTGCATGCTGTAGTTTACGGCTTGTGGCTTAATTTATTTATAAAATGTCAACAGACCCATTATAAACATCGCTGCTATACCCAAATGATGTGAAAGATCGAAGGAATTAGGCACATGGCTAGTAAACCAAATATTATTATTTCAGAACAAGATTTACATCGCTTAGAAACGATGTTGGAACATCAGTCGAAGTTGACTGTGACGATGCAACATTTAGAAGAGGAATTGGCGCGAGCAGATGTGGTTGCGCCTCAAGATATGCCTCCAAATGTAGTAACCATGAATGCAAAAGTCTTAATCACCATTGCACCATCGACGGAAGCAACCGAAATTACTTTGGTTTATCCACATGATTTTCGTGGTGAGACAGGGCAGGTCAATGTTGTTGCACCTGTAGGTACTGCAATTCTTGGATTGGCAGAAGGGCAGGAAATTGAATGGCCACAGCCAGATGGTCATTTGATGAAAGTAAAAATTGAAAAAATATTGTATCAGCCAGAGAGAGAAGGCGATTATCTCTAATAAATGTCAAAATTAATGATATTTACGTGACCAAATTAAAGCCCAGTAATCACTGGGCTAAATTTTGTATAAAAACCGAAAGTTAAAACCCTGAAGTTCTCCCTTTGCTTGGATATTTAAATTGATGTTGAATATCTAATTTATAAATCTGTTTCGGATTTAAATCAATTTGCCATTGGTTGATATTGGGTTGTCCATTCCATTGTGTTGCAGTCGGTGGAATATTATAGGTCGATTGAGTGCTGAGTTTACCGTTCTGGCTTTGTGGTTCAGGTTCAAAAATCGTAACCTGAATTGGATAGTTATGCAGGTTCTGTACTGAATATTGCTGTTTTCGTATGGTTTCAGATTGAGTACCTTTGACTGGATTTTTTTTGTCGGTTAAATCAGTGACTTTAACTTGAATTTGATCATCTGTACCAAAGCTCATTTGAAGTGCTTCATCTGCGCTATTGCTCCAAGCTCTTTGCCCAATATAGTCGCCATCACGATATAGTTTTACAATTCCAGAAGGCCAATTTTGATCAAGTTTTGAAATTTCAGCATTAATTGTGGCTTGAGTACTCTGTTTTGGAATCGCCCAAACTGAAAGTTTAGCCGCATATTGTTCAGTACTTAAAGGTAAATAGATTTGTTGTTGGCTGCTTGGAATGGATGCTTTGGTTTCTGAACGAAATTCAGTACTAAAATTTAAATCAGCCGTTTGAAACTGTGGAAATTGAGGGGGCGATTTTTTTACTGCGGCAGTGGACTTTCTATCATAACTCATTTCAGCCATTGCAATAGGTGCGGGTGCTGGATAAATTGGTCGTACTGGTTCTGGTTCATAATAGTTTACCCACCATTGTTGGGGTTGAACTTGTTGAATATAGTTTTGTGGGGTTGCTGTGGATAATGCCAATTTAACATTGTTCCAGTCTTCACCAGTTTTTTGAGCAATCATTGCCATACGTGTCAGCTTGATTTGCTTGGTTTGGGTGTTTAACTCAGCTTTATAGATCGGCTGCCAGCGTGCATAAGGAACCATATAGCTAATTTTAATTTCACCCCGTTGTGGGGCATTGACATAAAATTTTAGTGTTCGCTGATTAAACTCACTATCTCCAATGGCATTTAGATCCTGTTCAAGCTCTTGTAAGCGTTGTTGTAATTTTTCTTTCTCGGCCTTGGCTTGGTCAATGGCAATAAAAGCCTCGTAAGCCTGTTTACGGACTTTTGGCGCGGAACCTTTAATGACATTTTCTAAGAACTTATTTTGTAATTCAGCAGCTTGAATAATCGAGTTTTGTTCAGAAATCTGTTTTTTTATGCTTTCAATGTGATGACGTAATTGAGCAGATTCATTTCCTGCAGGTTTATCAATTGCACTATCTGTATGAGACACAGCATTGACTTCAATATTGCTACTTTGATATTGCAATTGGTCTATATTGAAGTTTGCTGCAAGCCCATTTAGTATAATGAGTTGTTCTCCTGCTTGTACTGGAAAGCTTCGTTCGATTTTTGCCAGTGTGGGATACAGGGTGACTTGTTGAATGGGGGCGTTGGATAAGTTAAGCGCAAAACAATATGTTGAAGGAGCGCATAAAATAGTGAGTTGGAGTGCTGTTTTTATATTCATTATGAGGGGCCCTAAAATACATTCGATTAATTTTAAAGCTAAAATGTAGCAGAAAGTCATACAAATCAAAATAGTGATATAAGCATTTAAGGATGCTTGAACGTAATTGAGTATTGAGGATTAGCTAAATTTTAGACCTAAGAGAAAGCTTATTTATATTTAACTTGATGGATTTTTCAGCTAGTTTTGAATAATTGCAAGATCAAGTCAAACAAATTAAAAAAATTAAGTTACACTGAGTCATCCAAAAATTGAAGGGCTGAACATTGAAACAATCATGCACAATACGGGATAAGAAATTTCCTCCTGAATTAAAAGCATGGTTGTATGCACAAGGTTCGCTGACTCAACAATTGACTGAGGCAGCAGGTGGGCGATTTAAAGTTCAACCGATTCATGAGCATTATCAAAGAATGACCTTGTTAGATAGTCAATGGATGCTAATGTCGCATCAACACACCTCCTGGGTGCGTGAAAGTTATTTATTTGGTTGTGATGAACAACCTTGGGTCAAGGCAAAAAGTATATTTCCCATTTTAAGTATCCATGGCAAAGCACGTTTGTTTAAGCACATCCGAACGCAGCCAATCGGAAAATATTTATTTCAACGTACCAATCCGTTATGTGAACGCCGTGTTTTAAAATTAGAAGAAGGTTGGACGCGGCAAAGTTGTTATACTTGGCATGGTTGTAAATTTATTGTTCAAGAAACTTTTTTACCTGCTTTTGAGCAATTTTTACATCAACAGAATATTTCAAAATAGAGTATTTAAGGACTGTCATGTCGATAGCGCAACAAACCACTTGGCGACAACGGTTAGAAGCTTATTATTATCTATGTCGCTTTGATAAACCCGTTGGAACAGAATTGGTTTTGTGGCCCACCATGTGGGCATTATGGATTGCTGCAGATGGAATTCCAGATATTGTAACGCTGGTTGCAATGGTCTTAGGAACCATCTTTATGCGTGCTGCGGGTTGTGCAATCAATGATTTTGCTGATCGTAAAGTAGATGCCCATGTAGAGCGGACTAAACATCGTCCACTCGCAACTGGAGTCATCTCTGCTAAAGAAGCGATTTGGGTCTTTATTGGCTTGGTTGCAGCGAGTGCCTGTACATTATTCTTCTTACCGATTGCGACTTTTTATTGCGCACTTGCAGGATTAGTGCTTGCATTTATTTATCCATTTATGAAGCGTTATACCCATTTACCGCAAGTGGTGTTAGGAATGGCATTTTCTTGGGGGATTCCGATGTCATTTACTGCAATGGGAAAACCCTTAGATTGGACCTGTTGGTTGCTTTATTTTGGGAATTTAGCATGGACAGTGGCTTACGATACTCAATATGCAATTACAGACCGTGAATATGATTTAAAAATTGGGGTCAAATCAACAGCTATTCTTTTTGGAAAATATGATATTGAAATCATCTCTTTGTTGCAATTGACCAGTGTATTGTTGATTGGTTCGGCATTATATTTAGAAAACATATTGATTCCGTTTGGCCTGATTACATTATTATTGGTTGTTGCTGATTTCATTTATCAATGGTCAAAAACTAAAGATCGTGATCCACAATTATGCTTTTGGGCATTTAGGCACAATCGTTGGGTTGGTTTAATCATCTTTATTGGAATTTTTATTGCATTAATTTGATTTTTTGAATTTAAATTTAAGATTACAATCTATATTTATCTATTATTTTACTATTTAGTTAAAAGCATTCTAGCAAGATGCTTTTTTTTATGCTTAATTAGTGGTGAACAGGGAGCTGTTCAAACAATAAAAACTGAGGACTTTTTAATGAAAGTAGGATTTAAACGGACACTATTAGCTATTACTTGCGGTTCAGCATTATTATTAACTGCATGTAATGATGATGATAATAACTGGAATAATTGGGGTTCAAATAAGGATTATGTATCTGAAAATACATATAATTCTGATGTAATCAATGAGGCTACATCGGTCAAAGTCATGACTTATAATATGCCAAATGTACTTGGTGAAACCAAGAAAGCCACAGCGATGGTTTTCATCCCCAAAACAACACGACCTGCAGATGGTTGGAAAGTTGTGGTTTGGGAGCATGGCACGGTGGGCGTTGGTGATAGTTGCGCCCCAAGTAGAAATAAATTTAACCCACGATTTAAAAATATGGCGCAAAGCCTGTTAAATGAAGGTTATGTGATTATTGCTCCAGATTATGAAGGCTTGGGTACACCAGGTATGCATCCGTATTTAAATCTAAAGAGTGAGGCTAACTCAGCGATTTATGCAGTGAAAGCATATAAAGAGCGCTATGGTAATCAGATCAATGGTCAATGGATGTCTGTCGGGCAATCGCAGGGTGGGCATGGTTCTTTAGGAACTGCTGAGCTTTCCAATAGTGATGCCAATTATAGAGGTGCTGTCGCAGGCGCACCTGCCTCAAGTTTGGGTTATATTATTTCTGTCGTTGCGCCACAAGCAATTCGAGATATTCTTCAAAAGGAACAAGCTGGAACAGCTCCAGTAGGGACTGCTGTTGAAGTTTATGCAGAATTATTGGCATACGCTGCTTATACCACAGTTGGTGTGACCGCTTATGAGCCTAAGTTTAATTATCGAGAAGTTTTTAAAGATCGTTCAAAAAATATTGCAGAATTTGCGGAAGGTTCCACAGGTGAAAATGGCTTATGTCTAGATGAATTGCATAATAAATTTGCCGATGATATCCGTGATTATATTGTTAAGAATGGAGGAAAAACTGTTTTAGACTATCCTGGATTGGTCGATAATTTCCAAGAAAATCCGACAGTAAAAAAATTCTTAGCTGAGAACCAACCTGCAACCAAAAAAATTAATAGTCCTGTGATGATTATCCAGGGGACTGCTGATATGGCAGTGCCTTATCCTGTGACGGAAGGATTGCAACAACGTTTAAAAGATATGGGTACAGATGTAACGTTCTTACCTGTGAAAGATGCCAGCCATACTCAAGCGATTGTTGAAAAAAATCCTGAATTGGTTGCCTTTATTAAAAAGCATATGCCAACCACAAAATAATGGTTTTAAGAGAAGCATTCAGTCATTTGCTTTTCTTGGCGGTTAAATAGAGCGTGGTAAGTAAAAAAGCAGAGCTTCAATTCAAGCTCTGCTTTTTTTATCTCAATGTATGGCCGTTTGTACATTTTTTACCGAAGATCCAACAGGTTTTTTACCAAATGAAAGGTGATTAAAGAAAATATTGAGTAATACTGCTGCTATACACGTTGCGCTTATTCCTGAATGAAATAAAGTTTGGAATACTTTAGGAAAGGCATGAAAGAAATCAGGGCTGATTAAAGGAATTAAGCCGACACAGATCGACACAGCAACGATGATGAGATTGGATTGGGTTTGATAATCCACTTTAGATAATGTACGAATACCGCTTGCTGCAACGCTACCAAATAAAACAATACCTGCTCCACCTAAAACAGGCATCGGAATCGCAGCAATTAAGCGTCCAAAAATCGGTAATAAACCCAGCACAACTAAAATAGCGCCACCCGTTGCTACTACAAAACGACTTTTCACACCTGAAATGGCAACCAGTCCTACGTTTTGGACAAAAGCACATTGCATAAATGAACCAAATAATGGCGCAATCGCAGAAGATAGCATGTCGGCTCTTAAACCATCTGCCAAACGATGACTATCCATTTTTGTATCAACAATTTCACCAATCGCTAATAGGCTGGCTGTTGTTTCAGTAAGGATCACAATGGTCACGATACACATGGTTAAGATAGCGGACATTTCAAAGCTGGGTAGACCAAAAGCAAATAGGTGTGGAAAAGCAAATAAATCACCATCGCTCACTTTTGAAAAGTCGGCAACACCAAGCAGGATGGTAAAAATTGCACCAACAATAATTGAAATGAGTACGCCTAGTCGCGCCATTGTAGCTGAACCAAAGCGGCTCACCACAAGTAGTATACCGAGGGTAAAGGCCGCAATCCCAATATTTTCCAGTGAGCCCCATTCGGGAGCTTTAGGGTTACCGCCCATAATCCAGCGGATTGCAACAGGTAAAAGTGAAATCCCAATAATAGTAATAATTGAACCCGTCACAATCGGTGGAAAGAAACGCACTATTTTTGAGAAAAAGGGGGTAATCAATATCCCGAAAATAGAACTGACAATCACAGCACCAAAAATCGTTTGGATATTGCCCCCAGTTGTACCAATCGCGATCATGCTTGCGACAGCAGCAAATGAAGTGCCTTGTACAATTGGGAGTTTTGCACCAAACCACTTTATTCCAAGCGTTTGTAGTAATGTTGCCAAACCACCGACAAGAATAGATGCCGTAATTAATAAGGCAATTTCAGCTGCATTTAAACCAATCGCCGTGCCTACAACCAAAGGTGCTGCAATCAGACCACCATACATGGTGAGTACATGTTGTAAACCAAATGTTAGGTTCTTTCCTGCACTTAAAACTTCATCTTCAGGTTGAATTTTTTTAATTTCAGTATTCATCTTAAAACCTTTATGATTTTGCCATCCATGCATTACAAAGAGCAATTTATATGCCAAATGGTCAATAAGTGTAAGAAAAATGCTTTTAGTGAACGCTAAAACTTATTTGTTTGAGATTGATATTTAAATTATTTCTTTGTGCAAAGCCGATTATTTTACGGTGGATAAAGCTTAGCGTGTTTAGATTGGTTTTATAGTCAACCTGTCAAAAACTCAGACACAAGAATATAATTCTTCTTAATTAATATTTTAAATTAAATCAATTGCATGGAAAAATAAATTGTTTGAT
>NZ_JBIMBV010000029.1:0-38041 GCF_048551735.1 Acinetobacter legionensis
CGCTGATGGTAGTGTGGGGTTACCCATGTGAGAGTAAGTCATCGCCAGCTTTTAAATCTAAAACACCCCGGTCTCTAACGAGAACGGGGTGTTTTTTATGCGCAGATGGAAGAAAAAGATAAGAAATTAAGAAGCAAAATAAAAGCTCTAGCCTTAGCAGGAGCTTTTAAAGATCATTAAAAAGATTCTACTTAAACAATAAAATCATTAATCTTTAAAATGAACAGGAATCCATTGATAGCTCTTCCCATCTGCTGAGTAAATATGTCCAATGCCTGGGAAAGGCAAATGGGGTGCTGCGATGGTTGGTCCACGTTTTGCATAATCAGCAAACTGCTTTAATCGGGTTTGAACAGCTATTTTCGGGTCAATATCATATTCTATTGCTGTTTCAGGTTTATCGAATTGTACTGTATGAGAGTGGACAATATCCCCAATAAAAACAATATCTTCACCCGTTGTTTTTAGTTTGTAACTAAAATGTCCCGGGGTATGACCTGCTGTGTTGATCACTTCAAATCCATTGATGTTGTCACCCAGTTTAAATGTTTTAAACTGCTTTTTAGCTTGATAGGGTGTAAGGGCGGCTTTGATCTTTTCTACAGTTGCTAAGTAATTGGCACGTTTATCTTGTGCTATTTTTTCAGCCTGTTTCGGATTCAACCAATAATTTTCTTCATCTTCAGAGACATAGATAGTGGCATTTGGGTAGTTTGCTATGCCATTTTTACTGACACCACAGGAATGATCAGGATGTAAATGTGTCAGTAAAATCGTATTGACTTGTTCAGGTTGATGACCTGAAGCTTTGAGATTTTTTAATACAGAGCCTAGATGCGCACCGAAACAATCTGCAGTACCACTATCCACCAAAACCAGTGATTTACCTGTGTTAACTAAAAATGCATTCACCGATGTTTGTACACCTTTGGCTTGATCTGCATGATATTTCTTTAAAATTTCTTGAACCTTGTCCTGTGAAATATCTTTAAATAGTGTGGGAGACATAAAGTTGGTGCCATCTAGCAAGGCGGTAATTTGTGTATTGCCCAGCTGATGTTGGTAAAACCCTGCTACTTGCGCTTGTTGTTCAATGATCGGCAATGTTTTGGTGACTTCTGCTTGTGATGTAAGAGGGAATAAGCCGAATAAAAGGACTGATAATGATAGGGCAGTTTTTTTCATTGGATTTGATCAAAATTAATTTAACGAATTATTTTTTAACATGGATTGGTTCATCACGGCGCTTTTTATATATGAAAAAAAATCTACTTTTGTAAGCGAATTTTTTATTAATATGCACAATGATCGAATCAGCTATGGGAGGTCATTCGTTTATATTCTGACGATTTCTGGCTCTTATCCATTCAATAAAAGTACAAATCAGCGTTGTTGGTAGTATAAGGACAAACTGGAGGTAAAGAAAAGTAAATAAAGGGGAAGGCGTAACTATAGCGATGATAAGAATAAAAGGAGCTAGCATAAAGCCTAAAAGACACCCATAGATTAAACTATAACGCCAAGAGGCTAAGGCTAATTTACTTGCAAAAAAGTGTTTAAATAAGAGATTGGTAATGATAGCTGGAATGCACCCTAGGAGATAACCAAATGGAGTAATCAAGATGAATGCAGCGATCATTGGAAATATAATAGATGGTGTAATGAGTCCTTTTAAAAACCGCATTGGATTATAAAAAATAATTTCGCTGTGAAATGTGATTGCGATAATAAATGTACCGATGAATGGACCACAGAGGATAAATGCAGATATTTTTCTTTTGTTATTTTTTGACATATCCATATTGAGGCTAGCCCTTTTTTCATTTTTATAATGATAGTATAGTAAAACATTAGTATAAAAAAGACTTCCGAAGAAGCCTTTTAGTGATTTATGATCGTCTAGGATGAGACAATCAATAATTAAGAAACTTTATCACCTGGTTTTGCACCAGATTCAGGTGAAATCACCCAAACACCATCACCATTTCCAGCAGCAAGCACCATACCATTTGAAATACCAAAACGCATTTTACGCGGAGCAAGGTTTGCAACCATAACCACCAATTTGCCAGTTAAGTCTTCAGGTTTGTAGAACTCACGGATCCCACTGAATACATTACGTGGTTCAGCTTCACCGACATTTAGAGTCAATTGAAGCAACTTATCAGAACCTTCTACTGTTGCTGCTTCTAAGACTTCAGCAACACGCAAGTCAACTTTGATAAAGTCATCAATCGTAATGATTTCTGCTTCACCCACTTTGGCTTCAGACTTTTTCTCTTTGGTTTTTTCAGTTTTCTTTTCTGCTTTCGCTGGTGTTACCGCAGCTAAAGATTCTTTTGATGCATCAACCATTGCAGCAACTGCTTTTGGATCAACACGTTGCATCAATGGCTGGAATTGAGCAATTTCATGCGCAACTAAAACCGTTTTTCCTGAAGCAAAATCAAAACTTTCAAGTTTTAAGAAGTCTTGAACTTGTGTTGCCAAAGTTGGAAGTACTGGTGCCAAGTAAACAGCCAATTGACGGAATAGGTTGATTCCAACAGAACAGACATCATGAACTTGTTGTTCCTGACCTTCTTGTTTCGCCAAAGCCCATGGTTTTTTCTCATCAATATACTGATTTGCACGATCAGCAAGTGCCATGATTTCACGTATAGCGGTTGAAAACTCACGAGCTTCATAAGATTGAGCAATCGAGTCACCCGCATCAATAAAGCTTTGAACAAGTTCAGGTTCAGCACATGTTGCAGACAAGCGATTGTTAAAATTGCTGTTAATGAATTTTGCACAACGACTGGCAATATTCACAACTTTTCCTACTAAATCTGAATTTACTTTTTGTACAAAGTCATCAAGATTTAAATCAGAATCTTCAACTTTATCAGAGAGTTTTGATGCAAAGTAATAACGTAAATATTCAGGATTTAAGTGCTGTAAATAGGTTTCAGCTTTAATAAATGTGCCACGCGATTTTGACATTTTTTGACCATTTACAGTCAAGAAACCATTTACAAATAAACCTGTAGGGGTGCGGTAATTTGCACCTTCTAACATCGCAGGCCAGAACAATGCATGGAAATATACAATGTCTTTACCAATGAAGTGATACACCTCATTTTTAGAATCTTTTTTCCAGTAGTCGTCAAAGCTTAATTCTGGGCGTTTCGTTTTGATGTAATTTTCAAAACTTGACATATAGCCAATCGGGGCATCAACCCAAACATAGAAATATTTATTAGGTGCATCTGGAATTTCAAAGCCGAAATAAGGTGCATCACGAGAGATATCCCAATCGTTTAGACCATTTTCAAACCATTCATCTAACTTATTGGCGATCGAAACAGGTAAGCGACCTTCATCACGCGTCCATTTTTGCAAGTATTCAGCAAAGTTTGGAAGTTTAAAGAAATAATGATCTGATGATTTTTCAACAGGTGTGGCACCACTTAATGTTGAGCGTGGATTTAATAGCTCTGTCGCATTATAGGTCGTACCACACACTTCGCAAGAGTCGCCATACTGATCTTCTGATTTACATTTTGGGCAAGTCCCTTTAATGAAACGGTCTGACAAGAACATGCTTTTTTCAGGATCAAACAACTGAGTAACAGGACGAATCGCAATATTGCCTGCCTCACGGTTTTTAATATAGATTTCTTCCGAGCGTGCTTTATTTTCATCGCTATTGGTTGAATCATAGTGATCGAAATGTACCCCAAAGCCATCAAAATCACGGATATGCTCTTTTTGCACATTGGCAATTTGTACTTCTGGACTAATCCCATTTGCTTCTGCACGGAGCATGATTGCTGTACCGTGCGCATCATCCGCGCAGACATAAGTCACTTCATGACCCATTGCACGCATGGCACGAACCCAGATATCTGCTTGGATGTAGCCGAGTAGGTGACCCATATGAATAGGACCATTTGCGTATGGAAGGGCGTTAGTGACTAAAATATTTCGCACGGATATAACTCTCTTTCTCAAAGTTAATGCAAGGGCATTGATTTTAGCGTAATTGCTATGAAGATGCACAACAGAATAGGTGAATTCTTTTCAAATGTAGATTTTTATGCTTATTCTTATAACTGCCAATTCATTATTATAGAATGGTGTATTCGTGTATTTCCCAAGAGCAATAAATCTATGATTGATGATGAATATTTTGATGATGACCAGCCTGTAATCCGTATTCCACAAAATCAAAATAGTAAAAATCTAATTGAAAAAAATATTCTGAAACAAGCTGAACGCTATTTTGAAGATATTTCAGAAAATGAACATCAGTATCTTATTGAAACACTCAATGGGTTTGCTCAGGAGGAGGCTTATTTTGAAGTTTTAGCCAATCAATTGAATCAGCCTGTTGGGACTAAAATTGCCAATGACGCTCTTAATCTATTGTATTTTTGGCAATTGATACATGAAGCTAAAGATATTACTCAGTTTAATCTTTTAGATGTGATCAACAGTGAGTTTTTTCAGTCTGAAATGTTTAAAGCTTTTGATCAATTAGCGTTGGGCGAGCAGAAGCCACAATATCAAGCTGTGTTAGAACAAAGCTTTAAACTCTATCAATTAGAGTTGTATGCGGGATGTATTCCATTGCTTTATGCCCAATTGGAAGGTTTGTTAACAGCTGTTTTAGTTCAAAATGGTTATTTAAAACAACATGACACCAAGTTTATTGATGTCTATAAAATCGTTCCTGGGTTAAAAGGTCATGAGATTAAAAGTTTGTGGCATAAAGCTAAAATTGCCAATGAATTGAATCATTATTTTTTAGAGTTGGCTGCTTATAAGATGGATAGCAGCTCAACGGTAAGCATGACCCGGCATAACATTCTACATGGTACAGATTTGAATCATTTTAATCAGGAGCGCAGTTTCGTATTGTTTATTTGGCTGTTTGCGGCAGTCAGTTTTATGGGAAATGTCCGATCATAAAGTTCGAATCGTGATGATTCTTCACCTAAACTTCACATCCTAATCAAACACGCTACATTTTAATTTTAGAAACTAACACCAAGATCGAAGAAGGAGAAAATCATGCGGTCTTGGTATGTATTTGTTGCCTCAGCAATTGCCAGTTTGGTGGCTGTTCTCAGTTTAGTTGTGCCATTTTGTTTTTTTCTATATTTTTATCAAGGTGATTTATTTATTTCGGCTTCAGAACGAAGCCCAACACAGGGTATTCAAGTCGTGTTTTATCTCACCCCGTTTTTTCTGCTGGTCGGGTGTTTTAGCTACACAGTTATTTTTAAAGTATTTAAAGCACCTCAAAAAATCATCGAAACAACACAAATTATAAAATCTATAACTTTGATCTTTATCATGATGCTAAGTTTTTTATTCTTAGTTTTATGTTTAGATGGTGCTCTATATAGCTTTATCGAGGTATTGAGTTATTTAATTTTGGTTTATTTACTGTTATTGCTCCCGTTTTGTATAGGTTTAAGCTTCGGAAATGCTGTTTACTTAATTTTAAATAAAAAATTTAATACTCAGAAGATATTTAGAAAACAAGTGCATCATTGGGTTTAATTGAATGATTGCCTATAGGTTAACATTTCATGTTATGTTCAAGCTTTGATATCAATAAGAAATCATCCATGCTTAAACTGATTGCCGAAGACTTTATCCAAGTGGATAAAATTGATTTAGTTTTACCATTATATAAAGAGTTAGTTGAGAAAACCAAACAAGAAGCAGGCTGTATTGCCTATGATTTATATCATGATTTACGCAACAGAGGGCATTTTGTATTTATTGAGGAATGGATTGATCGTGCTGCTTTAGACGCCCATGTTCAATCCTTCCATTTTCAGGATTTAGTTCCGAAAATTGATCAACATAGAAGACAAGATGGAATTTTTACCCATATGCAGCATTATGATGAATTGTTTAAAAAAATGAATACTTAATCTTCATTTTTGATCATTTTCTTAATTTTTATTGCCTTTTCAAAATGATCAAGTTGATGGGTTTTAATCCACCATTCTGCCACTTGCATTAAGGTTTCAGGATCATCATTTTTATTGGCAAAGAATGCATAAAAGGATAAACCAACATCATCTCCCTTTTTGGCAATTTTATCATTACAGACTCGGATAATTTTTTCTTTCATTATTTGTTGCATTAAATAGACTCAGTGTTTGTTTTAATTGAAGGATTTTTCAATCAATCAGAATAAGCTATTTTATTCATTTTGAAACAAAAAAACACATCGATACAAACTGTGTATGAATTGTTAAAGAAATGCATCTTTTTACATTTTATGGAGTTTCTGTTGTTATAACTAGGGTGAGACTTAATTAAATAGGAAGAAAATCATGACAAATTTAGACGATTTAAAAAACAAAGCTTCTGAAGTAATTGATGACGTTAAGTTAAAAGCCAAAGAAGCAAAATTAGGTGCTGAAAAGGTTGCAGATGACCTCAAACATAAAGCAAAAGAAACACTGCTTAAAGGTGAGCAAGCTGTAAATGATTTGAAGCACAAAAAAGATGATGAAAATTAAATGGAACAATCACTGAACAGCGTCACGCTGTTCAGTGATACCTTGTAGTTAATATTTTTTACAAATCCACTCAATTTCATAAATCTGATTATTCAACACAGTAAAACTATCATTTAAATGATCAATCTCATAGGTATAGTTAGATACTGTCACTGTTGTTTTCTTTTTGTACGTTCATAAGTGTTCATTGAAATTGGAGATTGGTCAATACGTGATGACATTTCCGTCAAACTATCACCTACAGAAACCAATTGTGCTTAATGCTTAAGATGTACGTACGCAGTTGGAAGTTGTAGACGTTCTAGCAAAAGCTAAACTTGAAATGATTAAAGATAAAAATAATAGAAACTCCATAGATTGATCTTATTATTGTCAAAAATTATATAAAGTTGTTATTGACCCAATGTGACTATAGCTATTTTTTTATCCAGTATTTGTATGGGAATTATTAACACAGAGTTTGCCATAGAAATCTAAATGATAAAAACTAAAAGTTCATTCTGAACAAGCAGATAAAATAATTAAATGGACTATTTTGGATATTAAAACCAACTAAATAAGTAGGATTAATAACGACATTCAAAAAGCTGAATAGAAGTTTACTTAACCTCACGTCAATTTACAGTTAAACTAGCTGTCTCAGTATTTATTGTATTTGCAAATTTGGAGCAAATCTATGTCGTGGCTTTCTTCGCTTAAATCAGTTTTTTCTCCTGCACAGGAGGTGAAAGAGGAAGAAGTCCAATCTGTTTTGCAAAACTATATTTTGCCAAATTCCAGTGTTTTAAAAGAACGTATTACCCAAGTCAATGTTGTAGGTCGGGTATTACAACTGACAATTAATACTTATCCTGAAGAAGCAGATCATTTACAAAAAATTCATGATGATCTTGCAGATGAATTGGAGAAGTGCGGTATTCAAGAGTTGAATCTGCATGTGATTCAACAAAAAATTCAACATGATTCGAGTTGTGCTAGTGATCAGCATGGAAAAGCAGGACATAGTTGCTCTTCAAAGCCAAAAGCTGAACACACTAATCTTCCTCCTGTTGTTGATGCTTCTGCTAAAATGGCAAACACACAAGTAGATCCTAATAATCCGCCAATTCAAAAAGCAGCACCACAACAACGAGATATTCCAAAACATCCTCGAATTCAAAATGTCATCCTTATATCATCGGGTAAAGGTGGTGTGGGTAAATCAACCACCACAGTAAATATCGCATTGGCTTTGCACAAACTAGGCTTAAAAGTCGGGGTTTTAGATGCTGATATTTATGGTCCAAGTATTCCAACAATGTTGGGGAATGCAGGACAAACACCTAAAATTGAAGGTGAAAATTTTGTTCCACTAGAAGCTTATGGAATGGCGGTACTTTCGATCGGTCATTTAATTGGGAAAGAAAATACGCCAGTTGCTTGGCGTGGTGCAAAAGCTACAGGTGCATTGATGCAACTGTTTAATCAAGCGCTATGGCCTGATTTAGATGTTCTAGTCATTGATATGCCACCTGGTACAGGAGATATCCAATTAACCCTTGCCCAACGTATTCCTGTGACAGGTGCCGTGATTGTGACAACACCTCAGAATGTTGCGTTAATGGATGCAGTTAAAGGTATTGAACTGTTTAATAAAGTACATATTCCTGTCATGGGGGTTGTAGAAAATATGTCAACGCATATTTGCTCAAACTGTGGTCATGAAGAACAAATTTTTGGTACAGGTGGTGGAGATCAATTGTCTGAGCAATATAATATCCCGTTGCTGGGTCGATTGCCTTTAAATGTTCAAATCCGTGAAAATGCTGATGCAGGCAAGCCTTCTGTAATTGCAGGAGATGTTGCTGCAGAAAACTATATGGCTATTGCTGAAAAAATTGCACAAGCTTTACCTAAAGCCGAAAAAGATCCACATAGAATTTTCTAAGAATCAACTTCAAAAGCGTCCTCTCTTTATTTTAGAGACCGAATTAAAGAGAGGAAAATTGAGAATGAATCAATGAAATATTTAAACTTACTCGATAATAAGATTTTATACGCACTGCCCATTTTTAGTATCCTTAAAAATCAAATAATTAATGCTAAATATGAGGAGTAAGGTAAAATAGGGCTAATCAGCGTACTATGCTAAAATGATTAAAAATATTCTTAATTCAATAATAGAATTTAAATCATCTTCTCTTTAATATCGATATAAAAATATAGAAAATTGATCAACTGGTATATTCATTGCTTAGGTATAATTTCTAATTTAAACCATTGAGTAGACCATGCTATTAAAAAATTTTTTATGTGCTTTGGGAATCTGTAGTTCGATGTTCTTGGCTGCATGTAACGATAGTGATTCAGATAAAACAAGTTCTAATTCAACGACCCAGAAAACTTTACAACCCATCGTCATTCAAGGTGCATTACCTGTAGAGTCTGAGCAAATGGCCTCAAAACTAAGCAATTCTACAGTTGAAACTTTTGGTGGCTGGACGTTTTGGAAGGGTAGCTATCAAGGGTATCCTGTGATTATCTCTAAAACAAGAATGGGAATGAGCAACTCTGCTGCTGCAACAGCAATTGCGATTGAACGTTATAAACCTATCGCAATTATTAACCAAGGAACATCGGGTGGCCATGATCCAGATCTTAATGTCTATGATATTGTTTTAGGTCGTTACACCACCAATATTGGTGCATTTAGAACACCTAAAAAAGCTGTTGGAGAGGGTTCGAATTCTCTTGAATGGACAGAAGCTTTTGATGTGCTTCCTACGGATGAGTCTGATCCTGAACCGATTGCGATTCGTAAATTTGAAGCAGATAAAGAGCTGTTATTGGCAGCGCAGCGTGCAAAAACTAATTATAGTAAGGGTCGTGTGGTTGAAGGTACTATTGGTTCAGCTGATGTATGGAACAATGAATTAGATCGAATTGCATTTTTCCATAAAAATTATGGCACTTCTGTAGAGGAAATGGAGGCGGCATCGGTAGCACAGATTGCCAGCCAATATAAAGTACCATTCCTTGGTGTTCGTATTTTATCGAACAATATTACCAACGGGGGCGCATATGACCCAGGTACTGGAGAAGCATGCCAGCATTATGTTTTAGATATCGTTGTTGAATACATGAAAGCTAAACAAGCCACTTTGAAGTAAAGTTTTACCAGAATAAGTTGGAGCTTGCTTAGAGAGTATTTGGCTGCTTTTTACGGTTATTCCACTTCTTAATCACGCTCCAACGCCAATAAATACGTGTCACAATAAAGAGTAGCGATGCAAATACAAATGCTTCAATAAACAAACCCGTCGCAAGAATTTTAGCTAGGCTAAAGTCAATATGTCCGTGTCCAAAGTTTTTGATCCAATGAATGATTTGATGGAAAACGCCGAGTAGCATTTCCTTATTGATCATATGTACATGATAAATTTTGGAACCAATCCAAAAGGCAAAAATCAAAATCGGGACAATAGTTAAGGGATTCATGATCCAAGCTAAAATTAAACCAATGGGTAGGTTTGCTTCAAAGAATAATACTGAAAAAATAATTAATAAGGTGTGGAATGGAATAGGCAAGATGCCCCAAAACGTGCCAATAAACATTGCCTTAGAAATCGATTTTCGATTGACATACCAAAGCTGAGGACTTAAGGCTTTATCGCCAAAAATCTTCATGAATTTCAAATTGTTGACTCGCTCTGGACTCGGGAGCCAAGACTGAAAAAAATGCTTTGCCATAAAAGTAGAAAATGCAAGAAAGGTCACTATTGTGCATCAATGTAGATAAAAACGACAACCTTTCTGACAAAAACCTAATGAGTAAGGGAAAAATATGGATAAAGAATAGTCAATAAAACTGAAAATTTACTTAAAAAAGCCCTCTATTCGTAACTAGGTCTGCCTATATTGGAACTACTTCTTATTTTATGGCTAATCAATGTTCTATTTTGGAATAAACATACTGATTTAAAAGATATTATTATTAATTTTTAAGTTTAAATTTGGACATAAAGCAGTATTTCTTCGACCAGTGACTTTGCAGTTTTTATCGGATTTTAAGTTATCAATGCATTGAAAATTAAATGTATTTTAATCTGGGATAATGTTCTTTAATAAGTTCTCTTACAATTATTTTTTTGCCAATTCAATTTAAAAGATTTAATCTGCGGTCAATCCATTGATGAGGTCATTTGATGATTTCATGGTTTTTTATTGGCTTGGTGGTGACGATTCTTTTGACACCAGGACCAACCAATACACTTTTAGCATCTTCTGGGATTCAAGTTGGAATTAGAAAATCTCTTGCATTAATTCCAGCAGAAGCACTTGGCTATCTGATCTCCATTTCGATTTGGGGATTAATTATTGGATCTGTGTCTAAACAGTTTCCAAGTGTACCTGTTATTCTTAAATTATTTAGTGCAGGTTATATTTTATTTCTTGCTTTAAAATTATGGCGTACAGCAAATCGAGATGAAAACTTTAGTCATGCGACAATTCGGGCGCGTGAGTTATTTTTTGCAACCCTTTTAAACCCGAAAGCACTTCTTTTTGCTTCTGCAATTTTCCCAACATACGTTTGGCAAAATGCATCTGCTTATACTTCACATATGTTGGTGTTTTTATTGTTAATCATCCCCATTGCATTTTTTTGGACATTTATTGGTTCTGTAATTTGCAGTAATAAAGTGACGTGGCTCAATCAGCGCAATATGCAAAGAACTGCATCTTTAGTTTTAGTGAGTTTTACTGTACCTCTGAGCTATTCAGCACTTTTAAGCCTTTAAAAATCGATGTTAGTTAAACTTAAGTTTGTACGTTTACTTACAGACTTGGGTTGCTCTATTTCGTCATAAACATTCCTTTCAAAAGCAATTTCAGTTAAAGTACAGCGCAGTAAATAGCACAGTTTTGGGATAGAGATAAATGGCAATTAAGTCTGATCGTTGGATTCGTGAAATGAGCGAAAAGCACGGTATGATTGAACCTTATGCAGAAAACCAAGTGCGTTATGATGAACAAGGTGAAAAGCTAATTTCTTATGGCGTATCTAGCTATGGTTATGATGTACGTTGTGCACGTGAGTTTAAAGTCTTTACCAATGTTCACTCTGCCATTGTAGACCCTAAAAATTTCGATGAGCGTAGTTTTATCGATATTGAGTCTGATGTCTGTATCATCCCTCCAAATTCATTTGCATTAGCACGTACAGTTGAATATTTCCGTATTCCTCGTAATGTTTTGACGATCTGCTTAGGTAAATCGACTTATGCTCGTTGCGGTATCATTGTAAACGTCACACCTCTTGAACCCGAGTGGGAAGGTCATGTAACATTAGAGTTTTCAAATACAACGAATTTACCTGCACGTATTTATGCTGGTGAAGGTGTTGCTCAAATGCTGTTTTTTGAATCTGATGAAGTCTGTGAAACTTCTTATAAAGATCGTGGTGGTAAATACCAAGGTCAGGTTGGGGTAACCTTACCTAAAGCTTAAATTAAAAAATGAGATGAAAGAAGCAAGTGTATATCACTTGCTTCTTTATGTGTTCACCAACATAATAAATATGATTTAGACATTATTTTATAATAAAAATTTTATAATAGAATGAGAGTTAAGTTTAGTTAAATAAAATTTTAATTTATGTGAAATTATTGTTTTTTATCGGAAAATACAAATTTTTATTCGGTCTGAATTTCGATCTATGATACAAATAAACATTAAATCTAAATGTAATTTATATCATGTTATTTATTCTTATCTCGAAGGGTAATTTAACATAAGTAATAAGGTCAAGCTTTGCTAAGGATGGAAGCGTAAGATGTCCCAAAGAAAATATTTAAGTTTTGTATTGCTAGCATTGAGTGGTTTAGGGATAAATGCTACTTATGCTGCAACATTACAAGCACTGACTGATGAGCAATTATCAGAAACGACAGGTCAAGCATTGATGAGTTTGACGTATACAGCACCTACAGATGCTAGCAATCTTGAATCTCAGCGAGTGAATGGTGCGAAAAATGTTGGTTTTTATAAATTAGGCTTAGAAGCAGAAGTATCAATAAATGCGAACATAAAAAAATTACAACTTGGTTGTGGTGGTATGAATGGTGCTGGAGATTGTGACATTGATATTGATAATTTAAGTTTGAGCGGCTTAAAATTAAATAGTGACGGGAATGTCGCTATGACTAACGAAGAAAGAGCCTCTTCAGATGCAGTACTAACTAATCCATTTCTTGAGTTTGCAATAAAGAACCCGGATAAAGCGTCTACAAGGGAAATAGTTGGTTTACGATTAAGTGCTGATAAAATAGTCGGTCTATTGTCGGCTGGAACTAATAATAATACACCTAATGGAATCAATACATTATCTGGTTTCATGCAAATTAGTGGGTATGGTACAGCAACGACCGCGCAATCAACGTTTGGTTTAAAAAATTCTGAACAAGTTACATCTTATGCGGATGTAAATGTTTTACCTCCGTTGTGTACTAGTGGTTGTGGTAGTAATCAAAAGTATACAGCTGGTAATGTGAACAGTGATAATAAAGGAATTGTGATTCCTTCACTAAAAGCAGACTTTGTTATTAATAATGCACAAGTACTGGGCAATCGTATGAAGTCAGCAAATGTACTAGCTGTCACGGATATTCCTGCTATTCCTTTGACTGAAACAGCTGGGCAATTAGGTGTTCATATGGCTGATTGTATTAAGATTTTAGGCATATGTGCAAAACAAGATACTTTTATTAAACTAAATACAAATCTAGTTAATTTAAAAGGGGATATTCAGTTTAGTGAAGGGTTAGGCTATATCCATAATATACCAATCAGTAGTGCAGGTTATTTGTCATTGCAAGCGGGGCAAATCCAGTGGCCCGGAGCTAAAGAGGTTGCTCAAAATGGATGGTGGTTATCTATGCAAGATCCAATTAATTTAGGTAAGTTAAACCCGCAAGGAGAAGTTGATATTTCTTCAGTATATAGCCAAGTAGCGTCAATTTTAGGTACATATCTTGCTACTGCACCTTATAAAGTTTCAGTTGATAGTGCTGATGGTATAAATGCATTATTTGGAAGTGGTATTACAAAAACATTGCCAAATATTGATTTAAGTGGTCAACGAGTAAATATACCTTTGTCAAATCTGATCTTGACTTCTCAAAATGTAGTATCGAACTGCTATGGCTCATTAAAATTCTGTTAGTTTTATCACGTTATAGCGATTTCAAAAAGCTTTAATATTTTGATGAATTAATTTTCTGTATAAATATTTTAAAACCCACTTTTGTGGGTTTTTATATGTTAAATACGATTACCGCAGATATCTTTGGTGTTGGAAGAGTATTTTAAAGTCAGTTAGTGGCTGTCAAAGATAAGTGTTTCCATTGGCTGATAAGTTCCTGTAAATAATACTAGATAGCTATCTATAAGACCAAAAATTTAGAAACTGATTCTTATAGTGCTGTATTATTAATATAGTCTTTATCTACACCATTTAAATTTATTCCAATTTGTTTTGAATCTTGCTCTAAATAAAAACCAATTCTGAATAGCCATCGATTTTATAGACGTCCTTAGCTTTGGGTTGATAGTTGAATTTGCGTGGATTTTTCCTTGTAATGAGTTTTAGAGTTTTTTTATTTTATAGCATCATAATTTTTCAATAAAAATTACAATCATTTTGTCGGAAATTTAGTCTTAACAGAAATATATTGTGATAGATTAATCACAATATATTTCTCTATTGAAAACTAAAATACATTTTTGTAGCGCTAACAGCCTAAATTTTATGAGATTTATCTAAGAACTGGCTGCGTTATTAAAATAATAGAGATTCACAATTTTGAACATAGTCTAAGGATAAGGAGATGTTCATGCTGAAAATAAAGCCTTTATGTTTAACACTTTTTTCTTTAAGTGCTTTTGCAGTATTTAATGTATACGCAGAACCTACAACTTTAAAAAGTATGTCAGATGAACAACTGTCTGAAACCACAGGCCAAGCTTTGATGAGTCTAGCTTATCTTGCACCAAATGATTCTACTAATTTAATGAGTAAATATAGTAGTGGTTCAAACGTTGGTTTTTATAAACTTGGACTTGAAGCAGAAATGGACTTAAATGCAAATATTAAAAACTTGCAGCTAGGTTGTGGTGGTGCAAATGGTGCTGGTGCATGTGATGTTGATATTAAAAATTTATCATTGAGTGGGTTACCTGCAAATTACGATTCCTCAAGTGGTAATTCCCCTGATTTCGGAAGTGCGGGTCGAGCATCTACTAGCGCAAAATTAAGCAATCCATTCATGGAGTTTGCTGTAAAAAATCCAAACTCCGCTTCAACTCGTGAAATTGTTGGTTTACGTTTTAGTGCTGAAAAAATTACGGGGCTTTTAACAGCAGGTTTAACCAATGGAAGCACTCCTTCTTCAACAGATGGCATCCAGTCACTTAGTGGCTTTATGCGTATAGCACAGACACAAGGGGAAGTTGATACTTTAGGTGGTAAATTTGGTTTGGTAAAAGATCAATCAATTGGTGGAAATATTAAGTTATTAGGAGGGGCTATAAATAAATGGATTCAAAGTTATCCAAATGCACAAGACAATATACTCAATGGTACAACAGGTATTACTGTTCCTGAAATTAATGGAGTAGGTTTCACATTACCATCATTTCAGGTAAATGGTTCTCGACTAAATGCTGCAATAGCAAAAGATATTTTGTTAACACTTCCTTCAATTCCTTTGGCAACTCCTGATAATTGTACTGGAGGGGCAACATATTGTAATCAATGGGCAAATGATCAATTAAAAGTAAATTTAAGAGATACGGGTAATCATAATGCTGAGTCATGTATTTTATGGTTATGTGATGCAACTTTCAAAATGGGTCAAGGTTCAAATTTAAGTAATTTAAATTTAAATGTAACTTTTAATCAGGCTTTAAGTATGTTTCATAATATTCCATTACAAGGAACAGGTGGTTATTTAAGTTTGCAACAAATGGCTTTACTATGGCCAGGAAGTTATGTGGATTCATCTGATACTACTGGTAAGACATTAAACCAAATGACAAAAACTGATGTTGCTCAAAAGGGGTGGTGGATGTCTTTTGCTGATCCTGTGCAGCTAGGCTATTTAAAAGGTGGGGATAAAGTTGACATTTCTCCCGTTTTGCCACAATTAGCAGTTCTGATTACTAAACAATTAGCAGATAATCCAATTGATTTAGGACTTGGAGATGCAATTACAGCATTAGTCAGTGCGCCAATTACCAAAACTCTGAATATTGATATTGGTCCATATACGGCCACAAATCCAGCAAGATTAACACTTCAAAATTTAAAATTAACGAACCAAGAAGTTTCAACCAACTGTTATGGTTCTTTAAAATTTTGTTAACCCAACTATTTGAAGATCTATAAAGCAATAGCGTTAAAGGCTATTGCTTTTCATTGTCTACGAATATTCGTTTATCGGAAAATCGTATATTTTACATAAAAGACTTTGTCATAATAAAAAATATTGCATAATATAAAATGTGATATAGATAACAAAACTGTATGAACAAGGGAAGATAATTTTATACAGTTGAAGTGAAAATTTAAGAAATAAAATAAAATATGGTGCGGAGCATCGTATAACACAGGAAGGTCGTGGATGACTACACTCAATTATACGGTAAAATTTCATAAAACCGTTTTAGCGAGTTTTATTGGCTTATTGATCAGTCAATCTTGCTTCGCACTTGAAGAAATGTCAGATGAAAAGTTAAGTAATACAACGGGTGAAGGGATTGCCTTACTTCCTCAAGATGCTTATATGGTTTTTCGTGGCGTTGGTGTTAATGAAACAGCTACACAATTATTAGATCGAACTAAAGATACGGGATCTATTAACTATATTCCTGTTGGACCATTAAGTCTTACGGCCGCAGACACTAATAAAAATAACAGCATTGATTCTGGTGATTTGGCTGTAGGAAAAGCGGATTTATTTTTATACGGTTTAGCACTTTCTAAAGCCAATGATGCAGATCCAAATGATATCAATGAACGGGTGGGAATGCTTAAAAACACTTCAGGTGTTGCAACAGCAATTAATGCAATCAAAAGCTGGGGAACTGCAACTAATCCTTGGATTTTGAAAGTAGATACGATGGATGCAGTCCCAACATTTACGCCAGATATTGCAGGTGGCTCAAAAAATACGGACACAGGCAAAGTCACTTATTTAGCTTTAGAAGCACCTGCTTTTGAGACTGGAACATTGGATGCCGAGGGTTCAGATGCTTATAAGCTTAAACTAGGGATGTGGGCAGATGCTTTTGTCCGAAATCCAAACAAAAAAGATGGTGATCCAAACCAGTTCCAATATGGAACAAGTACAGGCACTCGAGGTAATGGAACCGAAATAACAAATCGAGAAAATCGGATTCGGTTGCAAGCAATTTGGAATAACTTTAGTTTAAATGGTAGTAAAATTCAGTTATTTCAAACTTTAGATGGTGCAACTAATACTGGTGGTTTGAGTCCATTTTATAATAAAACTTTGGGTTTGGCTGGTGTAATCCGTTTAAATAGTGGTGATGCTGCTAATTTGAAATTAAAAACAACAGACATTGCATCTGAAAGTATGAGTGCAATTTCTACTAATACTCTCCATGCAGGAGCAAATTCGACATTAAGTACATCTTCAACAGGGAATTGTGGTAACAGTGGTACAGGAGCGATTAGTAATGGTTCTGGTGTTGGGTGTCAATATATAGTTCAAAAACGAACACGCACTGATTCGAAAACGTTAACACGTAGTTGGGATTTACCCGCAGAATATCAAAATAGAGTGTTACGTTTAAGCACTCAAGAAACCACAGATACTAATTTACTGTACACACCAGCATTAGATACTTCTGGAAATGCAAAAGCACCAACATTTGCAAAAGACGAAGGTATTTTTATTTATAATTTAAATACCAACTTGGTTTTAGGTTCTTTGTATCAGCCTTTAATTTTAGGATCTGATGGTAAGAATTTTAGTTTGGAAATTGCACGTATTCCAAATAAAGAGTCGATCTATAAAAAGATTTATACGGATTATACTGGAGCCGATTCATCCTATTTGGGTTCAACTTGTAATATTTACCAATGTGGTACTTCAACTATCTCAGGCTATCAAGGCAACAATGCAACCCACAGTAGTATTAGTATCGGAACTGTTTATAGTGATGATGGTGGAAAAACTTTAAAAGCATATACAGGAGCAGATGCTGTAGGGGTTTCTTTTGGCAATTTAGTAAAGTCAAGTACT
Organism: Acinetobacter legionensis; assembly: GCF_048551735.1. Lineage (NCBI taxonomy): Bacteria > Pseudomonadati > Pseudomonadota > Gammaproteobacteria > Moraxellales > Moraxellaceae > Acinetobacter > Acinetobacter legionensis. Next base: position 17,837 of record NZ_JBIMBV010000029.1, read on the forward strand.
GTTTCAAATACATTAACAACTAATGAAATAAGATATGCTCAGCGTCAATTACAAAGTCAAACATGGCTTCAGAATAGTCGATGTTCTACTACTGGTATTTTTGGATGTAGTAATGTCACATCAACATCTGGAACATTAACTCAGTGGCAATATAACAATGGTTCTAACTGGGTTAATTCATTAACTGGATCGCAGACTAAGCCAAATGATGCAACAGCTTGTGGTACAGGTTTTGGTGCAAGCAACTCTTGTAATAATTTTCCAAATCCAAACCCGAATACAACTGAAATAAATGCTACTACAGCGAACCGTACTTGGTCTGATACAAATTTAAATGGTGCAGCTTGGCGTACAGCTTCAAATACAACAGTTGATAATTTTATAGGATCGGGTAATGGAATTACAGGGGCGACAATATTAAACAATAACATGGCTCAAACACCAAATATACCAGGGACACCCTTGAATAATTTAGGTTCAGCCTTAATTGATGGAATGCTGATTCAGCATATGAAAATAACCACCAAAGGCTTATAAGATAAGGCGAAATATGATGAAAAAAAGTGTGCTTCTTATTTTAACCAGTTTGGTAAGTTTTCATTTGGCCGCTATGGAAGCTTTAACTGATTCCGATTTGCAACAGGTTGAGGGGCAAGCTGGCGCAGATTTATCTTTAAAATTGGTGTTGAATCAGGTTAATGCAAGTGACTCATATTACGCTACTGGAAATGCTTATAAGTTCGATAGTGATACTGGTGGGGTGTGTGCAAAATTAGAGTTTTGCCGCTTAGCACTTTCAGTAAACAATAGATATGTAGATGCTGGTGGCGCTGCAAACAGTGTCAGTGGCAATAAACTGTGGGTGGTATTTAAAGGAATTCAAGGTACGATTAATATTCAGAAACTTGGATTAGATGGTGTGGACTTAGTCTACAGAGGTATTGACGCTGCTGGGACACCATGGATTAAACCTGCGATTCAGCTGGGTTTTGATGCAACAAATCCAATTCAAATTCGAAACTTTGGTTTTAATGCATTATCAATTGAAAAGGATGAATTCACAAGCCAGACCAATGCAAATGGAACAGTCACTGAAAACTCTTCTGGAGCAACAGCCGATAAGTACGGCTATTTAAAAAAGACCATCTATGATGCAACGACTGCAGCCAACTCCACTTATGACCAAGGTAACGAAACCGGTTTTATGGGCATGCGTATGAATGGAAATTTGGCATTGCAAGGTAAAATTATGATGTTTAGTTGTAATTCTACGAGTAACAAGCGTTGCTAAGATAAAGTAAATCTGAGGGTTTAGGAATGAACATAAAAAAACAAGACCATGGAAAAAGATTTATTTTAAATACATTAGCTTTGAGCTTGTTGGCTATACATATACCAGCTTATGCGTTGCAAGCTTTAGATGATAGTGATTTAAGAAACGTAAATGGTCAAGATGGTGTACATATTGAGGCAAGCTTAAAAGAAGCCAATATTAAAACATTATATTGGACAGATCAGGTCGGTCGCGCAGAATCAGATGCAACCAGTCAAGCGCTTATTGCAACAGCAGATACGGTTAAAATACAACAGAGCAATACTTCTACAGATCCATTAAAAGCCGATATGAAGCTTAATATAGGGACTGTTGCAGGAAAAACTGGAGTGAATTTAGATTTATCCCTCTCTCCTATGCTTATGACTGTCGATTCATTTCGTGTTTGTGATAGTGATCCAAGTGGAGCACGTTGTAGTGCAAAACTGGGCAATTTAGCGGTACAAACGGCGTCAAATACAAGTATTGGATTAAAAACCAGCAATGGCCTTTTAAGTAAAACAGATCAGGTTGAGCTGACTTTAGGACTTCAAAATGCCAACATCTATTTGGGGCAGAGTAGTGCAAAAAATTAGTTAAATCAACTAATTCTAAAAAACTTTAATTTTAATTTTAAAGGTAAAGGCTTTGCATTTATAGATGCCGCTGAAGGTTTTAAATTACAAACGAATTCTGGAAGCAATATAGCAGGTGCAAGTCAGGCACCCGATACTAATTATGGCTATGTGGATTTAACACGAGTGGTTGATCCAGCTTCATCAAAAGCAGGTTTTATTAATACAGGTAGTTATGGAAACGGAAGTTCTACAACAAATGCCGGACTAAACCTTGAAATTATGGTGAATAATAAAGGAATAAATCCTACCTCTCTTTATGATGTAGATAATTATAATACGCCAACGGGAGCAAAAGGACTGATTCGCGTAGGTGCAAGTGGGCGTATGGTGAATGGCTCACTCCAATTTCGTGGTGTGCAAAATGCCAGTAGTTTAATTGGTTCTGCTGTTAATTCGAGTGGTACAGATACAGGAAAAGATATCGTTGGTAGTTCAGGTATCGCCTTTCGTATGAAGACGGATTTCACCAAAGAGGGCGATACTATGCTGACTGGCGGTGGAGATGCAACAACTTTGGAAATTGGTGGTGCAGGATTAAATAGTTATGGCTTCGAGTTTGGTAATTTAACAGGTTTACAAAAAGGAACTCGTGCTTCTTTTGATACGGGAAATATTTTTTTAAACCTAACTGATTCTAAGCAAGTCACCATACCTGTAAATGCAACCTTTCAAAATTCAAGTTTTGGTAATGGTCAAGCTTTAACCAGTTTGAATGATTATAAACAAGATATTTATACGACCCTATCGGCAGCTAATCGTCCTTATGCTGTGGTAGCTTCAATCCGTGGTGGAGAGTTCCAAGCCATCTCCAGACGAGGACGATTTACTACTACTGCTGGTGTTGCCGCGGGGAATTTATTTACCGAGAACGGTCTAAATAATCGATGGGGGCTGGCTTTACCATTTTATAACTTAAATGCTAATTTAGCGATGTATGGTACAACAGTTGATGCTGATAAAGCCTATTACTACTTAACTGATGGTACTAAAAACAGTGTAGCAGCAACAGCTGGTACTCAAACCTCTCGACTTGGATTTTCTTTAGGTCTTAGTACGGACGGTGTGGATAAAAATGGGACAACTAAGCTTGGCAATAAAACCACATCTATTCTGGTGATTGATGGTGGTCAGGTGAAAAATGATGCTGGTGTTCCTATAGCAGGTACTTCTAGGGACTATTATTTAGGCTTAAGAAACATTGATATGTTGCTGAAAGGGAATGGCAGCATAGGTGTTGAGAATGGAAGTTTAAATTTAAGTTTAAAAAACATGCTGGTGGTAATGGCGGCAGAAGTGGCAGCAGGTTATTTGCCTGGAACCACATATGCATCATGTGCTGGTGGTATTGCGACAGCAAGTGTAGCTTGTGGAAATAAGCGTGTTTCAGATTCTAATAATTTCGCCAAAAGTGATGATGTGCTATTTGGTCTAAAACTTCGCTTTGGTGGTGATATGGATTTGTCACTTATTCCAAATAGTGAAATTAAAGCAGATGGAACAGGAAATCGTTTAACTGTGGTCGGCGATTTAAAATTGGCAACTACAAATAATACAATTCAAATTAGTGATCCAGCAAATGGTTCTACACTTGGTTTAGATAACTTGACAGGCGATATTCGTTTTAACAATGCGATTGTGATCAGCAAAAACTCAACCACTGGGAATGGTCAGGTTGGATTTAATGCAAGTTTACAATTTAATCCAACACAATCGGTTGATGGTGTATTTAGAGCGAGAGATTTAAACTTTTATCCACCTTCAATGAATGGTGCTTTGGTTTCAGGTGCGCGTTTAGGTGAAATGGCGTTGACAGGTGGTCGTTTAACCAGTGAATTCAACATTATTCCACGGAACTAATGCGTTATTGGTCGGGTTATGCTTTTATCATAAAGAATTTCTGATTAGACTGTGACGTGGTAGGCAGTATATAAATTTTCCTAAGGATTAGGATAATGAAAAAAAATAGAAAGCTAGGATGTATATCATTATTGATACTAAGTCCAGTTGCGATGGCAATGGAACCTATGGATGATCAAAGTCTTTCCCAAACAACAGGGCAAGATGGAATTAATGTTGGTATAAATCTGAGTAAGGTTCAACTGAATCAACTGTCAATCATTGATCGTGATGGATTTGGTTCGACTGTGAATGATGCCAATAAAGCATCCCTAGTTCTTGCGGGTAAAAGTGCAACTACTGTTGCTGACCAAAGCGTTAATATTACTTTTCTTGGGGCTTCAAATACCCCAACCATGAATATTGTCATGGACACAGATAGTGGAATAAGTGGTAAACCTTTTGCCAATATAGGAATGAGCTTTGCAAGCAATATTTCGGGTATTAAAGTTTCACCATTTGCACTTTACTTGGTTGGGGCGAATTCATCTTCTGGGCCTACAGGATCTCAATCTATTTTTACAGGAACCAGTGAAAAGTCAGATGTCATTAAATTTTTAAAAATGGACAACGGTTTTGATATTAACTTTACTGCAGCTAAACCATCGATTAATTTGCAGCTTGGAAATGCACCTCAAGGACGTATGATTGTATTTGGTGGGGCAATTCAATCAATTTGTGGTACGGGAACAGGCTGTGCTATCACACTTTTATCGGATGATAGTGATATTGGTGCAAATTTTAATTTCCAGTTAACAGGAACAGATAAAACCAATGGTTTTTCATTAAAAGGTTTCTATGCTGGTGTTGAACCAACAGGTTTTGTATTTGGTAATACAGGTGAATCGAGTAAGTTTGATCTTGGAATCAATCAGATGATTATGGGAACAAGTGGAGCAAGTGCAGCAGGAGCTTTTAATGGTTTGCAAAATGGCTCGATGGGGAACTTTGGGGCAATCGGGACATCCGTTACAGATTTAAAAGTAAAAATTAATGGGCTGTAATAATGTTTTATAAATAGTAAAGTATTAAAAAACCCGCATGCAGTGGGTTTTTTAATACTATTGAAAAAACTATTTTACTAATTTAGCCAATAACTCATCTTTACTTAGATTTATAGATTCTGCATCTCTACGACCTTTATATTCGAAAGTACCAGCATCTAAGCCTTTTTCACCAATGACAATACGGTGAGGAATACCCGTTAACTCTAAGTCAGAGAATTTAACGCCTGGACGTTCATTACGATCATCGAGTAAAACATCGTAGCCTGCAGCCTGTAATTCAGCATAAAGTATTTCAGCAGCCTCAAGTGTACGTGGAGATTTTTGAGCATTCATTGGAACAATTGCAACTTCAAAGGGTGCAATCGCAGATGGCCAAATAATACCTTTCTCATCAAAGTTTTGTTCTATTGCTGAAGCGACTACACGTGTTACACCAATCCCGTAACACCCCATCGTCACGACTAAAGGTTTGCCATCATCACCTAAAACTTTACAACCTAATGCTTCAGAATATTTTGTACCTAATTGGAAAATATGACCAACTTCAATACCTCGTTTAATTAAAATTGTTCCTTGACCATCTGGAGAGGGATCACCTTCAACCACATTACGTAAGTCAAAAACTTCTGTAAATTTTGCATCACGCTCCCAATTTATTCCAGTTGCATGTTTATCAACTTCATTGGCACCAGCAACAAAATCAGAAAGTACTGAGGCTGCACGGTCAACAATTACAGTTAAACCTTTATCTACGAGTCCTTGTGGACCACAGAATCCTGCGGTTAAACCTAGAGCATTCAGTTGAGCATCTGTTGCAAATGTTAAAGGTGCAGCAATGAGTGGATGCTTTTCAGCTTTAATTTCATTAAGCTCGTGGTCGCCACGTAAGAATAACGCGATAACTGGGACATGGCCCTTTTCATCAACAACACCTTGTACAAGTAAGGCTTTTACAGATTGAGCTGGATCTGTATTTAAAAATACAGAAACGTCAGCAATTGTTTTTTTATTTGGTGTATCTACAATTTTTAGATCTTGAGTTGGTTCAGCACGCTCACCAGTCAATACTGCTTCAGCCATTTCAACATTGGCCGCATAGTCCGATACTGTTGAAAAGGCGATATCGTCTTCGCCACTTGAAGCAAGTACATGAAACTCATGTGAACCTGAACCACCAATGGAGCCAGTGTCAGCTTGAACAGGGCGAAAATTTAAACCTAAGCGTGTGAAAATTCGGCAATATGTGTCATACATGACATCATAAGTTTCTTGTAATGAGGCTTGATCGACATGAAAAGAATAGGCATCTTTCATAATAAATTCACGAGAACGCATTACGCCGAAACGTGGACGAATTTCATCACGGAATTTAGTTTGAATTTGATAAAAATTCATCGGAAGTTGTTTATAACTTTTTAATTCATTACGAGCTAAATCTGTGATGACTTCCTCATGTGTAGGACCTAATACAAAATCATTGCTATGACGGTCTTTAAAACGCAGCAGTTCTGGACCATATTGTACATAACGACCAGATTCCTCCCATAGCGAAGCTGGTTGTGTTACGGGCATTAATGTTTCCAAAGAGCCTGCACGATTCATTTCCTCACGAACAATCGCTTCAACTTTATTGAGCACACGCACACCCATTGGCAGCCAAGTGTATAAACCTGAAGCCAATTTACGGATCATCCCAGCACGTAACATGAGCTGATGTGAAATGACTTCAGCATCATTTGGGGTTTCTCTTAACGTTGCAAATAAAAAGCGACTCGCGCGCATGGAAACTGTCCTAAAATTTTTAGATTTAAAAAAGGATTATACGATAAAAAAATACGATAAAAAAATAAGCTGAACATTTTTAATGATTGTTTAAATTGAAAACTTTATATTCTTACGCTATCGATGTGATCTGACTTTACTTTTAACTTAAAAGCATCCAACATTGCGGGTGGCTGTTCTCAAAGTTTAGATTTTTTGTTAAGATTTCTTTAATAATAAAGCTGAAAAACTTTTAATTAAAAGGTGATTATTCAAGCTTTTTGAGACGGTTAATAATATCATCATAGTGTGTTTGTGTAGAGCGATAGTTGTTTTGTAGGTTTTCGATATAATTTTTTGTTTTTTCGATATTTTCTGAGTTGTATTTGATCCGATCTTTAAGTGTTACAGGGACGGTATTTCCTTTGCGATAATATTCCATTTCCTGTCGTTTAAGTATAATTCTTGCACTTTGAAGCTGTTTAAGTGTTTGGTTTTGAAGTGCTATTTGTTGTTTTAGACTGTTTAGAAGTTCATTTCTTTTGTTGATTGCAACAGATGAGTTGCCATAAGCACGCTTTAAACGTGCATCTTGTTCTAACTTACGTACTTCAGATGCGCGTGAAGTCGATTGTTGCAAATCTTTTTCGACATTATAAGCTTGGTTGCGTTTGATGACTTGCATATTGCGATCAAGTGCTTCATAACCATTTTTAATGTGTGCCGGTGTAACCGATGTGCTGATGTTAGCAACCCCATTTTTATCATAATACCTATACCATACTGCCTTAGCCGGAGGTGTATCAGCATAGACCGATAACGTGTAAATGAGTAAGCAAACTGAGAGCAAAATACTGAATATTTTTTTTATTTTTGAACCTAAATTTTGGTAATAGATTATTCTATCCATTTAAAGTCTGCCATCCCCAAAAAATCAATGTAAGTTATATGATTTTGAAACTATCTTTGGCCATTTTATGTGGTTACAAAATTTTAATAAACAATTAACTTCTAAAAAAAAGCATAATATTTTTTTTTATGTGAGCTTTGCTGTGTTTTACTGTTTGAAGTGAGATTTCCGACAAGAAATGCTCATTGATAAAGTGAGTTAATATATGTTAAAAAAACATGCTTAATTGTAAAAATAAATCTGTACAGCACAATTCATTCCAAGCTTACGGAAAGGGGCATTAAATGGACGATAAATTTCAAAATTTAAAAGTCATGGTGATCGATGATTCTAAAACTATTCGTCGTACTGCTGAAACATTATTACAAAGAGAAGGTTGTGAGGTTGTCACTGCTGTAGACGGTTTTGAAGCTTTATCTAAAATTGCTGAAGCAAATCCAGATATTGTTTTTGTCGATATCATGATGCCTCGTCTTGATGGCTATCAAACCTGCGCTTTGATTAAAAATTCTCAAAATTATCAAAATATTCCAGTCATCATGTTATCAAGTAAAGATGGCCTGTTTGATCAAGCAAAAGGTCGTGTTGTCGGTTCGGACGAATATTTAACAAAACCATTTAGTAAAGATGAACTATTAAATGCTATTCGCAATCATGTAACTGCTTAACGGTTAATTTGGGGGAAATAATGACAAAAATTTTAATAGTTGATGATTCACCGACAGAAATGTTTAGATTTAAAGAAATTCTAGCTAAACATGGATTCGAGGTGATTGAAGCGACCAATGGGGCAGATGGTATAACACTCGCGCAAGCTGAATTGCCTGATCTTGTTTTAATGGATGTTGTTATGCCAGGTGTAAATGGTTTCCAAGCGACTCGTCAGATCGCGCGCGGTGCGGCCACCAAGCATATTCCGATTGTGATTGTAAGTACTAAAGATCAAGAAACCGACCGCGTTTGGGGAAAACGTCAAGGGGCTTGTGACTACTTAACAAAGCCAATTGATGAGAATCAGCTGATCAATACGATTAAGCAACATCTACAAGCAGGGTAGTGTATGGCAGCAAATGGATTTATCGAATTACTTCGATTGTCTAAGCGAGGAAATAAAAATTACGCTGACAATGAAAATGAAGTAAACCGATGGTCAGGCATTGCATTTGAAATGATGGGGCAATATTTTGTTGCTCCTTTGGGTGAGGTTTCAGAAGTTATTTATCCGCCAAAATATACACCTGTTCCTAATGTTCAAGGTTGGGTGAAAGGTTTAGCAAATATTCGCGGACGATTATTATCAGTTTCTGATTTGGCTTTTTATTTAACGGGGCATAGAAGCCAATTTCTACCTACTCAAAAAGTCTTATGTATTAGTCATAATGACCACTATGTTGGGCTGATCGTAGATCAGGTTTTGGGGATTCAACATTTTAATAAAAAAGGTTTTTTTTCTAAAAATAATGAATTAGAAGAAAACCTTCAAACTTACTGTCAGGGATATTTTCAGCAGCATAATCAAGCTTGGAATATATTCTTATTTAGTCGTTTGTTAAATGATCCTCAATACATGAATGCATCAGAAAAATTTATAAACTAGCTTTGACGCCTAATTAAGAGTTAAGCGAATCGGGAGAAGCTGAATGGGCTTTAAACTAAAGAAGAAAAATACAGGGGATACTGCTCAAAAAAGTAGTTCAGGTGTAGTAACCAAAACCAAATCAAAAATTGATGAATTTGCAAAGTTGTTTGGGGAAAGCGACAAATCTAAGCCATTTATTCAAATGGCCATTGCCAGTATCATCGTTGCGATTATTTTGCTTTTGGTTTTATTCTATACAGTTCCTCGAAATAACGACTTAACTCGTAGTTTGGGTGAATTAAAACTTTTATCACAGACATTATCTCGTCAAGCAACTGAAGCGACGGCATCTGGTTCAGCAGAATCAATTAGTGCTTTAGTTACATCACAAAAGAAATTTAAAGAAAACTTAGATGTCGTCAAAGATATTCATGCGTCTTCAAAACAAGTAGAGGGTGTTGAAAAAATTTGGCAACAAGTTTCTGCTGATATCGACATGATCGCGACACATCAGAAAATTATTAACCAATTATATGATACCAACATTGCTGTTGCTGATGTGATTCCTGGGATGCAGGCTGAATATAACGCAATGGTTGACCAGATGGCTCGTGATAATATGCCAAGTACCCAGGTTGTCATCGCGAAGAACCAAGTATTTCTTGCGGAACGTATTTTACGTTCTATTGGTTCAGTACTAGGTGGTTCTGATAATACACGTGCTTCAGCTGACGACTTTAATGCGGATACCGAAACTTTTGGTACCTACTTAAATGCTCAATTAGATGGTAGTGCTGATTTAGGTGTAACACGTATTGATAAACCTGAACTACGCGAGTCTTTAGAGAGTATTAAAGCTGATTACAATGAAATTGTGCAACTTGCTTCGACTTCTGTATTGAAGAACTCGGATCAGATTTTTAAAGTACGTCAAGCATCGTCAGACATCTTTGCTCAATCGGATAATTTATTAAAAGGTTTGGATCGACTTTCAGTGAATACTGGTGTGGGTACGATTTTACCTGCATTGATTTTAATCCTTGCCCTCGTCGCATTTTTATTTGCAGTATTTAAACTACTCGGTTTACGTAGTGAGTCGGATAAAGTCCGTGTAACACGCTTACAAGATGAGTATGACCGTAACCAGAATGCGATTTTACGTTTACTTGATGAAATTGCCGATTTGGCAGATGGTGATTTAAGTTCGTATGCAACAGTATCGGAAGACTTTACGGGTGCTATTGCCGATTCGATTAACTTTGCGATTGACCAATTACGTGATCTGGTATCTCGAATTAACGATACTTCTCAAGAAGTTGCACAATATACTCAGAATACGCAACAGATTACTAACCAATTGGCTGAAGCCTCTGAGCATCAGGCTCAAGAGATTGCAGGGGCATCAACAGCGATTAATGAAATTGCACAGTCCATTGACCACGTATCTGCAAATGCGGCTGAATCAGCAGAAGTAGCACAGCGTTCAGTACAAATTGCATCCAATGGTGCAGATGTGGTAAACCGCTCAATCGAAGGTATGGATACCATTCGTGAACAGATTCAAGAAACTTCTAAGCGTATTAAACGTTTGGGTGAATCTTCTCAAGAGATTGGTAACATTGTATCGCTAATTAATGATATTGCCGACCAAACCAACATTCTGGCATTGAATGCAGCAATTCAGGCATCTATGGCTGGTGAAGCGGGACGTGGTTTCGCTGTGGTTGCGGATGAGGTACAGCGCCTTGCTGAACGTTCAGCATCTGCAACGAAACAGATTGAAACGCTGGTTAAAACCATTCAGACCGATACCAACGAAGCTGTAATTTCAATGGAACAAACCACATCGGAAGTTGTGCGTGGTGCGAACCTTGCAAAAGATGCGGGCGTTGCTTTGGGTGAAATTCAAACGGTATCAAGTAATTTGGCTGGTTTGATTGAAAGTATTTCTGAGTCGGCTAAATTGCAGTCTGCTTCAGCAGGTCATATTGCAAATACGATGAATGTCGTACAAGAAATTACTTCACAAACTACAGGGGCAACGTTTGATACAGCCCGTTCGGTTTCTGAATTGGCAAGTATGGCGGATTCATTACGTCAATCAGTTTCAGACTTTAAATTACCTGACTAAAACGATTGATACTTTATACGTGCAATATCTCCTGTAACAAGTGGGTATTGCACTGAATGGAAAGCCTTCTAAAGCCATTCAGATTGACTGTATTTTGAAAGGTTTTAGTCCCAAAGACGGGAACTAACATAGAAGCCTGAGCTATGAAAGAAATATTAAAACATTTAGTGGAACATGTCACTTTACCTGAAGATGAGTATCTTGGTCAGGATGATGAAATTTTAGAAATTTTTGTAGAAGAACTCGAAGAAATTTTTGAATTGTTACAAACGTCTCTTGATCGCTGGCAACTCGAAGAGTTTAAAGATACAGAATTGGTCAATATTCGCCGTTATTTTCATACTCTTAAAGGGTCTGGACGCATGGTGGGGGCTAAACGTTCTGGTGAGCTTGCTTGGACTGTTGAAGATACATTAAATCGTACTATTACGAAAAATCTGGAACTTACTGCTGAGATTCAACAATATGTACGCGCAGTATTTAATATTTATAAGTTTAAACTGTATTCAGAGTTTTTAAATAGAAAACCGCATCATTTAGCTTTAGCACCTTTGGTGTATATGGGGCAACAATTACAACAGAAACAAAGCTTAGAACCTGCTTTAGGCGAGTTACTGGCATTATCAAATACACTAGATAATGAAAATGTCATTACGGGGTTGGAGATTGGCGAAGATACGGTAATAGCAGACCTAATCTCTATGACAACTCCGCATGTGATTGATCCAGTTGTAAGTGGTTCCTTAAATACTGTTGAAGATGTAGTGCTTGAATCGACGATTTTAGATGATAGTTTAACATCTGAAACCTTGGAGATTTTTGTCGAAGAGTCAGAGGAACATCTGGCGGCAATTAAAGACTTTTTGCACTTAGAAGAACATACGCCTGATCAATATAATCGCTTGATTCGTGCCTTACATACTTTGCGTGGTAGTTCTTCAATGGCGCATGTCAATGAGGTCTTTGAAGCAAGTGGTAAAGTAGAGCATTTATTTAAAGTATTGGTTCAAGAAGATACTGAATCTTCAAAAAATGAAAATGCTTTACTAACCTACTATGCTGAATTTGTCAGTGACTATCTCTATGTTTTAAAGCTGAAAGGTAATCAAGCCATTGAGCTGAAAACTATATATCAAAAATTTAATGATGCTTGGGAGCGTTATGATTTCCAACACCAATACCAGCATTCACAAACGGGGTTAGTCACACAATTAGTTGATCTGGAGATTGATCTACTGTTAGATGCCGAGTTTGAGTTTGATAAGCGAGCCCAAGTTGAATATCCAGCATATTTCCAACAGCTAACACAACAAGCACAGATGCTGATTGATCATACTAATAATCGTGCTGCACAAGGCATCCATGATTTTAGTCTGGCTTTAAAAGATGGCTATGAGCAAGTTATTCGCAAGCCTGATTTATTAAATACTGATTATGCTTTTGAAATGTTTTCTAAGGCGCATCAAGAATTTATTCATTTATTCGACACCTTGGCCTCAGGCCAACGGGTCAGCTTAAATGATTCAACACAAGCGATTCTGGCTGAGTTACATGACTATTTACACCAAGAAATAGACACAAGTATTGATGATCAGACTATTGAAACAAGTATAGAGCCGGAAATTGAGCAACAGTCAAGTACAGTATTCATTGAAGTAAATCCTGTTGAATCAGTGGGTAATTATGTACTGACACAAATTAATCTTGATAAACAGAATATTGACTCAGAGCATAGTCAGCGTGAATTTGATGCAGATGTCTTAGACATTTTTATTGAAGAAGCGGATGAGTTGTTGGTTGGGATGGATCATGACTTAAATACTTGGTCAAGCCATCCTGATGACACAACTGCATTAAATAATTTGATGCGTTATTTGCATACCTTAAAAGGTGGGGCAAATATGGTTCAAGCCACCTTTATTGGTTTGATTGCACATGAGTTAGAAACGATTTATGAACGAGTGATCAAAGGTCAGCTCAAAGCTGAACCACATCTTATTCAATCTATTCGTTTAATTCAGGATGATGTGGCAGATCGTATTCAATTGATTCGTGAAAAAGCAATCGATTATCCTGCGACTCACATTCTCAATGTTTTACAAAATATTGATCAGCAACGTCCGATTGACACGAGCCAAGCTTCAACAGCACTTGAATCGCAATTTACCCATGATTTATCAGATTTGCATGAAGTTGAATATATTGAAGATGAAATTGTTTTAACGAACGATCCAATATCGGAACAGCTTGAAATTGAACAATCTGATAAAGATCATCAATCAGCAATTAATGATCATCACTTGTTTGTAGATATTGATCAAGATCTGAATTTGGATCCTGTTGAAATGATTGCTCAAGAAACTTTTATTGAAGAGGCTCGAGAGCTGATTGATGAAGGTCTAAGCATTTTAACTCAATGGTTTGATCACCGAAGTAATCGTAGCTTCTTACTCCAATTACAACGTATTGCACACAGCTTAAAAGGTGGTGCGAAGATGGTGAAATTGGAAGAAGTCGCGGATATTGCTTATGAGTTGGAAAATGCATTTGAACAATTTGGTTTACATAATTTTAACTCAAATGTTTATGATGGCTTGCTGGAAAAAACCTTTCATTGGCTAGATACAGCTATTTTTAAACATGATTATGACAACTTTGAAAGCTTAAAATCGAGTTTAAATAGCATTGAATATGTTGATGTATCTGCACAGCTTCCAGAAAAATTATCCCGTACCAATTTAATTTTTGAGCAATCAATTAATGAGTTTGTTCAGGGGGATGGCACTGAGCCACCGTCAATGTTGGGTGAATGGGATCTTTCACAAAAAACTGAATCCAACAATGAGATGATCCGTATCTCTGCGGATTTAGTCGAAAAAATGATTGATCTTTCTGGTGAGAATGCAATTAACCGTTCACGTATTGAGATGGATCTAGGGCAGTTAGGTAATACCTTGACTGATATGGAGTTGGCAATCCAACGTTTGGCTGATCAGCTACGCCGAATGGAAGGCGAGTTGGAAAGTCAAATCATTGCAAAACATGGTGATTTAAGCTCTCGTTATGCCGATTTTGACCCTTTAGAAATGGATCAATATTCATCTCTAAATCAGTTATCAAAATCGCTGGCTGAATCTGCATCTGACTTGGTTGATTTTAAGACCACACTGGCTGAAAAGATTCGTGATACTGAAGGCTTATTGCTGCAGCAATCTCGTATTCAAGCTGAAATTCAGGAAAGCTTGATGCGTACTCGTCTTGTACCATTCTCAAGATTGTTACCTCGATTACAGCGCTTGGTTCGCCAGACCTCTTCAACAGTTAATAAGCCCACTGAGCTTTTAGTCAATAATACTGAAGGGGAATTGGACCGCAATATTCTGGAAAAGTTAGTTTCGCCGTTAGAACATATGCTACGTAATGCGATTGACCACGGGATAGAAGATGCCGAACAGCGTCAGAAATCTGGCAAAGCGTTGACAGGTCGAATTGATTTGAATATTAGTCGTCAAGGTACAGATGTGCTTGTATCGTTTAAAGATGATGGTAAAGGAATTGATCCAAAAGTTATTCGTGACAAAGCGATCGAAAAAGGGTTGATCAAAACTGATCAACAGTTAGAGCCTGAGGAAATACTTCAGTTTATTTTCCATCCTGGTTTCAGTACAGCACAGCAAGTAACACAAATCTCTGGTCGTGGTGTTGGCTTGGATGTCGTGCAAAGTGAAATTAAATCACTTGGTGGACAAGTGAGTGTCAGTTCTGAATTAGGTTACGGCTCAACCTTTACAATTACTGTACCCACAACAGTTGCGGTTAGTGATGCCTTGATGGTGAAAGTGGGTGATCAGCAATTTGCAGTGCCATTATCGCAAATTGATCGTATTGTTCGAATTTCTCCAGCTGCTTTGGAAGAGTATTTTGAAACTCAAAATGACTATTTTGACATCGATTTCCAGAGCTATAAACTACGTTATTTAGGTGAGTTCACAGCGAGTCAAGTCACTCCACGTTTACACGGGCTTGCACATTCATTACCGGTATTGCTGATCAAGGGAAGCTTAGGACAATCTATTGCCATTCTTGTCGATCAATTAATTGGTTCACGCTCACAAATTGTGGTCAAACCAATTGGTAAGCAGTTTGCAACAATCAATGCGATTGCAGGTGCAACCATTCTTGGTGATGGGCAGGTTTGTTTGATTCTTGATGGGCAAAATATTGCACGACAGGTTCAGGCATCTACTCGTAGTAGTGCTGAACATCTTCAACAGGACAAACAACGTCATCGTGATCAACGCCGTTTGATTATGATTGTGGATGATTCAGTTACAGTTCGTAAGGTCACTTCACGTTTGCTAGAGCGTCAAGGTTTCGATGTGATTACTGCCAAAGATGGCGTGGATGCGATTGAACAACTTGAAAATGTCAAACCAGACTTGATGTTGCTGGATATTGAAATGCCTCGAATGGATGGCTTTGAAGTCACAAATTTGGTTCGCCACCATGAAATTCACCGCGATTTGCCTATTATTATGATTACGTCACGAACAGGGGAAAAACATCGTGAACGTGCATTTAGCTTAGGGGTGACAAATTATATGGGTAAACCATTCCAAGAAGCTGATTTATTGGAAAATATTGATGCTTTGTTGACGGTTAAATAGGAGCACTCATGATAAAGAATATCGAAAAATCTTCCATTGATAAAATTAGCACACGAGAATTACAGCACTTAATTACGGTGTCTACTGGATTTATTGATGCATATATTATTGATTGTTATGATAAAGCACCGATGTTGTTACCACAAAATGTGGTGCTTTCTGCTCAGAATAGTCCGACCTATGTTAATGTCGTAGAATGGCATGAAAAGAAGTTACCGACTTTTAGTGTGAATGATCCTAAAAAGACACTGGGTGTCGCATTGATCATTGAAGGGGAAGACGCAGATGAGCGTTTTGCCTTGATGTGCAATGAAATGCCAAGTTCGATACGGTTACGTATTTCTGAAGTAGTCGATGCAGAGGATACAGTTAAAGATAAAACTATTTTACAGTATGTGAAAATTGGTGATCAGACTTATCATGTGCCAGATCTAGATCAAATTCAGTTACAGATTGGGATAAAGAAGACTTAATCTGTCATAACTCCAAAGAATATCAATAAAAAGGACGCGTTTACGTCCTTTTTATTGATTGAAAATTATAAAACTTAAGCAAGTAATTCGACTAAGATTTGTTCGTAGATCTCAGCTAATGGCTCTAATTCATCAATGTTTACATGTTCATTAATTTGGTGAATAGTTGCATTCAAAACACCTAACTCTAGCACTTGAGCACCTGTAGGCGCAATAAAACGTCCATCAGAAGTCCCACCACTGGTTGATAGTTTGGTCTCTGTTCCTGTCACGTTCTTAATTGCAGTTTGTGCAGCATTGACCAACTCGCCAACTGGAGTTAAGAACGGCAAACCTGATAAAGTCCATTCAATATCATATTCAACATTATGAAGATTTAGAATTTCAACAACGCGTCGTTTAAGCTGATCCGCAGTAACTTCAGTAGAATAACGGAAGTTAAAGGTTACTGTCATGTTGCCAGGTACAACATTGGTTGCTCCAGTACCTGCTTGAATATTGGAAATCTGAAAAGAAGTTGCAGGGAAATACTCATTGCCATTGTCCCAAACAGTATCACATAATTCAGATAAGGCTTTTGATGCAGTATGAATTGGGTTAATGGCTAAATGTGGATAGGCAACATGACCTTGCTTACCTTTTACAGTTAATACTGCATTTAATGAGCCACGACGACCATTTTTTACTATATCCCCCAACGTATCTGTACTTGAAGGCTCACCTACCAGACACCATGTCATTTTTTCATTACGTGCTTCTAAAGTTTCAACTACTTTAACCGTACCATTGATAGAAGGGCCTTCTTCATCAGAAGTAATTAAAAAAGCAATAGAACCTTTATGGTTGGGATGATTTTTCACAAAACGTTCTGATGCAACCACCATTGCGGCCAATGCTGTTTTCATATCAGCACTACCACGACCATAAAGTTTACCATCTCGAATTTCAGGTAAGAATGGATCAGACTCCCATGCATCTAGATGCCCTGTAGGTACCACATCGGTATGACCTGCAAAACAGAAAACTGGAGATGCTGTTCCGCGTCTTGCCCAAAGATTATCAACATCCTCAAAACGCATATTTTCAATATTAAAGCCGATAGCAGATAGACGATCTGCCATAATGGTTTGGCAAGTGTGATCTATAGGTGTCACAGAAGGCTGGCGAAGAAGTTGTAAACTCAGTTCTAAAGTATCCGAATGATTCATGGACATTGATCAAGTAAGTAAATTGAATAATATAATAGAGGAAGATAAAACCGAATGAAAACCTAAAAACGAGAGAAAGTAGAAAACTATTTAAATCAGCATTAAAAAGCCTTATCTAATTAGATAAGGCTCATGTTGTAGAATAAAATTGAGAATTACAATTTATTTTCAACTTTTTCTGCAGAATTCGATACAGCATCCCCCGCTTTAGAGACATCCTTGCCAACACCTTTAAATGTGTTGCAACCAGCTAAAACAAAAGCGAATAACATTGAAACTGCTAAAATTTTTTTCATTACTATCTCCGTGTTTCACGCGTTAATTAGAATTTTAGTATACGAGTATCTCGTAAATATATCGTTATGCTTTTATGAGTGAATTCGTTAATCCATGTATAAGAAACGTGAATAATTAAGCATTTATGTCAAAAGAAAATACCAGAGGGGCTTGGCGGTACATATAAAATTGTAGGGTACTTGTGTTGTGATATAAGCCATTACACCACCATTGTGCAACAGGTGAGCTTTGCTCTAGATCTGGACAAATCCATTCATGCCGCTGTAACCGATAATACCCTGTTTCAATATGATGACCCCACTGTCCCAATCGATGTTGAGTATTGATCCATGAGGGAAGTACAGTAAGGTCTGCAAGATTTGGCAAATAAAGTTGTCCTTTCATTATAGCCAGCCTCTTTTCAATTTTAAAATCTAGAGCCTGTGTAAATTGAAATTGTTTTTTTGAGAAATGATTAAGTTTTCGTAAAAGAGTGTCACTACGGTTTAGACCATACCAATGCATTAATTGTAAGTTTGATTCGCCTAAATAGTACTTTAAAGCAACTTCCCAATGCTCGATCTGTTTTGTGGCCTGATTACGAACAAGGAAATCAATTTCGCCTAATGTATTCTTTGCTTCAATGATTTGGATACTATGCTGAATGAGTTGATAATGTTGATTGGCTTCATCTTGCAACCAGAACCAAAATAAATATTCAAAACGTAACCCTAAACGTGTACTTTTGAGTTGTTGCAAAAATTCAATGAGTGGGGTGGGGTCGTGATCGAGTTGATCTAAGCGCGTTTGAAAATCTATATATTGTTGTTGCCAAAACCCCGTGTCGTGTACTTCAAAACGATTTTTAATTTCTAATTCATCAGGCAGATGCTGAATAATATTGGGACTGGCAATGCAAAAAGCCAATTGACGAACAATAGGGTGTTTGTACTTTAACCAAGGCTCAAAGTAGTCTGTCATTGTATGCTGTCCTAAGCTGAGGACTCACTCAGTTTATTTTTAAAGAAAAGGTTTTTAGTGTATTGAGATTCAAGCAAATAAGTAGATATACATGCAAGCTCAATTTGACTGTATTGGAAATGATGAACATCGTGATTTTAAAATACAATGATTTCAATTGATTTAAAATATACTGGCAAAATCATTTGGGCGGTATACTAGTCGAATGGGCAGATTGAGTTAATCTATGAAAGTTTTGTTTTGGCGAACATTGGTGATTGTTTTTATTGTACTCGGGTTTATCGGGGCAATATTACCAGGAATGCCAACGACAGTTTTCCTCATCTTGGCAGCTTGGGCGGCATCAAAAGGTTGGCCACAGGTGGATGCTTGGTTACTCAATCATCCCAAATATGGTGCAACGCTTCGTGCATGGCGTGAAAATGGCACAGTACCACGTAAAGCAAAGTGGATCGCCAGTATTATGATGTTGATCAGTGGGGTGATTATGTTATTCACCAATGCGCCATTGGCTGTGAAAATTTTTACCGATGTGACCATGTTAATTGTGGCTATCTGGCTTTGGTTACGTCCTGAACCAAAACTTACTATAAAAAATCTGAATGAAGTGGATAAATCCGAATAGCCTTTATTCGGTATTTTTAATCACTGAAAATCTTATTAAGTCTAGATGAAATGAATAATACGATTAAAATAGTGATTAAATGATCAGCTAAATTTATTTAAATACAGGTTTTAAAACTTTATAAATAGATAAATAATAAACAAAAAACACCAATTAAAACAAAAATGATCTATTTTTTAATCACTCAAATCTAAAATAGGTAAAACATCGAGAAAAGCGTTTGACACTCAGTAAAGATTCTCTATAATGCACCTCACAAACGATGAAGTCGTTAGGGCGCTTAGCTCAGTTGGTAGAGCGTCTGCCTTACAAGCAGAATGTCGGCGGTTCGATCCCGTCAGCGCCCACCAAGCTTTAACGTTGAATTTTTTAGTGCAGCGGTAGTTCAGTTGGTTAGAATATCGGCCTGTCACGCCGAGGGTCGCGGGTTCGAGTCCCGTCCGCTGCGCCACTTAAATTCAATCATCGTATGTGTAGCAATTTTATTGTTAAAAGTGCAGCGGTAGTTCAGTTGGTTAGAATATCGGCCTGTCACGCCGAGGGTCGCGGGTTCGAGTCCCGTCCGCTGCGCCACTTTACAATGATTTTGTAGTAAGATGTAATACCTAATTAGAATTTAAATAGTTTTTTATTTTTTCTAGTTTAGGGCGCTTAGCTCAGTTGGTAGAGCGTCTGCCTTACAAGCAGAATGTCGGCGGTTCGATCCCGTCAGCGCCCACCATATACAACGCAGCGGTAGTT